>JALXCV010000138.1 GCA_026990765.1 Hyphomicrobiales bacterium | reverse complement strand
GCGCAATAGTCGCAGCATGATCGGACTTAGAGTATCATAATATTTATTCAGCTTCGGATTGCCCCTGTCAGAGGCAAACAGGTACTGGATCAGATCATTCGACCCGATCGACAGAAAATCTGCTTCCTCCACCAGATGATCAAGCTGCCACAACAGCGAGGGCACTTCAATCATCGCCCCGATGTGAATCTTGTCAGGCACCGGTTTGCCGTTTTTCTGCAACATGCGATATTCTGACAAAACCAGTTTTCTGGCTTCGGTAAACTCATCAATTTCCGCAATCATCGGGAACATCAGATGCAGGCTTCGACCGCTTGCCGCCCGCAGGAATGCCCTGACCTGCAATTTCATGAATGCCGGGCGCTCCATAGACATTCTGATACCGCGCCATCCCATTGCCGGGTTTTCTTCCCTTGCACTTTTCAGATAAGGCAGCATCTTGTCGGTGCCAATATCAAGAGTGCGAAACACCACCGGGCGCTTTCCTGCCGCCTGCATCACCGATTTATACAGCCTTTGCTGCTCCTGCCTTCCAGGCAATGTACGCGACAGCATAAATTGCAATTCAGTACGAAACAGTCCGATGCCATCAGCCCCTGATTCATCAAGATGCGGTAAATCAATCAACAGACCGGCATTGACATTAAGGCTTATCCGGCGACCGTCTGAGGTAATCGGCTCCACATTGCGCAATCGGGCAAACCTGGCCTGTTTGCGCGCCTGAAACCTGACCTTGTGCTCATAGGCTTCCTTGATTTCAGCCGATGGCCTTATCTGCACATCACCGCGCGCGCCATCAACAATAATATCATCACCGGTCTCAACCAGATCAACAATATTTTCCAGCTGGCAAACTGTTGGAATATCAAGCGCCCGCGCCACAATTGCCACATGGCTGGATGCACCGGCTTCTTCAAAAATTACTCCGCGAATCTTGTCCCGGTCATAATCCAGCAATTCAGCCGGTCCCATATTATGGGCAATGATTATCGAATTTTCCGGCAAATCCTCTCTGGCCGCAGTCTCGGCAGTACCCGTCAATATCCGCAACAACCTGTTGGCCAGATCATCAAGATCATGCAGCCTTTCACGCAGATACGGATCAGGTGCTTTCAGCATTCTGGCCCGGGTTTCATTCTGGATACGCTCAACTGCAGCTTCTGCCGTCAGCCCGGTGGCAATAATGGCCTCAATACGTCTGGCCCAACCCTGATCATGGGCAAACATCCGGTAGGTCTCAAGCACATCGGAATAATCAACCATGCGGGCAATATCAGCCGTCATTACCAGCTTGTCGACCTGCACCCTCAATTGTCCAAGCGCCTGTATCAGGCGTTGCTGCTCCTCACCAATATCACGGGCCACAAAATCAGTTACCACCACTCTTGGTTCATGCAGCACCACCTGGCCCAGGGCAATCCCGGCAACAAGCGGCTCGCCTTTAAGATATAATGGCTGGTTAAGAGCGGTTTTTATCTTGCCATTATCATCAAGCTCGCCAGAAGCAATAATCTCGGCCAGAACCATGGCAGTGGTTTGCAGTGCTTCTTCTTCTTCGGGGGTATATTTGCGCAAGGTTTCATTTTGCACCACCAGCACCCCGGCGGTTACACCATTGCGAAGAATGGGCACCCCAAGGAAAGAATGGAAAATCTCTTCGCCGGTTTCGGGCAAAAACTTGAAAGCAGCATGTGACTGGGCATTTGACAGATTAAGCAATTTGCTGGTTGCAGCAATAGTACCAACCAGACCTTCACCAATCTTCATCCGAGTTCGATGGACAGCACTGGGTTTAAGGCCTTTGGTCGCATAAAGCTCAAGCATTTCATCTGAGCGCAAGACATAAATCGAGCACACTTCAGCCACCACATTGGCAGCAATGATCTCGGTTATCCTGTTCAGCCTGTTTTGCGCTTTATCCTGCTCCGCCATAACCTCGCGCAATTGCCGGAGCAGAACACGCGGGCCTTGAGCGGTAGGTGGCATCAGGCGGTGTTCCTGGTTTTTATGCGTTTAAGTCGCCAGCAGATATTGGGAATAACTGATTGCATGATTTTCAACTATTCCTGTTCCTCATCCAGCCCGTATGCAGTATGCAGCGAGCGTATGGCAAGCTCGGTATAATCTTCATCGATCAGCACCGATGTCTTGATTTCAGAAGTACTGATAGCCTGAATATTGATATTATGAGCTGCAAGAGTCTCAAACATTTTTGAGGCAACACCGGCATGTGAACGCATGCCAACCCCGACAACCGAGATTTTGGCAACATTTGAAGAATGCTCCAGAGTGTCAAACTCAATATCATCCTTGCTCTGTTCCAGTGATTCAACTGCCCGGTCAAGATCCTTGGCTGGAACTGTGAAGGTCACATTGGCATATTTGCCATCCGGCGATACATTCTGCACAATCATGTCAACCACAACCCCGGCTTTTGACAGAGGGGCAAAAATAGCCGCTGAAATTCCCGGCTTGTCCAGCACATGCCGCACAGATACCTTGGCTTCATCGCGTGAATAGGTAATACCGCTTACAACCTGTTGTTCCACAATCAACTCCTCATCGCACACCAAGGTGCCTGGTCCAAAATTATTGCCCGGTACATTCGGGATATTGTCGGGCGGATCAAAGCTTGATCGCACCTGTAATGGTACCTTATAAACCATCGCCAGTTCAACTGATCTTGTTTGCAGGACCTTGGCACCAAGCGATGCCATTTCCAGCATTTCCTCATATGATATCCGGTCCAGCTTGTGCGCATGTTTTGCTATGCGCGGATCAGTTGTATAAACACCATCAACATCAGTATAAATATCACATCTGGCATCAAGCGCTGCAGCCATTGCAACAGCAGAAGTATCAGAGCCGCCACGCCCCAGCGTTGCTATGCGATTCTCAGCCGTCACCCCCTGGAAACCGGCAATAATCGATACTTCACCATCTTCCATGCGGGCTGCCATATTATCGGCATCAATTTCTTCAATCCGGGCCGAACCGTGATCGCTGGTAGTCTTTATCGGCACCTGCCATCCTGTCCATGAGCGCGCCTTTACCCCCATTTTTTGCAGGGCAATCGCCAATAGTCCTGATGATATCTGCTCACCGGCTGCCACAATGGAATCATATTCACGCCTGTCATGGCGCGGATCGGCTTCATTGCACAGATTTACCAGATTATCCGTAGTCCCTGCCATGGCCGATACCACAACCGCCACATGATGCCCGGCATCGACTTCACGCTTGACATGGGCTGCCACATTGCGAATGCGATCCATATCCCCGACAGAGGTTCCGCCAAATTTCATCACCAGCCGACTCATGGGCCTTGTTTCCTGTTTTTTTATCGTGTTGGTTGCGTTGTTGAATGGAGCGGGCTAGTCATAGCCAAACAGGCCATAATTTGCAATATGGCATAAGACATATGCGTCAAGGAGACATCAAATGGTAAGTGGTGCAATTTCGGTTGACCCTTCTGAAGTGGAAAAATTCTCGGCAATCGCCGATGAATGGTGGGATGAAACCGGTAAATTCGGGGTTTTGCACAAGTTCAATCCGGTACGTATCGACTATATCCGCACCCAGATCTGCGCCCATTTCGCCATGGACAACAAGGCTGACAAACCGCTTGCCGGATTGAAAATCCTTGATATTGGCTGCGGCGGCGGTCTGTTGAGTGAACCACTGGCCAGACTTGGCGCTGCAATGACCTCAATCGATCCGTCAGAAAAAAACATCAAGACCGCCATGGTACATGCCGATGCAGGCAATGTAAAAATCGATTATCGGGTAACCACCGCTGAACAGCTGGCCAAAGCCGGTGAGTTGTTTGATGTGGTTTTGAACATGGAAGTAATCGAACATGTCCCTGACCCTCGCCGTTTCAGCCAGACCAGCGCCTCACTGGTAAAACCGGGTGGTCTGATGTTCCTTGCCACCATGAACCGCACCCTCAAGGCCTTTGGTCTGGCCATAATCGGCGCTGAATATATCCTCAACTGGATGCCCAAAGGCACCCATCACTGGGAAAAGTTTATCAAGCCGGAAGAACTGGCCGAATGGCTGGGTGATGCCGGAATGATATGCGATGCCCCGGTAGGCGTGGTCTATAATCCGTTAAATGGCAGCTGGCGGCGCTCTGGCGACACCGATGTCAATTACATGCTGCTGGCAAGCAAGTCTGACAAGGCTTGATGGTCCTAAAACCTGTCTCTTAGCGCGTAGTAAAACATCGCCAGCGCCAGAAGTGGTGCCCGGGTCAGACTGCCGCCTGGAAATTTCCTTGAAGGTATTGCCGCCATCACATCAAAATCAGCCGCAGTGCCATTGATTGCCCGCGCCATAAGCGATCCGGCAAATGTCCCCATACAAACCCCCCAGCCGGAAAACCCGCCAGCATTTAATATGTTGGGTTTGAGATAACGCAGATAGGGCAGACGATTAAAGGTAATGCCCAGTGTCCCGCCCCAGCCATAATCAATCCGGGTATCAGCCAGTTGCGGATAGATTTCCAGCATCGGCTTGCGGACAAAGCTTTTTATATCCGACGGGAAATTATAGGAATAGTTTTCACCCCCGCCAAATACCAGACGCTTGTCCATCGACAGTCGGTAATAATTGATAACAAATTTCGAATCTGCCACCGCCGCATCATTGGCAATAATCCGGCTTGCCAGCTCATCGCCCAGCGGTTCGGTGGCAATGACAAAATTATTCACCTGCATCACATGGGCCGCAGCATCCCTGTCCAGATCGCCAATATATCCATTACAGGCAATCGCCACAAACCGGGCTGTAATATTTGCCTTGTCAGTAATTATACGAGCCGGATCGCTCTGTTCAAGAGTTTTTACTTCGGAGCGCTCAAATATCCTGACACCTGCCTTTTTAGCCGCCTGCGCCAGACCAAAGGCCAGTTTCAGCGGATGCAGATGCCCGGCCCCCATATCAAGCGTGCCGGAATAATAGGCTTCTGTTTCCAGCAAATCCCTTATCGCATCTTTATCCAGAAACGAGATTTTGTCATAATCATATACTGATTGCAGATGCTCTGCTTCGCGTTTTGAATGCTCGCCATAACGGGCGCGATGATTGGCGTGAATGGTGCCGGGTTTGATCTCACAGTCAAACTGGTGTTTTTCACTAAGATCATAAACAATCTGATTGGCATCCAGCCCCAGCCGCCATAATTGTTTTGCCGCATCCATGCCAACCAGTTTTTCCAGCTGCATCTGCTCAACCCGCTGACCGGTGCCAATATGGCCACCATTGCGCCCCGATGCCCCCCAGCCGACCCGGTGCGCATCCAGCAGAACCACATCAAAATCCTTTTCAGCCAGATGCAGCGCCGTTGACAGGCCGGTATAACCGGCCCCGATCACACAGACATCACATTTGATCTCACCGGCAGCTTGCGGAAAAGCGTCCAGTTCATCAGCAGTAGCTTTGTAAAATGATGCCGGATATTCTCCCGGCCTGTCATTTGCATATAGAAAGTTCATTTATTTTGCTGCTTTCATCAGCCCTTGTTCGCTCAAGGCTTTTTCAGCCATATCCAATGATTTAATTGCAAGAGAGATCAGTTCATCAATCTCAGAGTTTGTAATGACCAGCGGTGGCGAAATCACCATGGCATCACCAACCGAGCGCATTACCAGACCATTGGCAAAACAAATATCACGGGTAATCAGACCGGCCACTCCTGCATCACCGGCAAATGCACTACGCTCAGCTTTTTGCGGCGACAACTCAATTGCTGCCATCATCCCGCAAATGCGCGCTTCACCAACCAGACTATGTTCTGCCAGCTTCATCCATTGCTGTTCAAGATAAGGCGCTGTTTTATTCCTGACAGTTTCAACCACCTTTTCTTCATCCAGAATCCGCAAATTCTCAATTGCTACCGCAGCAGCAACCGGATGTGCCGAATAGGTATATCCATGTGCAAATTCACCGCCCTTTTCCTGCAAGACACCTGCCACCTTGTCGGATATCAGTGAGGCACCCAAAGGCAGATATCCTGATGTTATGCCCTTGGCTACAGTCATGATATCAGGCCGGATATCAAATGTCTGGCTGCCAAACCAGTTACCGGTGCGCCCGAAACCGGTTATGACTTCATCAGCAATCAACAGGATTTCACGTTCATCACAAATGCGTTGAATTTCCGGCCAGTAACTGTCTGGTGGTATGATCACCCCGCCAGCACCCTGCACCGGTTCGGCGATAAAGGCTGCAACCTTGTCTTCACCGATCCGGTCAATTTCCGCTTCCAGCGCCCGCGCCCGTTGCAAACCAAATTCATCCGGTGACAGATCACCTGCCTCACCATACCAGTAAGGCTGGTCAATATGGGTAATGTCGGCAATTGGCAAACCGCCTTGCGCGTGCATGAAAGCCATGCCCCCCAGTGAAGCTGCAGCAACTGTTGAGCCATGATAGGCATTTTTGCGCGCAATAATAACCGTCTTTTCCGGCTTGCCCAGACTGGCCCAGTAATGCCTGACCATTCTTATATTGGTATCATTGGTTTCAGAACCGGAACCGGAAAAAAATACATGATTGAGATCGCCCGGCGCCAGTTCGGCAAGCCGCGCCGCCAATATGGCAGCAGGTGGGTGGCTGGTCTGAAAGAATGTGTTGTAATAAGCCAGCTGCGACATTTGCCTGCTCGCAGCTTCCACAAGTTCAGGCCGCGAATAACCAAGATTGACACACCACAGGCCGGCCATGCCATCCAGCATTTTTTCACCTTCACTGTCATACAGATACACCCCTTCAGCCCGGGTGATCATGCGTGCACCCTTGGCGTTAAGCGCTCCCCGGTCGGTAAACGGGTGAATGTGATGCGCACTGTCCAGCGCCTGCAGCTGTCTTGTTGGCAGATGGTTTTCCAGTTTCATTTATTATTTTCCGTTTTATACGTTAAGCAAAAGATGATTACGCTCCCATGGCGAAATCACCTGCAAAAATTCATCCGATTCTGAAACCTTGATTGCGTGATACAACCGGCAAAAATCTTCTCCGAGCATTTCGGTCAGTTCATTGTCCTGATTGAACAGATCAAGCGCCCCCATCAGCGAACGCGGCACGGTAAATTCAGAATCAAAAGCCTCTCCGGTAATTGCATCGCGCGGTTTCAGCCCGTGTTTCATGCCGACAAACCCGCTGGCAAGGCTGGCCGCCAGCGCCAGATACGGATTGCAATCCATACCCGCCACCCGGTTTTCAACCCTTCTTGACTGCGCAGATGAAACCGGTATCCGCAACCCCGTGGTTCTATTGTCTCTTGACCATTCCAGATTGGTGGGAGCTGAATCATCAGGCACAAACCGGCGATATGAATTCACATAAGGTGCCAGCATGCAAAAGACCGATGTCAGATGCTGCTGCTGCCCGGCAATAAACCCGTAAAACAGATCAGTCGGATTGCCATCCCTGTCACTGAAAACATTATTCCCGGTTTTTGCATCAACCACGCTTTGATGAATGTGCATGGCACTGCCCGGCTCATCCTGCATCGGCTTGGCCATAAAGGTGGCAAAACAATTATGCCGCATCGCTGCTTCGCGGATCAGTCGTTTGTAATAAAACACCTGATCAGCCAGTTCTACCGGATTGCCATGCTGCAGATTGATCTCTATCTGCCCGGCCCCGCCTTCCTGAATGATGGTATCAATCTCAAAACCCTGAGCTTCGGTAAAATCATAAATATCATCAATCACCGAACCATATTCATCAACCGCACTCATCGAATAGGCCTGCCGCCCCACCACCTTGCGCCCGGTGCGCCCGATTTGCGGTTCAATCGGCTTTCCAGGGTCCGGATTGGGACTGGTCAGATAAAACTCGAGTTCTGGTGCCACCACCGGCTGCCAGCCTTCTTTCTGATAATATGACAGAACCCTTTTCAACACATTGCGCGGTGACAGCCCTATCGGTTCCCCGTCAAGACTGGTTATGTCGTGAATGACCTGCAAGGTGACATCACCGGTCCAGGGCGAGCTGGTGGCAGTGGACATGTCAGGGGTCAAAAGCATATCGGATTCTGTCCACTGATCCTTGATGCCTTCAACCTCGGCATAGCTGCCGGTTATCGTCTGGTAGAAAATTGAATTGGGAAGGAACAATCGCTCCTGCCGGGTGAATTTGCGAGCCGGCATGGTCTTGCCACGGGCAATCCCGGCAATATCACTGACCACACATTCAACCTCGTCAATCTTGCGGCCATCAAGCCATTCATGAAATGATTGCGGCTTTGATTTCAGCCAGCCTTTCAGCTTTTCCTTACCCATCAGTTTTTTCCTGTTTCAAAACCCTGGCCATCATGTCGGCAACATATTGTGTTGCCAGCGGCCCTGAATGATCATCATTCTTTCTTGCCCGAACCTCTTCATCAAGCATGTCTTTTCGCGCTTCAAACAGGTCAGTGACAAAATCAAGCTCGAATTCTGGATGCGGCTGTACTGATAATGCCTTGTCGCCATAGGCAAGACCGGCATATTTGCAGAAGGGTGAAGAGGCAAATACCCTGGCATCTGGCGGCAATTCTGTTACCTGATCTTGATGCCAGGCCATAAGATCAACATCACCTTCAACCCCGTCAAACTGATAAGTATGCTTGCCAACCGCCCAGCCACCATCAAATTTCACCACTTTGCCACCAAGTGCCTTGGCCAGTATCTGGTGGCCAAAACATACCCCGACGATCGGTATGCCTGCCGCATATGCTTCCCGCAGAAAATCCTCCAGCCGGTGTATCCATGCCCGGTCCTCATAGGCTCCATATTTGGACCCGGTAACCAGCCAGCCATCAGCATCATTCACTGATGCTGGAAACTGATCCTCCAGCACCCGATAGCCTTGAAATTCAAACCCGTTACCATCCAGAAACCTGGCAAATACCTTGTCATATTCATCATATTTGCCAAGCAGTTCAGGCGGACAAAGCCCCGCCTGCAAAATTCCAACTTTCATAATCGTCCAACTTTTTTAAGTTTTGCACCTTTTTTCATCGCCAGCAGACATAGCCAGTCATGGGCCAGTGTTGCTGCTGCAAGTGCGGTTATTTCGCTTGTATCATAAGCTGGTGCCACTTCAACCACATCCATGCCAACCAGATTGAGATCAGCCAGACCGCGTATCAGTTCCATGGCCTGCCAGCTTGCCAGACCACCACATACCGGAGTTCCAGTCCCCGGCGCAAAAGCCGGATCAAGCCCGTCAATATCAAATGATATATAGACCGGTGTATCGCCTGCGCGCTGTTTGATAACTTCCAGTGTTGCGGCAATGCCATTGCGATGCACCCACGGGGCAGACAGTATTTCAAACCCCAGATCAGTATCATTAAAGGTTCGCAATCCAATCTGGGTTGAACGGGTTACATCAATCACCCCTTCATCGGCTGCGCGGGTAAACATCGAGCCATGATTAAGACTGTGTTTTTCATCTTCCCATGTGTCGCAATGGGCATCAAACTGAACAAGACTGATAGGACCATGGATTTCAGCATGGGCCTTGAGCAGTGGATAGGCTACAAAGTGATCTCCGCCAAAACTGAGCATCTTGGCCCCGCTTTTCAATATTTCACGGGCATGGGACTCAATCGCAGAACTGATGGTTTCAGGATGGTGCGGATCAATGAAGCAATCGCCATAATCGATCACTCCCAGCGTATCAAACGGATCAAACCCGAAGGGAAATGCTTTAAGCTCTGCCAGTTGCACCGATGCTTCACGGATTGCCCGCGGCCCCAGCCTGGCACCTGGCCGGTAGGTCACCGCGCAATCATAAGGGATGCCAGATACAACCACATCAACGCCTTCAAGATCACGGCTGTATTTGCGGCGCAAGAAGCTTAAAGCTCCGCCATAAGTCATCTCCAGCCAGCGTTCATTTATGTTATCAGCGCGAAACGCCTGATCACCATTTTTATCGCTCACCGGCCAGCTCCCTTTTTCGGCTTCATCTGCATTGAGGCAATAACCACCCCGATGGCAACAATTGCAATGATAATCGTGGCCAGTGCATTAATATCCGGGCTGACACCAAGCCTGACTTTGGAAAAGATCACCATCGGCAAGGTTGAGGCACCCGGCCCTGAAACAAAACTGGCGATCACCAGATCATCCAGAGACAGGGTGAAAGACAACAGCCAGCCCGACACCAGCGCCGGTGAGATTATCGGAAGGGTAATATCAAAGAACACCCGCACCGGCCTTGCCCCCAGATCAAGCGCTGCTTCTTCAATCGACGCATCCATATCCACCAGCCGCGACTGCACCACAATCGCCACATAGGCCATGCAGAAAGTCGTATGAGCAATGATTATGGTGGTCAGGCCGCGACCTGCTGGCCAGCCGATCATTGCTTCCATGGCAATGAACAGCAATAATAGCGACAGGCCAATAATCACATCCGGCATCACTAATGGAGCGGTGATCATGCCTCCCAAAAGGCTTTTACCGGTAAAGCGCGAAAATCGCACCAGCACAAAGGCGGCAAGCGTTCCAAGCACCAAAGCAAGCGACGCCGAGATAAAGGCAATTTTCAGGCTGATCCATGCAGCCCCCAGAATTTGCGGATCGCCAAACAGCTTGCCATACCATTTGGTCGAAAACCCGGCCCATACTGTCACCAGTTTTGACTTGTTGAAACTGAAGATCACCAGCGACACGATTGGTATATATAAAAAGGCAAAGCCAAGAACTGTGGCAATTGAGACAAACCATGAGGTCTTGCGCATCATGAAGCCTCCTCACTGGCTGACTGGGCGTTGCGCAGCAGCATGATCGGCAATACCAGCAGGAACACCATCACCACCGCCACCGCCGATGCCACCGGCCAGTCACGATTGGAGAAAAACTCGTTCCACAATACCTTGCCGATCATCAGCGTATCCGGCCCGCCCAGCAATGCAGGAATGACAAATTCACCAACAACTGGAATAAATACCAGCATTGACCCGGCAATTATTCCAGGTATTGAAAGCGGCAATGTCACTTTCAAGAAAGTAGTGACAGGCCTCGCACCCAGATCAGCCGATGCCTCCAATAGTGAATTGTCCAGCTTCACCAGATTGGTAAATAGCGGCAGCACCATAAAGGGCAGATAGGTATAGACAATCCCCACATAGACAGCAAAATTGGTTTGCAGCATAACCAGCGGTTCT
>JALXCV010000137.1 GCA_026990765.1 Hyphomicrobiales bacterium | reverse complement strand
AGATAGAACAGTCCGGTAATTATTCCGGCAATTGCAGCCCATTTCTTGATTGGCCGGTGCACTGCCATAAATGGCGACAAAGCCAGCAGCGCCCGCACAAGCCAGAACATGCCTCCAGCCACCAGTGACATATGCAGGCCGGAAATGGCCAGAATATGCGCCAGCCCTGCGGTTTGCAGCATGAGTTTTGTATCTTTGGTCAGCAATCCGCGCTCACCGGTTATCAGGGCTATGGCAATGCCTGCTGTTTGTCTGGACAGTGTTCGATATATGCGTTCAGAAATTATGTTGCGGGTTTTCTGGATTATACGTTTCAGGCTGCCTGTGATACCGGTTGCATGTACCTTGCCCGTTGCTGTTATTTCACCAAGGATAAATCCTGTAGCGCCAATATTTTCAAACCATAATTTTCGCCCGAAATTGAACATGTCGGGAGCAACCGGAGTTGGTAGCGGGTACAGTCTGGCGGTGAATTTTACCTCATCTCCATGCAGTAGCAACTGTCTGGAGCGCTTGCCGGTTATGCGAACAGTGTGGGGAAGGCTTTCTGGCTTTATACCTTTGGCCGTGTCAATGTTGATATAATAACGGGTACGGCGCTCCCCATAGCGGCTGGTTGCTTCAATCCAGCCGGTAAATTCAGTGGTGCCGGTTGATGCGGCAAGGGTTTTTGTTGCCAGCATTTCAACCCGGATTTTGGCAATGATGAAGCCACCTGCAACGAGGCAAAGAATGATCAGCAATTGCGATACCCGGCCAAAATATATCAGCCAGCTACAAAGCAGGAAAATCAAGGTTACAGCAATGAACACAGCCAGACCCGGCTCAATTGGCAGCATGAAATAGAAACCAATTCCAAGAGCCAGCCAGACGGGATAAAATAATGACCAGCGATGTGATTGTAAACGCAATTGTGCCATGAACCGGCTTATCGCGGGTTTTTGCGTTCTGTCAGATGGCATTGCATCGTGAAAATTGCGATAAGTTACTGTAATTATTCAAGGCTCCAGTCTAAATCGGCAAAATACCCCAAACGAAATTTTACATGAACTGGCCAGACATGCTAGAATAAATGAGAATCTGTGATCGGCAATGTGGATATTGCCCGATATTTATCCAATTATTTCTATCAGGAGTTTGGCTTTTCATGGCTGCAACTGTTATTACGCGTTTCCCGCCCTCACCTACCGGTTTTTTACATATTGGCGGTGCCCGTACTGCTCTGTTCAACTGGCTGTTCGCCAAAGCCAATGGCGGCAATATGGTTTTGCGGATTGAAGATACCGATCGCGAACGCTCTACCCAGGAGGCAGTGGATGCAATTATTGATGGCATGCAGTGGCTGGGACTGGACTGGCAAGGCGAACCGGTATCACAGGCACTTCGCGCCGACCGGCATATAGAGATTGCCAATCAGCTATTGGAAAGTGGAAATGCCTATCGCTGTTACTGTTCGAAAGAAGAACTGGCGAAGATGCGCGAAAAGGCAAAGGCTGAAGGCCGCCCGATGGGATATGACGGCACATGGCGCGATCGCGATGAAAGTGAAGCACCAGAAGGCATTGATCCGGTAATCAGGTTCAAAAGTGCCAAAGATGGTGAAACCGTTGTTGATGATCAGGTGCAGGGCAAGGTGGTTTTTCAGAACAAGGATCTGGATGATCTGATTATTCTGCGCTCAGATGGTTCTCCCACCTATAATCTGTCGGTGGTGGTTGATGATCATGATATGGGTGTTACCCATATTTTACGCGGGGTTGATCATCTGACCAATGCGGCCCGGCAATCACAGATTTACAAGGCGCTGGGATGGGATGTGCCGGTTATGGCGCATATTCCGCTTATTCACGGGGCCGATGGAGCCAAACTGTCAAAACGCCACGGAGCCATGGGTGTGGATGCCTACCGGGCCATGGGTTATCTGCCAGAAGCCATGCGCAACTATCTGGCACGGCTTGGCTGGAGCCATGGTGATGATGAAATCTTCTCAACCGAACAGGCAATTGAATGGTTCGGGTTTGATGCAATTGGCAAATCACCGGCCCGGTTTGATTTTGCCAAGCTGGAAAATCTGAACGGACATTATATTCGCAATATGGATATTGATGATCTGTTCAACGAATTTATCAAGGCCCTGCCCTATTTACCTGAAAATGAATCATTTTTGGCCAATTTGAATGACGAAACCAAAGCCCATATCAGATTTGCCTTGCCACATTTGCGTGACCGGGCCAAAAATCTTGTTGAACTTATGAAAGGTGCTGCGTTTATTTGTTCAAAACATCCTTTGCAGATGGATGCAAAAGCGCTTAAAATACTAAAAGACGATGCAAGAGCCATACTGGCTGATCTTTTCAAGGTTCTAAGTGAAGTCAAGGACTGGTCAGCAAACGAACTTGAAGAAACAGTCAAGGCCTATGCAGAGGAAAAGCAGCTT
Source organism: Hyphomicrobiales bacterium (assembly GCA_026990765.1). Taxonomy (GTDB): domain Bacteria; phylum Pseudomonadota; class Alphaproteobacteria; order Rhizobiales; family Aestuariivirgaceae; genus JALWJW01. Next base: position 8,740 of record JALXCV010000137.1, on the reverse strand, counting down.
AAACTGGGAAAGGTTGCCCAGCCAATGCGGGCAGCTCTTACAGGAACGAATGTGTCGCCTGGAATCTTTGATGTACTTGAGGTTTTGGGACGCAAGGAAAGCCTTGATCGCATTGAAGCACAGGCAAAGAATTAGCAACGCCTATTGTGCATTGCAGCATTTTGTGGTTTGTTAAGCTCAAATTCTGACATGTCAGCAAATGCGGCTGCATGAATAAAATTGGTAACCTGCAAAACCCGATGCCATGACAGACATGTACCGGGACAGAATAATAATCAGGTTATTGTATCAATAATAACAAGGGAGAAATCCATGACAAAAAAAATAAGAGATCAGGCAACTTTAACATATAAGGGCAAGGAATATAATCTGGATGTCCTTAAAGCTTCTGTTGGCCCTGATGTTATCGATATCAGGGGGCTTTATCGTGATGCCAATGTTTTCACTTATGATCCAGGATTTACCGCCACTGCCAGCACCAAATCTGCCTTGACCTTTATTGATGGCGGCGAAGGTGTTCTGCTTTACCGAGGCTATCCGATTGATCAACTGGCTGAAAAGGGTGATTTTCTTGAAACCTGCTATCTGCTTTTATATGGGGAATTGCCCAACCATTCAGAACGTCGCGAATTTGTGCATGCGATAACCTATCACACCATGCTGCACGAACAGATGAACAAGTTTTATAATGGTTTTCGCCGCGATGCTCATCCTATGGCAGTCATGGTGGCCGTTGTCGGTGCCTTGTCAGCTTTTTATCATGATTCAACCGATATTAACGACCCTGATCAGCGGGAAGTTGCAACACGGCGCATGGTTGCAAAAATGCCGACCATTGCGGCCAATGCCTATAAATATTCAATTGGGCAGCCTTTTGTGTTTCCTCGCAATGATCTGGATTTTTCTGCCAATTTCCTGCATATGTGCTTTTCGGTGCCGACTGAAGAATACAAGGTAAATCCGATACTGGCGCGCGCCATGGACCGGATTTTCATTCTGCATGCCGATCATGAGCAAAATGCGTCCACTTCAACCGTGCGACTGGCAGGTTCATCGGGTGCCAATCCGTTCGCCTGTATTGCTGCCGGTATTGCCAGCCTGTGGGGGCCGGCGCATGGCGGGGCCAATGAAGCAGCACTTGATATGCTGACCGAGATTGGTGATCCGGCCAATATTCCCAGATATATTGAAAAGGCCAAGGACAAGAATGACCCGTTCAGGCTGATGGGATTTGGCCACAGGGTTTATAAAAACTATGATCCACGAGCCAAGATCATGCAGAAAACCGCACATGAGGTATTAAGCGAGCTGGGTATCAAGGATGACCCATTGCTGGATGTGGCAAGGGAACTGGAACAGATTGCGCTTAATGATGAGTATTTCATCGAAAAGAAACTGTATCCCAATATTGATTTTTACTCAGGTATAACCCTTCGTGCCCTCGGCTTCCCGCGCTCCATGTTCACTGTGCTGTTTGCGGTAGCCCGGACCGTTGGCTGGATTGCCCAGTGGAAGGAAATGATGGACGATCCAAAACAGAAGATCGGTCGTCCGCGCCAGCTTTATATCGGGCCGGAAAGGCGCGAATATGTACCCCAAAGCAAGCGATAAATGACAAAAGCCGGTTTCAATCTCTCGAAACCGGCTTTTTTGTATCCCTGTCAGAAGCGGTTTTACCCTTTGGGCCTGTCCATTAACATTGCGGTAATTTCAGCTTCGGCGACATTTTTACCATTCACCTTGGCCTTGCAGCCAAATTTCCAGACTTTTGAGCGTTTCTGGATTTGCTGCACATGGAATTCAACTACATCGCCTGGTGTTACCGGGCGTCGGAAGCGGGCCTTGTCGATTGACATGAAATAGACCAGTTTGCCTTCATGTTCTTTCCCGAGTGAATTTACCACCAGACCACCAGCTGTCTGGGCCATGGCTTCAACCAGCAAAACCCCTGGCATTACCGGTGCGCCTGGAAAATGTCCGGCAAAGAATGGTTCATTGATGGTTACATTCTTGTGACCGACAGCGGAAATATCTTTATTCATTTCGGTTATGCGGTCAACCAGCAAGAACGGATATCGATGCGGCAGCAGCTCCATAATACGGACAATGTCAGCTGACTGGAGTTGAGAATTGCTCATGACAGATCCTTGTTGAGATTTGACAGTTTTTGTCAGCGCTACTAGAAACGTGTTCCAACACCAAAGCGGACAAGTTCTGTTGGCTCGTAGCTGGTTTTTGACAGGGGATAGGCAACATCAACCCGCATCGGGCCAAATGGTGAATCCCACAAGATACCGGCACCAATTGAAGCGCGAAGCTTTTTGGAGTCAAACACATTACAGTTAGAACCCGTGCCACCGGTGCAATAACCAGTTCCGTTAGCTTCTGATTTGTCCTTGGTGCCAAAAGCTGTACCAAAGTCAGTAAATACTGCACCGCTCAGGCCAAAGCTTTCAGGCAGGCCCAATGGGAAGTTCACTTCCACAGAACCAATCATGTAAGTTTGAGCACCAATGGCTTCGGTATCATATGAGTTGGTTCCCTGTCTTGGACCAATACCGGATTGTTCAAAGCCACGCAGTGATGCGCCACCCTTGTAGAAACGATCCATTACTGACAGGCGCTTGTTATTCCAGCCACGGACATGGCCGGCAGTACCTTTCAGGCGCAGGATAATGTCTTCTTTATATATGGGGTGGAAATAATAGCCCTTGAATTCGGATTTACCGTAGAAAACATCACCGCCAAGCCCGGCCATTTCACTGTTAAGCTCGAATCGGAAACCTTTTGTAGGTTTTAGTGGATTGTCCAGATTGTCATATACAAAATCAAGCCCAAAGGACGAGACCAGTTCCTTTCCAGCCGAGCGGCTGACAGCAGGTGCGGTATCACCCCATGATCCAGTTGCAACATCACGCAGGTTCAAGGAATATTTGCTGTAAACAGTCAGATCCTCTGACAGGGCAAAGCCCAGCCTCAATGCTCCACCATATTGAGTGGTCTTGATTGAAGATGCTTTGCTGTCACCAGTGCGTGAACCAAACAGATCGATACCGGCACTTATACGCCGATCAAGGAAGAATGGTTCGGTAAAGCTGAAATCAACTGACTGGCGCTTGAAGCTCAAGGATGTATTGAGTTTGACAAACTGGCCACGCCCCAGAAGATTGCGTTCAGAAACAGAGATAGAGCCGACCACCTGCTCATCGGTTGAGTAACCGGCAGAGAAGTTCAACGAACCGGTTGATTTTTCAACAACGGCAACTTCGAGAATAACCTTGTCAGCAGCGCTTCCTGGATGTTCACGAAAGTCAATCTTGGAAAAGAAATCAAGCCCGGTCAGTTCCCGTCTTGCCCGGTCAATCAGAATACGATTATAGGCATCACCTTCAGCCAGCCTGATTTCGCGGCGAATAACCTTGTCAAGTGTGCGGGTGTTACCGGTGATATCTATGCGTTCAATATATACGCGCGGGCCTTCCTGAATGTCATAAGACAGACTAAGGGTTCTGTTGGCTTCATCACGTTCTATGCCTGGCTGTACACGGGCAAAGGCATAACCGGCTTTACCGGCTTCAATTGTGATGTTCTCAATGGATTTATCAACTTTGCTGGCATCATAGGTATCACCCCTGACGGTTTTGACAACTGATTTCAGCTTTTCAGGATCAAGTGTCGTTGCCCCGGCATTAACAACAACATCACCGATTGAATATTGCGGTCCTTCTTCAACTGTAAAGTTGATGTAAAAACTTTCGCCATCAGGTGCCAGTTCGGCATTGGCTGAAATTACCCTGAAATCTGCATAGCCGTTTTTAAGATAGTGGCGGCGCAGCAATTCCTGGTCAAACCGCAGGCGGTCAGGATCGTAATTGTCTGAAGAGGTGAAGAATTTCCACCATGCACTTTCCGCAGTCTTGATGACCGAGCGCAAGGCAGAATCAGAAAATGCTTCATTGCCGATAAAGTTGATAGCCTCAACCTTGGTGACAACACCTTCATTGATTTCAAAAACCAGATTTACCCTGTTCTGGGAAAGCCGGATAATTTTTGGATTTACCTGGGCGCCGAAATGACCTTTACGGCGATACAGTGCCATAATGCGCTGCACATCGCTTTGAACTCTTGCGCGGGTATAAACGGTACGTTCGCGAAGTTCAGTTTCTTCACCCAGCTTTTTATCGTCAAGTTCAGAATTGCCTTCAAACTGCACCCGGTTGATCAATGGATTTTCTTCAACCTGCACCACAAGAGCACTGCCCCGGCGATATATTCTTACATCAGAGAACAAGCCGGTCTGGAAAAGGGCCTTGATCGAGGCGTCAATATTGTCGGCATTTGCGGTTTGGCCCGGCGAAACCTGCATATAGGATTGCACAGTGTCGGCCTCGACCCGGCGATTGCCTTCAACATAAATGGCTGATACTGCCGCAGCATAGGCATGGGTGACCGGCAAAACGGTCATCATAGCTGGAACTGCTACACTCATAGCCAGAGCGACGCGCCCTATTGATACTAACTTTTTGCACATATTTTGTGTCACTTTACCCGCTAAAATGCGCCGCCCCGTTAAACAGATTCTTTATTCGTAGCATTCTTATATTGTTTTACGTATCAAGAGAACCGTCTTTTATATTTTTTTTAATAAAAAATCCAGTTCTCAAAACAGGTTGAGCCGCGAAAGGTCATTCCATGTTGCAACAAGCATCAATGTTATTACAAGAGCAAATCCCATCTTGAATCCCATTTCCTGCGCATTTTTGCCCAATGGTTTGCCACGCACGGCTTCAATAGCATAATACAAAAGGTGCCCACCATCCAAGATCGGAATGGGAAACAGGTTAATCAAACCGATAGAAATTGACAGAACTGCACCAAGTTGAACCAGTGCAGCCAATGATACTGCTGCAACCTGTCCTGTGACCTGGGCAATGCGTATCGGACCGGCCAGCTGATCAGTGCTTTGCTTGCCGATTATCATGTTTTTGACATAACCAAGCGACTGGGAAATAACAAACCATGTTTCCTTTACTGCAAGTGAAACAGCTTCGCCTGGAGTTTTCTTTTCAAACACCAGATCACCGGAGATGTTACGCTGAATTCCAAGCAGACCAATTTTCATCTTGCCGCCTGATCCATCATCAACCTCAACCAGTCGCGGGGTGATTTTCAAAGGAATCAGTTCTTCGTTTCGCTTGATCACAATTGTAAATTCTTCACCCGGTCGGGTAGAAACCAGACGCTGAATCTGGGTGAAGGAATTGATTTTTGATCCGTCAATCTCAACAATCCGGTCACCAGCCTTCAATCCTGCCTGCTCGGCGGCACTGTCTTGCTTGACTACATCAATAACCGGAGCACTGACCGGCACACCGGCAATTGAAAACATCATGGTATAGATGAAAATGGCCAGAATGAAATTTGCAATCGGTCCAGCCGCTACAATTGCTGCACGCTGATATAGCGGTTTGCCATGGAATGAGCGCGGATTATCTTTGGCCGCTTCAATTTCATCTATATCGGGCATTGATGCGGCATTGGCATCACCTTCAAATTTCACATAACCGCCAAGCGGCAGCCATGCAAGGCGCCATCTGGTGCCGTAACGGTCATACCAGCCAGTTATTTCCTTGCCAAATCCGATTGAGAAAGTCTCAATTCCAACCTTGAAATACCGCCCTACCAGAAAATGTCCCAGTTCATGAATGAAAACGATTACCGTCAACAGGCCAAGAAACGGGACAATATAAGACAGAAAAGCGATAAGCTGGCCAAATGCCGATGTTAAAAATTCCATAAGTTCTCCCGATGAACTGCAACCTTTAATAGATCAAGACATACAGATCATCATCATCCCCGTAATTAAACAATTATATCAGTTTACTCACCTGTGCAAACTGCGAGCCAGTTCGCCTGCCTTTGCCCTGGCAAATTCATCCGCGTGCCAGACATCATCCATAGATGTCATTTCGCGGGTTATCCCTGAGCGTTCAGCATGCGATAGCGTATCTTCCACCAAAGCGACAATAGACAGATAATCAATAGTTTGCGACAAAAATTCGGCAACGGCTACTTCATTTGCTGCATTCATCACTGTTTTTGCCGTTCCGCCCCGTTCCAGTACATTTTTTGCCAGTCTGATTGCCGGAAACCGGGTTTCATCAACAGCTTCAAAGTCAAGTCTGGAAATTTCGGCAAGATTCAGGCGATTGACCGGCGCCTTGATGCGTCCAGGCCATACCATTGCATGTGCAATAGGGGTTTTCATGTCCGGTACGCCCAATTGTGCCAGAACAGAACCGTCAATATAGGACACATAGGAATGAATGATTGACTGAGGATGCACCACTATATCAAGTTTTTGCAACCCTACCGGGAACAGATAAAACGCCTCGATCAGCTCCAGCCCCTTGTTCATAAGAGTGGATGAATCAATCGTCACCTTTGCCCCCATTGACCAGTTTGGGTGATCAAGCGCCTGCTCAAGGGTAATTTTCGCCATTTCTTCAGCCGGCAGGGTCCTGAACGGGCCGCCAGAGGCGGTCAAGGTTATCTGATCAATTTCATTGAAATTATGCTGTTCAAGGCACTGGAAAATGGCACTGTGCTCAGAATCAACCGGAATTATGTCAACATTTTTGGATTTGGCGTGGTCCATGAACACATCACCGGCTGATACCAGACATTCCTTGTTGGCAAGACCGATGTGAGTTCCTGCATCAATTGCGGCCATGGTCGGTTTCAGACCGTCAACTCCAACAATGGCAGCCATTACCATGTCAGCCGGTCTGCCGGCAGCTTCGATAACTGCATCATGACCGGCAGCTGCAATAACCGGAGCGCCATTGAGCTTTTGTTTCAATTCATCATACCGGCTTTCATCAGCCGTTACAGCAATGCGTGCCCCAAACTCGACAGCATCCTTTACCAGTTGGTCGATATTGCTGTTGGCTACCAGAGCATCAACCTTGAACATGTCTGGCTGATGGCGAACCACATCAAGGGTAGATTGGCCAATGGAACCGGTCGAACCCAGTAAAATCAGTTGTTTAGGAGTATTGTTTGTCATAATGATTCAACTATTACCAGTTAAGAAGGCCTGTAGCGACATCGCTGTGGCCGGCCCGGATGAAGCCAATCAGCAAGGCAACCAGTGCAGCGGCAACCAGTCCATCCACACGGTCCAGAATTCCGCCATGTCCGGGGATAATATTGCCTGAATCCTTGACTGAAAAGGCGCGTTTGGCCGCAGATTCAAATAAATCACCACCCTGCTCCACAACGCCAAGAACGGCACCCAGAACTGCAGCGATCAAAATGGATGAAAGCGAGAAAGACCAGAATATCAGCATTGAGCCAATGGCGGCACCAACCGCTGCCCCCAGCATACCGGCCCAGGTTTTATTGGGCGATACTGCCGGCCATAGTTTCGGCCCGCCCAGGAAACGGCCAAAGAAATAGGCCATGGTATCAGCGCTCCAGATGGCGGCAAATAACAGCAATATGGATTGCAGCCCCAATGGGGTGCTGGCGCGCAACATTACCAGAGCCAGCAGAGGAAACGCGACATACACAACCCCAATCAATTGCCAAAACCGGGTGTTTGCAGATTTAGCCGCCAAAATGGCAGCCACAGCCCACAAGAACAGGATAATGGCAATCAGTAAAAACCCGGAAGGAATTACAAATGGACCGATACAGGCAATGAGTGCGGCAAGCGAATGCAAGAACCATTGCAGATTATTGCCGCCAAAAACAATCATCGTCCATTCACGAGCCATGATAATGCCAATGACAGCAAGCATCAGGGCAAAATAAACCGGACCGGACCAGGTAATGAATAATACAAACGGTATCAGGAAAACAGCAGCGGCCACCCTTAAGCCCAGACCCTGCCAGTTTGATTTTTTTGTTGCGGTTGCCGTCACAATGCTTTTGCTTTCAGCCCACCAAAACGGCGGTCGCGATTTGCATAGGTTTCGATTGCCCGCACAAGAATATCGCGGTTGAAATCCGGCCAGTGTTCGTTGACGAAAACAAATTCTGTATAGGCGCACTGCCATAACAGGAAATTTGACAGGCGCTGCTCGCCACTGGTGCGAATTAACAGATCAGGATCGGGAATATCCGAGGTAGAAATATGGCTGGCAATGGTTTCAGTGTTTATTTCATCAGGTTGCAGCTCACCGCGGGCAACCCGCTCAGCTATTGACTGCACCGCTGAGGCCAGCTCCTGGCGCGATCCATAATTAAACGCCACAACAAGGGTCATCCCCTTATTATCGCTCGTCAGTTGTTCGCAATATTCTATCAGTTCAACAATATCTTCTTTCAGGGCTGAGCGTTCACCAATAATGCGTATTCTTATGTCAGAGCTGTGAAGCTCGGCAACATCCTGGGAAACAAACCGGCGCAACAGGCCAAAAAGATGGTCTATCTCGGCTTCCGGTCTCGACCAGTTTTCAGATGAAAAACTGTAAATGGTCAGGTATTTTACCCCGAGATCACTGGCGGCACGCACAGCCCGGCGCAGCGCCTGAACTCCTTGCCGGTGCCCGGCTACCCGCGGCAATGAGCGCTCAGATGCCCAGCGTCCATTGCCATCCATGATAATTGCAATATGCTCTGGCGTTTTTTCAGGATTATTCAACGTGTCGCTCATCAATGCCCCTTTTGATAAATAGTAGTCAACAACATTAAACCTGCATGATGTCTTCGTCTTTGGCAGCCAGCAATTCGT
>JALXCV010000136.1:17354-37626 GCA_026990765.1 Hyphomicrobiales bacterium | reverse complement strand
TGATGGTTTGCCTCCTTCTGATTTGTGGGATGTTGATATCAGGCGGATGCAACCGTTCCAGAATAATGCCAGCTATCTAAAAGAACGGGTATCGGAAACGCTGGGGTTGTTATATGCCGATCATTTCCCCTATCGCCAGCCAGTGACATCGCGCGGGGTTCGCCGCTCACCAATTCATGAACAGCTGAAAGCGCGCGGGGCGGTGTTTGGTGAAACTGCCGGCTGGGAGCGGGCCAACTGGTTTGCCAATGAAGGCCAGGAACGTGAATATAAATATAGCTGGAAACGCCAGAACTGGTTTGAAAATGCCAAAGCTGAACATATGGCAATTCGTGGCGGTGTCGGGCTGATTGATATGAGTTCATTTGGTAAAATCAGGATTGAGGGCCGCGATGCCCTGCAGTTTGTTCAAACAGTTTTTGCCAACCAGATGGATGTTGAGACGGGCCGGATTGTCTATACGCAGATGCTGAATGAAAAAGGCGGCATTGAGAGCGATCTGACAATTACCAGATTGTCTGAAACCGCTTTTCTGGCAATTGTTCCAGCAGCCTCTATGATGCGTGACTTGACCTGGATGCAAAGACATGTGGGCGATCTTAATGTGGTGCTGACTGACATGACAGCCAGCGAAGCGGTTATCTGCATAATGGGGCCAGATGCCAGAAAGCTGATGAACAAGGTCAGCCCCAATGATTTTTCCAATGAAAAGCACCCGTTCGGCACCATGCGCAATATTGAAATCGGCATGGGCGTGGCCCGGGCACACCGGGTTACCTATGTTGGCGAGTTGGGATGGGAAATCTATGTATCCAGCGATCAGGCAGCCCATGTGTTTGAAACAATCGAGATGGCAGGGCGCGAGGTTGATCTTAAACTGTGCGGCCTGCATGTGCTTGACAGTTGCCGGATTGAAAAGGCGTTTCGGCATTTCGGCCATGATATAACCGATGAAGACCATGTGCTCGAAGCTGGTCTGGGGTTTGCGGTCAAGACTGACAAGGGAAATTTCATTGGCCGCGATGCGGTGCTGGCCAAACGGGATACAGGGCTGGAAAGGCGGCTGGTTCAGTTCAGGATGGATGATCCTGAATTGCTGCTCTATCACAATGAGCCGATATTGAAGAATGGCAAGATCGTATCCTATCTGACATCTGGAAATTATGGTCACTATCTTGGAGCAGCAATCGGTATGGGTTATGTTCCCTGCAAGGGTGAAACCGTCAATGAGCTTCTGGCAGCAGAATATGAAATAGAAATTGCCGGCAAACGCCACTCAGCGTCTGTCAGCCTTAAACCGATGTATGATCCTGCAGCTGCAAGGGTGAAAGTATAATATGGTGCAAAATGCCGATGTGGTGATAATTGGTGGTGGAATTGCCGGGGTGAGTGCTGCTGCCATGCTTGCAGGTGACGCAAAAGTAATTGTGCTGGAGGCTGAAGACCAGCTTGGATATCACTCTACTGGCCGCTCGGCAGCCATATATTTTCGCAATTATGGCAATGAAACGGTCAGGGCGCTGAATGATGCCAGTGCCGCTACGTTTGAAAACCCTGAAAATATCTGTGACGGGCCTTTATTGTCTGAGCGCGGTTTGCTGTTTATTGCCAATGAGAATGAAATTGCGGCAATGGGGGAGTTTGTTAAAGGTGCTATCGGGCTGGAGGAATTAAGCGCTGATGATGCTTGCAAGATCGTGCCGATACTGAAAAAAGACCAGATCAAATGCGCGGTTTATGAAGCAGGTGTTCGAGATATTGATGTTGATCTTTTATTGCATGGATATGCACGCAAGGTTCGTATAAATGGCGGTCAGGTGATCAATAGGGCAAAGGTTGTCGCGCTGGCAAGGGAACAGGGCAAATGGCATATCGAAACTGAAAAGCCTGGATCATTTGCTGCACCGGTAATTGTAAATGCTGCCGGGGCGTGGGCTGACAAGATTGCCGTGATGGCGGGCATTGCTCCTGTAGGGCTGATGCCACTTCGCCGGTCAATGGTGGTGGTGCCGCCACCTGCCGGCCATGATATTTCGAAATGGCCGCTTTTTGCCTCGGCTGCCCATAAATGGTACGCCAAGCCGGGAAGCGGCAAGCTGATGATTTCCCCGGCAGATGAAGATCTGGTTGAACCGCATGATGCCTGGGCAGATGATATGGTAATTGCCGAGGGTATTGCCAGATTTGAGAAAGCGGTTGACATGACAATTACCCATATTGAGCATTCATGGGCCGGTTTGCGCAGTTTTGCCCCTGACCAGACGCCGGTTGTCGGATTCGCCAATGAGGATAACGGGTTTTTCTGGCTGGCAGGTCAGGGCGGTTACGGGGTGCAGACATCGCCCGGCTTGTCTGAGCTGTGTGCACAACTGATACTTGGCAGGCAAGTGCTGCTCGATCGCAGCATTGTTGCCGCTTTGTCCCCGCTGCGTTTTGCAACAGCAATCAAATAGGTGCGTCTGTGTTATAACAGTCAGGTGTGATTCGGTTGCAGATTATGCACAACCACCAGACTGGGCATAATTGATCAGGAGGGGACAGATGAAATCGGCAAAGCGAATTGAGGTTGAATTTAACGCTCCCTGGCGGCGAACCACAAGAGGGCGTATCTATGAAGTGCTTGAGCGCTCACATGTTCATGATGTAATTGGCCGCAAGGTTGATAATGTCCTGATTGTTCTGATCATGCTGAATGTTCTGGCTGTAACCATGGAGACGGTTGAGAGTGTATATTACAAATATCAGCTGATATTCGACAGTTTTGAATATTTTTCGGTTGCGGTATTTTCCATAGAATATCTGACCAGAGTATGGTCATGTGTTGATGCCAAACCGCCATATAAAAGAAAATCCAACTGGCAGGAGCGGCTGTCATGGATGCTGACACCCAGTGCTGTGGTTGATCTTCTGGCAATTGCGCCATTATTCCTGTCCATGCTGTTCTTTATTGATTTGCGGATTTTGAGGGTGTTGCGATTATTGCGCATACTGAAACTGACCCGCTATTCCATGGCTCTGAACATGATTCTGGATGTATTGCGGGAACGGGCAAATGCGTTTTTTGCCGGTTCATTCATCCTGATGATAATGCTGGTTGTAGCATCAAGCGGGGCCTATCTGGCTGAACACAGGGCCCAGCCTGAAGATTTTGGATCAATACCACATGCAATGTGGTGGGCGGTTGCCACATTGACTACTGTTGGCTATGGCGATGTTACTCCTGTAACGGTAATGGGCAAGCTTTTCGGGGCGCTTATAACCATCATAGGTATTGGAATGGCAGCCTTGCCAGCTGGTATTCTGGCCAGCGGTTTTGCCGATCATCTGGCCAGAACCCGTGAGGAACTCAGAAAGGATTACCGGGTGGCGCTTGCAGACAACAATATTGATGCTGCTGAAACCGAGGCGCTGGAGAAAAAGCGGATGGAGCTTGGTCTTTCTGCTGATGAAGCACAGGAAATAGAACACCATGTGCGGTTGCATCACAAGCAAATTAGTCGGTGTCCTCATTGCGGCAAGAAAATCCGGGCAGATTGATACCTCACGTCAAATTGAACCTTGTTAACTTCTTTGCGATTGTGTCTTGTGGCATAATCACAAGCTGAACCTATTTTCAGGAAACCAATTTTGCCATATTTGCATCACATATTATCAGCGTTTCTGGTTTTACTGCTGGCAGCAACGCCATGTGTAAAATTGCCAGCAATGGCTGGTGTAACAGGCAATGCTGCTATTGGCAGTCTTGCTGAATGCAGGCATGATTGTCCCCCGGTTGTAAAAACCCGTCTGACGGATGAAATCAAGCTGATTCATGGAACTGCAGATGGTAATTCTGAGGCAGTTACAAACAGGCAAAACGGGATTTGTGATTATAAATTCAGGAATTCCTTGCTGGCAAGTTGTGGAAAGCCAGCTGCGTTTAATGTCGACCTGATACAACTTTGCCGATTATTGATCTGAGACGACAAGTATCTTGACTTTATAAAAACCAAAAATTAACCATACGCTCATAAAACCAGTAATGAAGCGAAATCGTTTTGGAGACGACTAATGAACAAAGTTTTTAACCGCCGCAGATTTATTATATCTGCACTGTCAGGTGCAAGTGTCGGACTTGTAGCCGGCCCGGCTATGGCCCAGAAAACCAAAGTCAAATATAATTTCTCATCTGCCAGCTTTGGTGGTGCAGCTCGCAAGCCCAGGGTCAAATACAAGGGCAAGCGGACTGTCAATTACCGTACCAATGAAAAGCCAGGTACGATCATAATCAGCACCAGAAAGCGCCGCCTGTATTTTATTCTGGGGAATGGCAAGGCAATTGAATATGGTGTTGGTGTCGGGCGTGCCGGTTTTCAGTGGTCAGGAGTTGCCCATATTGGCGGCAAGCAGGAATGGCCGGCATGGCATCCGCCAGCAGAAATGATCGAACGTGAAAAGAAAAAATATGGTCGCACCCTGCCCGCCGTAATGGAAGGTGGGCCAAACAACCCGCTTGGTGCCAGAGCGCTTTATCTGTTCCAGGGCAACAAGGATACGCTGTACCGGATTCACGGAACCAATAACCCCGCTTCAATCGGATATGCGCAATCATCAGGCTGTATTCGCATGATGAATGAAGAAGTTATCCAGCTTTATCGAAAAGTGAAAAAGGGTACCAAAGTCATCGTGCTTTAGTACCGCCTTTATCTGACGAGTATTTTACGCAGCAACCAAAACTGGTTGCTGCGTTTTTTATCGATTATTGCGGGCTGCAAGAGTTCTAAGACGCAGGGCGTTCAAGCGAATGAAGCCATGGGCATCTTGCTGATCATAGGCACCGGCATCATCTTCGAAAGTCACCAGTTCCTCATCATAAAGCGATTTGGCCGATTTGCGGCCTTCAACAATCACATTGCCCTTATAGAGTTTCAGGCGCACAGTGCCCTCGACATGCTCCTGGGATTTGTCGATCAGTGCTTGCATCATTTCACGTTCAGGTGAAAACCAGAAACCATTATAGATCATGCGGGCATAATCAGGCATCAGGGAATCTTTCAAGTGCATGGCATCACGATCAAGGGTCAGTGATTCCATTGCCCGGTGAGCCGTGATCAAGATAGTGCCGCCAGGGGTTTCATAAACGCCGCGCGATTTCATGCCGACAAAACGGTTTTCAACCAGATCAATCCGGCCAATACCATTATCATGGCCATATTCATTCAATTTTGCAAACAAGGTGGCAGCCGACATTGCCTTGCCGTTAATTGCGACCGGATCACCATTTTTGAATTCAATCTCGATGATGGTCGGTTTGTCAGGGGCATCGACCGGATCAATGGTTCGCTGGAATACATAAGGTTCAGGACCGGTCCAGGGATCTTCCAGAACCTTGCCCTCTGATGATGAGTGCAGCATATTGGCATCAACCGAGAACGGGGCTTCGCCGCGCTTGTCCTTTGGAACCGGTATTTGATGTTTTTCGGCAAAATCAATCAGGGCGGTGCGGCTTTTGAAATCCCAGTCACGCCACGGGGCGATAATCTTGATGTCAGGATTAAGTGCATAGGCAGCCAGTTCAAAACGTACCTGATCATTGCCCTTGCCGGTGGCACCATGGGCAATTGCATCTGCGCCGGTCTCGCGGGCAATCTCAATCAGGCGCTTGGAAATCAGCGGGCGGGCAATAGATGTGCCAAGCAGATATACACCTTCATAAAGCGCATTGCCACGGAACATGGGAAATACATATTGCGAGATGAATTCTTCGCGCAAATCTTCAATATAGATTTCCTTGATGCCCAGCAATTCAGCCTTGTGGCGGGCATCTTCAATTTCTTTACCCTGTCCCAGATCGGCGGTGAAGGTTACGACCTCGCAATCATAGGTTTCTTTCAGCCATTTGAGAATGATGGATGTGTCAAGTCCGCCTGAATAGGCAAGAACGACTTTATTGACCTTTCCGATTTGCGCCATGATGTTTGACCCTTTACTGTCATATTGAATATGTTTTTCGGGCCGCACTATAAGAGAGTAGCGGCGATGAGCAAGTAAAGAATGAAACAAAATGGCTATATTGGAATTCTGGTACGAATTTGCCTCGACCTATTCATACCCTGCCGCCATGCGAATTGAACAACTGACGAGTGAAAAAGCCGTTGAGGTTAAATGGTGTCCGTTCCTGCTGGGACCGATTTTCAAGGGTCTTGGCTGGGATAGTTCACCGTTCAACATCTACAAGTCCAAGGGCGCTTATATGTGGCGGGACATGCAGCGCATATGTGATGAATGCGGGCTGCAATTTAACCGCTCGCAGATTTTTCCGCAAAATGGTCTGCTGGCGGCAAGGCTTGCCCTGGCTGTCAGGTCTTGCGACAGGCCGGAATTTACCCGGCAGGTCTATTTAGCCCAGTTTGCCGGGGGAAAGGACATTGGCGATCTGAAGGTGCTGGAGACTATTCTTGATAAAATGAATATTGATCCGGCAACCACACTCATTGTATCTGGCAGCGACAAAATTAAAACTGCATTACGACACAATACCGACAAGGCGCAGGAAAAACAGATTTTTGGGGCACCATCATTCATTACCCCGGATGGGGAATTATTCTGGGGCAATGATCGTTTGGAACAAGCTGTTGCATGGTGCGTTAGATAAGGGCATATTGTCGGGCGAATCCCCGGGGGCAATTCCGGGACATTTTAACCATTGAGAAGGGAAGATAAAATGATCCGTTCTATTGTTTCAGGTCTTGGCGTGTTGATGCTTGCCTTGAGCCTGTTTGTATTTTCACCGGTATCAAAAGCAGAAGCTGCCGAGTGCAAGGGTTTGAGCAAGACCCAGTGTACGAAGCATGATGAATGTACTTATGTCAGTGCGTTTACCCGCAAGGACGGGGTGAAAGTATCGGCATTCTGCCGAAACAAGCCAGGTTCTGGCAAATCGAAAGCCAAGAAGCCAACAAAGAAAAAAGTGGCAAAAAAGGTCAAGGATGATCCCAAGGCCAAAAAGCCGAAAAAGCCAGCTAAAAAATCCAAGGCTAAAAAAGCTGGGGATGATACAAAGGCTACTGACAATACCAAGAAGGCCAAAAAACCCAAAAAACCCAGAAAGGCTGCAAAGAAAGCTGGAACTGGTGATGATTCCAAGGCCGCCAAGAATGCAAAAAAAGCCAAAAAGCCTAAAAAACCCACCAAGAAAAAGGTGAAGAAGAAAGTCAAAAAGACCAAAAAGAAAAAAGACAAGAAGACTAAATAATCAGAACTATTCCGGGCCGGCTGCATTTGACTTTGCAGCCGGTTTTTATTTGCCCGGATTGATAATAATAGCGCGAAAATCATTGATATTGGTTCTGGTCGGGCCGGTGATTACCAGATCATCCAGTGCGGCAAAAAATGAGTATGCGTCATTATCATCAAGACAGGCTCTTGCATCCAGTCTCTTGTTCTCAGCCCGGGTTAGAGTGTCAGGAAACACCATTGCCCCGGCATTGTCTTCAGAACCGTCTATACCATCACTATCACAGGCTATGGCGCTGATTGCCCTGTTGCCATCAAGGGCAATGGCCAGTGCCAGGGCATATTCGGCGTTGCGGCCACCGCGACCATTGCCCTTGACCGTAACGGTGGTCTCGCCACCTGAAATAATTATGACAGGCTTTTGCTTTTTGGCCAGTTTAATTGCCATTTGTGCATGCTGGCTGGCAATAATGCGGGCCTCACCTTCAATCTCATCACCAAGATTTATTACCTTGAACCCTCTGGCTACAGCCAGCTTTGCAGCCTGTTCAAGTGATTGGGCCGGGGTAGCTATCAGGTGAATGAAGGAACTGGCAAGGCGTTTGTCCTGTGGGCAAGGAGTTGCAGCTTGTGGTGATTGCAGCAGCGCGTAAACATTATCGGGGATTTGCAGATGATATTTGTCGATAATTGCCAGAGCATCTTTTGCAGTTGTCGTATCACCAACTGTTGGACCAGAGGCAATGACAGAAGGGTCATTACCGGGTACATCAGATATAATCAGGGTTTCAATCCGGGCCGGACAAGCTGCCAGCGCCAGCCTGCCGCCCTTGATGGCTGAGAGATGTTTGCGAACGCAATTCATTTCATCGATCGGGGCACCGGACCTGAGCAGTTGTGAATTGATTGTCTGCTTGTCGGCAAGAGTGATGCCTTTTGCTGGCAGGGCAAGCAGGGATGAACCACCACCTGAAATCAGACAGATAACCAGATCATCAACGGTCAGACCGGATACCATCTGCATTATCCTTTTTGCCCCCTCAAGCCCTTTTTGATCAGGAACCGGGTGGGCAGCTTCAACCACCTCGATCATTGTGGTTTTACAGCCATGACCGTAGCGGGTCAGCACCAGTCCGGTGGTGTCTTTGGGAAGATATGGCTCAAGGCTTGCGGCCATGGCGGCAGCGGCTTTTCCGGCCCCGACCACCACCACCTTGCCATCTGGCATGTCCGGGATGAAATCAGGCAGGCATTTTTCAGCCGATGCTGATTGCCAGGCTGTGGTGAACAGCTGTAACAGGAAAGTTTTGACAGTTTGTCTGGTCATTGGATGATTGTTGTTGCAGTGAATACTAAAACTCTTATAGCGTTATTTGATCATATAGCGACAGATCAGGTTTTCAATCATGGCAAGGCAATCAAACAGCTCCAGGGTTTTTCATCGCTCCCTTAAAACAGATTTCCCGCTGGTGACGGCAGCTGACGGGGTTTATCTGATTGACAGTAGCGGCAGGAAATATCTGGATGGTTCGGGCGGGGCAGCAGTTTCATGTCTCGGGCATGGCAACCGGCGGATCATTGACGCAATCGGGCAACAGCTTGACAGCATGGCATTTGCCCATACTTCGTTCTTTTCCAATAATCCGGCAGAAAAGCTGGCTGAAATTTTGTCAGACAAGGCACCGGGGGGAGCGTGGCGAACATATTTTGTTTCCGGCGGTTCTGAAGCCAATGAAGCGGCCATGAAAATGGCACGACAGATACAATTGGAGCAAGGCAATAGTGATTGCGATCATTTTATCTCGCGCCGTCAATCCTATCACGGGGCAACCATTGCCACCATGGCGCTGGGGGACAGGCCTCAGTCAAACAGGCTGTACAAGCCCTTGCTGCCCGACAATATCAGGAGAATCATACCGTGTTTTGAATACAGGTTGCGGGGAAAAGATGAGAGCCTGGATCAGTTCTGCAAGCGAACAGCTGAAGAACTGGAACAGGTGATTGAGGAATTGGGTCCGGGTCGGGCAATTGCATTTGTGGCTGAAACCGTATCAGGCGCAACAATTGGTTGTGTGCCGCCAGTACCGGGTTATTTCGCCATGATCAGGGAAATTTGCGACAAACATAAGGTTTTGATGATTCTTGATGAAGTGATGTGTGGTATGGGGCGCTGCGGCAGCCTGTTTGCCTGTGAGCAGGAAGGGGTGATACCGGACATGATTACACTGGCCAAGGGTCTGGGGGGCGGATATCAGCCTTTGGGGGCGGTAATGGTGCGTGAAGAGCTGGCGCAGGTGATCGAGAGCGGTTCTGGCGCTTTTGCGCATGGTCACACCTATGTCGGTCATGCAACGGCATGCGCTGCCGGGCTGGCAGTGCAACAGGTATTTGAACAGGACGGGTTGATTGCACAAGTGGCAAAAAACGGTGAGGTGCTGGCGGCAAAACTGCATGCGGCATTTGATGATCACCCGCATGTCGGGGATATACGCGGGCGCGGCTTGTTTCGGGGTATTGAAATTGTCAAGGACCGTGACAGCAAGCAGCCCTTTGATGGCAGCGCGGCGCTGGCGGCCAATATCAAGAAACAGGCGATGCAGGCCGGTTTGATCTGCTATCCAATGGGCGGCACGGTTGACGGGGTGAATGGTGATCATATTTTGCTGGCTCCGCCCTTTATCTATTCAACCGCCCATATGGATGAACTGACTGAAAAGCTGGGCATTGCCATTAACAAGGCTATAGATGAGCATCTTGCA
Organism: Hyphomicrobiales bacterium; assembly: GCA_026990765.1. Taxonomy (GTDB): domain Bacteria; phylum Pseudomonadota; class Alphaproteobacteria; order Rhizobiales; family Aestuariivirgaceae; genus JALWJW01. The sequence continues at coordinate 27,652 of JALXCV010000136.1, read as the reverse complement.
ACCAGTTGACCAGTCGCTCCATTGCGGTTTCAAGCTGGCTGCGATCGCGCAGGAAGCAAAGGCGCAAAAAACCTTCACCGGCTTCACCAAAGGCGGCACCGGGCGCCAGTCCGACATTGGCCTTATCAATGATTTCAAGAGCGGTCGCGGTTGAATCATCCATGCCCTCAAGCTTGAAGAAATGATAAAAGGCCCCGCGCGGGGTTTCAAACTGTACATTGTCGATAGTGGAAAGACATTCAGCTACATAATCGCGATTGGCCCTGGCGCTTGCCACCTGTGATCTCAAGAACTCTTCGCCGTGCTCAAGTGCGGCGATACATCCGCGCTGCATGAAGGCGGCGGTGCCCGAAGTATTGTACTGGATGATGTTTTCGATCACGTCTCCCAGCTCTGCCGGTGCCTGTATCCAGCCGGTTCGCCAGCCGGTCATGGCCCAGTTTTTGGAGAAGGTATTGACGAATATCAGCCGGTCGTCATGGTGATAAATCTGCTGGAAAGACGGGGCGTGACTGCCTTCATGATAGAAGCGCGAATAGACCTCATCGGCGATGATCCAGATGCCGGTTTTGCGACTGAAATCAAGAATTGCCTGTAACTCGTCAAGCGATGCCACCCAGCCAACCGGATTTGACGGGGAGTTGATGCAGATGGCTCTGGCAGAATTGCCAGTAGCGGCAAACAGACGGTCCAGGTCAAGTGTCCAGTGATTATCATTAAAGCTCAAGGGAACTGCCAGCGGTTTTGCTTCCATCATTCGCAAAGGACCGGCATAGTTAGGCCATGCAGGTGTTGGCACGATCACTTCATCGCCCTTGGCTATCAGCATTTGCATGGCGGTTTGCATGGCCTGCATGCCACCACCGGTTACAAAGAAGTTTTTAGATGAATATGGGCGGTCATACAAGCGTGCATGATAATCAGCAAGAGCCTGGCGCAGTTCGGGAATGCCTTTTTGCCAGGTGTAAAATGTTTCGCCTCGCTGCAAACTTGCAGCTGTTGCGTCACAGATGAATTGCGGTGTTGGCAGATGGCCTTCTCCTGCCCAAAGTGGAATAAGTCCCTTGCGGCCAAATCCGTGGGTTATAGCGGTCATGATACCGCTTGCAGGTTCCCGGCGCTGGCTGGTCTTGATGGCTTTAAGCAGTTTGCCTGAATATATCATATATTGGCTGTAGCACAAAAAAAAGAGCCTGGACATCATATCCAGGCTCAAAAATTTGCAATCAGCCACTACTTCTTCAGCAGGTCACGGATTTCTGTCAACAGCACTTCTTCAGCAGGTGGTGCTGGAGGTTCAGCCGGTGCTTCTTCTTCCTTTTTCTTGGTTGAATTGATGGCTTTGACAACCATGAACAAGATAAAGGCGATGATGATGAAATTAACGGCTGCGGTAATGAAATTGCCATAGGCAAGAACTGCACCCTGTTTCTGGGCTTCAGCCAGAACCGGAGAAGTAACCGCACTGCTCAAACCAACAAAGTAGTTTGAGAAGTCAAGGCCGCCAAAAATGGCTCCGATGATCGGCATTAGTACATCTGCCACCAGTGACTTGATGATCAGGCCAAAAGCACCGGCGATAATGACGCCAATTGCCATGTCCATCACATTGCCTTTCATGGCAAATTCTTTAAATTCTTTAAGCATGTTTACCCCCTTAAAGGATTTCAGGTTGAATATCCGTCCCGATCACCTCTTCTGACATCCTGTCAGTAGAGTCAGGACCGGATAACCATAGACAAAATGACCAGAATTGCAAGCCTTTGGCTATTTGGCTTTTACCATGATTGCAGTTATGATCTGCGGTAATTTGGTTTTTCCCGGAGACAGATTTTGCTTACCGGCTGGAGTGTAGTTGTTATTGCGCTGTTATATGTAGGCGCATTGTTTGGTGTTGCCTCTTATGGTGACCGCAAGATTCGCAGTGCTTCCCATGCCGCGCCGCGACCGCTGATATATGCCCTGTCGCTGGCGGTTTACTGTACCTCGTGGACATTCTTTGGCAGTGTTGGCCTGTCGGCCAGTACCGGTTATGATTTTCTGCCGATTTACATAGGTCCAATATTGATGTTTGCACTTGGCTGGCCATTGCTGGCCATGATCGTAAAGATTTCCAAGAGCCAGAATATTACCTCGATTGCTGATTTCATCTCGGCCAGATATGGCAAGAATCAGTGGCTGGGTGCTCTGGTGACGCTGATTGCGGTTATCGGTATTGTGCCTTATATCTCGTTGCAGCTCAAGGCGGTGTCAGTATCGCTGCAAACCATTATGCCATCGGCGCAGGAGATTTCAGGGGTCAGGGGCGGTGATCATCTGGCACTGGGAGTGGCTATTGCCATGGCCGGGTTTGCCATGCTTTTCGGTACTCGCCATATTGATACAACCGAGCATCAGGACGGATTGATACTGGCGATTGCGGTGGAATCGGTGATCAAGCTGGCTGGCTTTCTGGTTCTGGGAATTTTTGTAACTTTCTGGCTTATGGGTGGCTTTGGCTCTCTGGTGGAAGCAGCAGCGTCCAATCCGAAAACGGCTGAGCTGTTTGCATGGAATATTGATCCGGGCAAATGGTTCACCATGACGGTTTTGTCTTCCATTGCGATATTCCTGCTGCCACGGCAGTTTCATGTGGCAGTGGTTGAAAATACCTCATTGAGCGATGTTCGCCGGGCTGCATGGATGTTTCCGGTATATCTGGTGGTGATCAATCTGTTTGTGGCACCGATTGCGATTGCCGGTCTGACGATTTTTGCAGGTGGCGGGGTTGATGGGGACAGTTTTGTGCTGGCACTGCCAGTGCAGTCAGGTCATAAATTAATGGTTCTTGTAGCTTTTATTGGTGGTCTGTCTGCGGCAACGGCGATGGTTATTGTGGAAACAATTGCCCTGTCAATCATGGTTTGCAACAATCTTGTGGTTCCCCTGATATTACAAAGGCGCAGGGGCACTGATCAGACCCAGGGTGAAATCGGGCCAGTATTGTTGATGATCAGGCGCGGCGCCATCGCCATGGTTCTGATATTGGCCTATGGCTATTATCTGATGATCGGCTCATCTTCGGCGCTGGCCCAGACCGGTTTATTGTCATTTGCTGCTGCCGCCCAATTTGCCCCGGCGTTTTTTGGTGGCCTAATATGGAGGCGGGCAACCGCGCGCGGGGCAATGGCTGGAATAATTGCCGGGTTTGTCTTATGGGCCTATACGCTTGCCTTGCCATTATTTGCTGATGCGGGATGGTTTGGTTCTGATTTGTTGGCAAATGGCCTGTTCGGGATTGATATGCTGCGGCCCCGGTCGTTGTTTGGATTCGAGATGGATCCGTTGCAGCATGGGGTTTTCTTCTCGCTTGCTGCCAATATCATCACTTATGTGGCGGTTTCCTATATGCGCCCGCCAACACTTGAGGAAGTCTTGCAGGCCGGACAATTTGTAACGGCTGAGATACCAACGGCATCACCGATATTGCGAACGGGCAGAACCGGGGTAACGGTTGGCCAGCTAAGGGACACGGTTGCACGCTATTTGGGTGAGACCAGAACCAGACGATCATTTGATGAATTTGCCGATAGCCGAAATCTGATCCTGAATGATCATGACAGTGCCGATGCTTCGATCATGCGACTGGCTGAACATTTGCTGGCCAGGGTTGTCGGGGTGTCTTCATCGCGTCTGGTTCTGGCATTGCTGCAGGAAAGGCATATGCAAAATCCCGAGCAGGCAGTGCAATTGCTGGATGATGCCTCTGATGCCTTGTCGCAAAACCGCGATCAGTTGCAATCTGCCATTGACCATGTGCGTCAGGGGATTGCGGTGTTTGACCGGGAGTTGAAGCTTATTTGCTGGAACCGGCAGTTTCGACATCTGTTAAGCCTGCCTGCCGACAAGGGGCAGGTCGGGGTGCCGCTGAAAGAAATACTGCAAATGGTGCTGGAGGGGATGAATCCGGATCAGGCGCATATTGATGAAGCCGTCAGCCAGCGATTACGGCGGTTAGTGGTTGATATGCAGCCATATAAGGAAAAACTGCTGGCCAAAGATATGGTGCTGGATGTGCGCTCCAGCAAAATGCCCGATGGCGGCATTGTGGTTACCTTTGCTGACATTACCGAAACAGTGAATGCCGAATTTGCCCTGCAACAGGCAAATGAGACGCTGGAGCGCCGGGTGATTGAACGTACTGTTGAATTGACCAGCGCCAATAGTGAACTGGAACAGGCACGCAATGAGGCTGAAAAAGCCAATATTGACAAGACCCGGTTCATTGCTGCTGCCAGCCACGATATTTTGCAGCCGCTCAATGCTGCCAGACTGTTTACCTCATCACTGGTTGAACGCAAAACCGGTAGTGAGGATGATGTGCTGGTCCGCAATGTCGATGCCTCACTGGAGGCAGTGGAAGAAATCCTTAATGCGCTGCTTGATATTTCAAAACTTGATGCGGGAGCCTTGAAACCGGAATACAGCAATTTCCCGATTGCTGAAATATTTGACAATTTACGAACCGAGCTGACCCCGCTGGCCAAAGCCAAGGGACTTGATTTCAGGATTGTCAAAAGTTCGGTTGTGGTGCGCTCTGACCGGCAATTATTGCGACGTCTGATCCAGAACCTGGCGGTAAATGCTATCAAATATACTGAAAAGGGGCGAGTGCTGATTGGCTGTAAATGTCAGGGCAGTTATGTGCGCATTGCGGTGATTGATACAGGACCGGGAATACCTGATTCCAAGCAGGACAAGGTTTTCCATGAATTTGTCCGGCTGGATTCCAATCCGGCAGATGAACCAGGCCTTGGGCTTGGATTGTCGATTGTCCGGCGGATTGCCAATATGCTTGATCTGAAAATGTTTCTCACCTCCAAAACAGGTTACGGTTCCAGATTTGATGTCAGGGTGCCGGTTTCAGTTGAAAAATACGTGGCACCGAAAAACCACAGATTATCCCCGGTGTTGCCGACCAGCCTTGCCAGCAGGGATTTGCAGGTACTGGTAGTGGATAATGACAAGTCGATTGTCGAGGCAATGTCGGTTCTGCTTGGTGACTGGGGCTGCATGGTCAAAACGGCCACAGATGCAAAAGGTGCGCTTGAACAGATTGATCAGGATATTTCGATTATCCTTATTGATTATCATCTGGATGATACCAATGGTATTGTATTGACTCAAAGCTTGAGAGAAAAGCTGAACAGCAATATAGCAGCAGTGCTGATTACCGCTGACCGGACCAAACAGATCAGGCAGGAAGCGGTGGAGAATAATATGGGTTATCTGCAAAAACCGGTAAAACCGGCGGCATTGAGGGCAGCTTTGACCCATGCGGTATCGAGTAAATAGATTGAGATATGATCAAGGCTCCAGTTCGGTGTCCCAGTACAGGAAATCCTGCCAGCTGTCATGCAGATAATTTGGCGGGAAGGAGCGGCCATTGGAATGCAGATGATGCACGCTTGGCCGGATAGGCAGATTGGTCGGCCACATGCCGGCATCCTTTGGCAGTTTGTTGGATTTTTTCAGATTGCATGGCGAGCAGGCTGTTACCACATTATCCCAGGTGGTGGTGCCACCGCGTGAACGCGGGATCAGATGGTCAAAAGTCAGATCGTTGCTGTCACCGCAATACTGGCAGGTAAAGTGATCGCGCAGGAAGACATTGAAGCGGGTAAAGGCTGGATATTCAGATGGGGTTATGTAGTTTTTCAGCGATACTACGCTGGGCAGTCGCATTTTGAATGACGGGCTGGAGACGGTCTGGTCATATTCGGCAACAATATTGACCCGCTGCATGAATACCGCCTTGATTGCTTCTTGCCAGTGCCACAGGGACAAGGGGTAATAGCTCAAGGGGCGATAGTCAGCATTAAGAACAAGCGTCGGGCAGGTTTCAGGGGATCTGGTCCTGTGTTCTCCTGTCTGGGTCTCCATCTTGATGTACTCCCCCGGAAGTGATGTTCCCTTAACAGCATATACAATGTGCTACCAGCGCCTGCCACGTTAAGTTGAATTCACTTTGCAGAAATGAACGGCCTTGCTTTGCAAGACCTGCCTTATAACTGCAAAATGAATGCTTGAAGCTATTGTAACGCGACTGGCGCTATTGTCAAAGTGATTGGGTTGTCAAAGCTTGATGTGACGATAATATGACCACAGGATTCGGGCTGCCACCGCCCGCCATGGCTGCCAGTTTTCGGCCATTTTGTGCATTTGTTTTGTATCCGGGCGCTGTTCGAGGTCAAATAACAGGCGGGCTGCTTCCTGAAGGGCCAGATCGCCCTTTGGCCAGATGTCGGTCCGGCCCATTGCTGTCAGCAGATAGATTTCAGCCGTCCATGGGCCGATACCGCGAATGGCGGTAAGGGCTTTTGCCACATCTGCATCCTGGCTTTGATGCAGCAATTGAAAATCCAGCTTTCTGGATGCAATTGCTTCAAGCAGGGCGCGAATGGTTCGGATTTTTGGTCGTGACAGCCCGCAATCAATATAGGCTTTGTCACTGGCCGCTATCATTTCGTCAGCATCAAAGGGAGAAAAATGTTCACTGACCCGTTTCCAGATAGAATCTGCGGCATGTATTGAAATCTGTTGGGCAGTGATAATATGGCACAGCCCTTCAAGTCCAGGCTTGCCTCGCCTTAAAGGTGGATTGCCGGCTGCATTGATGGCGATGGCAAATCGGGGTTCACGATCACATAAATATGCGACGCCTTCGGCAATATCAGTTTCTGCTTCAATGGTACGCATGGCGGTTCTTTCATTCGTGGCGAATAACAATTATAGATTTTTCCATGAAAACACCAATCTTTCGTTTTGCCCCCAGTCCCAATGGGGAATTGCATCTGGGACATGCCTATTCGGCCCTCATTAACCAGCGCGAAGCTGAAAGGCTTGGCGGGGTGGTGCTGGTGCGGATTGAGGATATTGATCAGGGGCGCAGCAGGAAGAAATTTATTGATCAGATATTTTGCGATCTTGAATGGCTGGGATTGTCATGGCCAGAGCCGGTGAGGTTTCAGTCCCGACATTTCGCTGACTATGCCAGGGCTCTTGTGCGACTGGAAGCTGAGGGGCTTTTATATCCCTGTTTTTGCAATCGGGGCCAGATAAAAGAGAATGCAACCAGCTTTGATCCTGACGGGACACCGCTTTATCCAGGCAGTTGCAAGGCAATGACTGCAAGTGAGCGTGATGAGCGCCTGGCAAGGGGTGAGGCTTTTGCCATGCGGCTTGATATGGATGCTGCGGTCAAACAGGCAGGGAGTGGGCTGGAATTTATTGAGCAGGGAAAAACGATCATGGCAAATCCGCAAAAATGGGGTGATGTGGTTTTACGGCGCAAGGATACGCCAACCAGCTACCATCTGTCCGTGGTGGTCGATGATGGTTTGCAGAATGTTTCGCATATAGTGCGTGGCAGTGATCTTTATGAGGCAACCCATCTGCACCGCCTGTTGCAACATTTGCTGGATTTGCCAGTACCGCAATATCATCACCACAGGCTGATTGGTGATGATGATGGACGCAAATTGTCAAAGCGTTTCAAGGACCGGTCATTAAAGGCAATTCGTGCAAGCGGCATGACGGCACAGGAAGTCAGGCACGAACTGGGACTTTAGCAGTCTGCCCTGTTTGTTCTGGCTGAGATATTGCATTAGAAAATTTGTATTGCTCGCACTGCCATCTTTGCCAGCCACTTGCAGTTATGGGCAAGGCCGGTGCAGCTGACATGAAAGACCTTCATATCAACTGCTCGCAGGCTTCAACAATAAAAAAGTGCAAAACCATCATCAACCACCCACTCATCAAGAACAGGTGGCAATAAAAGCCTTTGTGAACAGACATGGGAACGAAGATTTGTCATAACAAATCATAGTAAGTCCAGACCCGTTTTTAGTCAGGAAAATAAATCAGATCCGACAGGCCGCAAGAAAACAGGCTCTAATTAGCCGTCTTTTCCTTTTTCTTTTTATCTTCCACCTTGGCAGTTGATTCAGCCTTTTCAGGTTTCGTCACATATGCTGAAATATCCTTGCCGTGCAACAGGTCAATTGCTGCGTGGAACTGCTTGTCTTTTTTACGGTCTTTGGGAACATAGGAAGATGAGCCGGATTCTTCCTTGCCCTTGGAACCTTCATTTTTAAGGTGACCGCGCAGGCTTGCCTCACCACGTGGCCGTTTTTTTACCACTTCCTTGAGTTCTTCAGGCAATTCCTCTTCTACCAGCACATCAGGGATAATGCCTGTTGCCTGAATAGAAGTACCCGAAGGGGTATAATAACGTGCAGTGGTCAGCCTGATGGCACCTTGACCATTCAGCGGAATAATCGACTGCACCGAACCCTTACCAAAAGAACGTGTTCCCAGGATTGTAGCCCGCTTGTGATCTCGAAGCGCACCTGCAACAATTTCAGAAGCTGATGCAGAACCACCATTTATCAGCACCACAACCGGCTTGCCACCTGTCAGATCACCTTTCCTGGCACTGAACCTTTGAGTTTCAGAAGCATTTCGGCCACGGGTTGAAACAATCTCACCTTGATCAAGAAAACTGTCAGAAACCGAAATTGCCTGATCAAGCAACCCGCCTGGATTATTGCGCAGATCAATAATATAGCCTTTCAGTTCACTGCCTATTTCCTCAGACAGTTTTTTCATTGCCTTGTCCAGACCAGTCTGGGTTTGCTCTGAAAATGTGGTTATACGCACATATCCGATATCACCCTCGCGGCTGAAGCGAACCGAGCGTACCTTGATAATGTCGCGAACAATGGTGACATCAAACGGTTTTTTGCCCTTGCGAAGAATCGTCAGCGTCAGCGGGGTCTTGACCTTGCCGCGCATCTTTTCAACCGCTTCATTCAAGGTCATGCCGCGAATCTGAACCCCATCCAGATGGGTGATCAGGTCATTGGCCAAAAGACCGGCTTTTGATGCCGGTGTATCATCGATAGGAGCTACAACCTTGATCAGGCCGTCTTCCATGGTAACTTCAATCCCCAGACCACCAAACTCACCACGTGTCTGCTGGCGCATATCCTTGAACCGCTTGGGATTCATGTAACTTGAATGCGGGTCCAGCGATGTCAGCATGCCGTTAATGGCTGATTCAATCAGCTTTTCTTCATCCGGCACTTCAACATAGTCAGCTCTTACCCGGTCAAAAACATCGCCAAACAGATTGAGTTGGCGATAAGTATCATTGCTGGCAGCCGTTGCAGCACCAAAAGCATGCCATGCACCAGTTGCAGCAAATGCACCAAAAGCTACCAGTCCAAGTGACTTAAGGAAATTGTTTCGCATTATTTACGCGCCTCTTTGCGGTTATCGCGCCACCATGGCGCCGGATCAATTGGTCGACCCTGTTTTCGAAATTCTATATACAGCACCGGACGCGGATCATCCACCGTTGCTGCGATCAAAGTTGCGCGAGCTGCTGTCCTGCCCATTTGACCGACAGGTTCACCTGCACGCAATTGTTGGCCAGTGTTTACATCAATTTTGCCAAGTCCGGCAAGCAACACATGATAGCCTTCCCCGGCATTTACAATAAGCAATTGCCCATAGGAACGAAATTCTCCAGCAAATTCAACGACTCCATCAACCGGTGAGGTCACTTGAGCCTGTTTGCGGGTAGCTATAAAAATTCCCTGTGTTGTCTGCCCGACACGGTTTTTTTCGTGGAATTCATGCAGTTTTGCGCCGGTAGCTGGTAAATCCAGCAATCCTTTTGAACGGGAAAAAGCAATTTTTGGCCGGTTTATCCGTGCCTGTCTGGCTATTTCCTGTTTTATCTTCTCATCTTTCAACCGTTTGGCAGCCCGCAATTTTTCTTCAGCAATCTGTTTCAGCAATTGTTGCAAATTCTTTGCCTTTTTGGCCAAAGCTGCAGTTCTGGCCTTTTCTTCAGCCAGATCACCCCGGGTTTTCAGAACAATTTCCTGCTTGCGCTTGCGTAATAATTCCAGATCGTGGCGAGCCTCGTTAAGGCTTGCAAGCGATATCTGTAACTGTTGTTTTTCATGTTGCAATTTGGCCCTGACATTCTCCAGCATCAACAGATCATGACGAATGGCGCTGGCCTCAGCCTTGAGCATGGGGATAATCGAGCCAAACAGGGTGGCACTTCTTATTGCATCAAGTGCGTCTTTTGGATGGGCTGCAAGTGGTGGCGGCGGATCACGTTCCAGCCGTTGCAAACCCACCAGCAATTCCCCCAGCGCATTGCGCTTTGAAGCCATTTTTCGGGTCAGCAGCCGCTCATTTTCATTTAATCTGACAATCTTTAATTCCCGGGTTGAGATTTC
>JALXCV010000136.1:0-17344 GCA_026990765.1 Hyphomicrobiales bacterium | reverse complement strand
AGATTTCCGTTTCCCCGGTCTGGATCCTGAGTGCTGACGCCACCAGCTTTTGAGATATTTCAGCTGATTCCTTTTCCAGCTCGCTAAGAGAATCAGTTATCTGGTTTTCACGTTCACGCGCATGTTGCAATTTTTGTTCAATGGTTTTGAGTTCATCATTCCTGCCTTCGACATCACTCTGCTGAGCATTGGCGATACAAATCCACAATACATAAAACGTAGCTGTAATTATCAGTCGAAATACCACCAGGAACCTCATTTAAGGCAATTCATGCAGGTTTTAAAAAGCTGCACGGCAACAAATGCCGGGAATCATCTACACCGCAGATAATCACAAAACCTTCAACGAACCAGTAATTTTTGCCATTCACTACAAGATTGTTGACCCGGCCCTGCCTTAAACCATTAGCTGAAACTGCACGATTATGGCAAATATTCCCATCCACCATCCATTATATATAGCAAACCATGATAAAAGTTTGACATTTGGGCAGTACATGTTGAGTTTGCATCCAGCCCAAACAGAAAAAAACTCAAAATGAAAACATCAACACTGGAATTACTGAGCCAAAAGGGCCTCAAGATAGGTTTGTGTTCATGGGGAATCTCCAACCGCATCGCGATTGAGAAATTCCTACCCACCAGTGATGCCAGCTTTCACTGGGTGTGGCGTGATGCAGATTTTGACCTTTATATTGGCTGGGGAAACAGGCCATCCGGGCGCAAGGCTGTCCGACTGGCAAATAGAGCCAATAAACCATTCTTGCTGATTGAAGATGCCTTTATCCGCTCAGTTGCTCCACGAAGTGTCAGCGGTGAGGCTTCCTTGGGTCTTATCATGGATGATGAGGGCATTTATCTTGATGCCAGCCGCCCCAGCGCCCTTGAAAGGCTGATCCGCCATCAATGCTCACTGCCTGAAAATCAGCAAACCGGGGCATTACTGATCCAGCATCTGAAAAATTTGAAAATTTCCAAATATAACAACTTTACTCCGGTAACCAACCTGCAACTAACCGCTGAAAACTCCAGTGGTGTTCTGGTGGTTGACCAGACCTTTAACGATCAGTCAGTTACAGGTGCCGGGGCTGATAGCCGATCATTTGAGGCAATGATACAGGCCGCAATTGATGAAAACCCCGGTGAGAGAATATCCGTCAAAATCCACCCTGAAGTTATTGCCGGTCGCAAGAAAGGCTATCTCAAACAACTGGCCGACAAATATGACCTTGAAATACTGGCACAAAACCTCAATCCCTGGGACCTGCCCCAAATGTTTCACAAGCTGTATACAGTTTCCAGCCAGCTTGGTTTTGATGCACTTCTGGCAGGTCTGGAAGTACGCTGCTTTGGCATGCCGTTTTATGCCGGCTGGGGACTGACCACAGATGAAACCATCTGCAAGCGCCGCAGCCAATACAAGCCGACAATAGACAATCTGGCTACCGCCGCCCTGGAAAAATACGCCAGCTATATTGATCCTTATGATGCCTGCCCCAGCGATGCCTTCAAAACCGCCAGCAATATTGCCTTCATCCGCGATATCAAACAGCAAAATGATGAAATCGCATCTTTTTATCAGATCACAGCTTGGAAAAAACAGCGCATTAGGCAAATGTTCAAACCTGGTGATTCATCCCGGATCTTTTTCAATGATCCCGATAAGGCCATTGACATAGCACAAAAGAAAAATGGCAGGCTTGTAGCATGGGCATCAAGAATTGATGATGAATTTGCACAACAATGCGCTAAAAATTCTGTGCCGCTTTCACGACTGGAAGACGGGTTTGTCCGCTCAGTCGGTCTGGGTGCTGCCTTTAACCTGCCAATGTCACTGATCCTGGATGATCTTGGCATATATTATGATCCACGCAGACCCAGCAGGCTGGAAGTAATCCTGCAAACCCAGGATTTCAGCGAACATTTGAAACAAAGGGCCAGAACCCTGATCAGATTGCTGATTGAAAATGAAATCACCAAATATAATCTTGCAGGATCAAGCCAACTTCCTGAAATGCCGGATGATAAAAATATCATCCTTGTTCCCGGTCAGGTCGATGATGATGCATCAATCAGGTTTGGCGGTGAAAGCATGACAGCCCTTGACCTGCTCAAACAGGTGCGGGCCAAAAACCCCGATGCCCATATTATTTTCAAACCACATCCAGATGTCTTGTCAGGTCTGCGCAAAGGTTTGAGCAACCCCGGCAAGGCGCTTGAATATGCCGATTGCTATATTGAGAATATCCCTGTTGAGCAACTGGTCATGCTCAGCAATGAAGTTCACACTATCTCTTCGCTTACCGGTTTTGAGGCATTATTGCGCAATCGAAAGGTCTGTTGCTATGGCATGCCATTCTTTGCTGGCTGGGGCCTGACTGAAGATTTCAGGACTTGCAAACGCCGCAACAGGTCACTTACACTGGAACAACTGGTTGCCGGAACCCTGATCACTTATCCGCGTTATTTCGATCCGGTATCAAAGCTTCCCTGCGGACCTGAACTTGTAGTAAAGCGGATCATGCAACAAAAAGCCAGATCACCAAACCCGTCAGTTCTAACCCGCTTCAGAACCAGCTATGGAAATATCGCCAAAATGCTGCGCCGGTAAGATTTTCATATTATCATGCAGCAGCAAACCTCACCCGCCTTACTCATGTCGCGTTTGAATGGATTCAAATATTCACTTGCATATATGAGACAGGTCTTGCAAGGCAAGGCCGTTCATATCAGCAAAGTGAATTCAACTTGATGCGACACACGCGCTAACTGGTGACCCTGCGAGCCGGGCGCCTGCGGTCTGCCGGTTGATAGGCAATCTGGGCATGATAGTCACAATAGGGACCATCATCACGCGGGTGCTGACCACAAAAACAAAAATCATCAGTCCCTGGGTCACCAAGCGGCCAGCGACAGGTTTTTTCGGTCAGACCCAATATTCCGATACGCTTGCCCTTTGGAATATCAGCAAGCTTGATCGGTTCAGCAATTGGCTGCAATCTCGGTTTTGGTGTAACCACTGTCTGGGCATTAATGGCTGTATTGCCAATTGTGCGGGCCGGTCTGGCAGTCGTTGTCTGTCTCGGCCGCCGGGTTTTGGGCTTTGACACCCTGTTCGGACTTCCCCTGCCCGACAAACCAAGCCTGTGAACCTTGCCGATAACCGCATTTCTGGTAATGCCATCACCAAGCTTTGCCGCAATCTGGCTGGCACTTAAACCGTCAAGCCATAATTTCTTCAAGATCTCAACACGTTCTTCCGGCCAGGTATTCTTTTTTGGCTTTTTCGGTTTTGTAGTTTCTGTCATCGCAAGAATCCCTATGCGTTCACATGGACGCAATTATCCACGCGTTTTTATGAATACACCTGTACGAAATCGCTACATATCGTAGCCAATGAAGGCAAGCCTACTATATAGCGGGAATCAAGCGCAAGAATCCAAATGGATTATTTTCAAGTTTTCCCCAGTAGTATCGCTTTTCATTATGGTTAATAAAAATTAACCACCATTTTCGACCAGCGTCGATGTGGCGTTCTGACTCATGTAGCAAATAGTGGATTCAGGCCTGCAGGAACGGATTATTAGCCCGTTCATTGCCTATGGTTGAGGCCGGTCCGTGTCCGCTGATAAATGAAAACCCGTCATCCAGTGTCAAAAGCCTGTTCCTGATCGATGCCAGCAATTGTTCGTGATTGCCGCCCGGCAGATCGGTACGACCAATAGACCCATGAAACAGTACATCCCCAACAATTGCCAGTTCGATTTCATCAATTACAAACACCACAGAACCTGGTGTATGGCCGGGGCAATGCAATACCTTCAATGTCACATCCCCGATTTGCAACTCATCACCATCATCCAGCCATTTATCGCTTTGACAATTGCGTATTCCGCTCATGCCAAATTGCGAGCCATATTCTTCAAGGCTCTCCAGCAGAAACTTATCACCCTTATGAGGTCCGATAATATCAACTCCCAGCTTCTGCTTTAATTCAGCAGCCCCACCGGCATGGTCAAAATGGCCATGTGTAAGCAGAATATGCTTTACATCTACCCCGGTTTCACTGATTGCATGCAAGATGTTTTCAACATCACCACCTGGATCAATCACCACGCCCTGCATGGTTTTGGTGCACCAGATGATTGAGCAGTTCTGCTGAAAATCAGTAACCGGTATTATAGCCAGCTTTACCGGCAATTCATTGTCGCTCATATTATCAAGGATCCTGTTTCGATTTGCCCGATTTTATTTTTTCGCTGTTGTCCAGTTGGTTTTAATGCGGCGTCGGGGTTTTCTGATTTGTTTTCTGATCGGTTTTTTGCTGATTTTCAAGGCGCGTTTCTGCCTGTTATTGGCAGCAATGATCAATGGTTGCCTGGCCAGCCTGGCTCTTTCGCGGCTATCAAACCGGTCATGCAGGCGCTTGCACCTAACCCTTTCTTTCAGGAACGCCACCTCAGCCTTGCTATTGGCAATATTGCAATTAGAGGTACGGATGCGTTTCATCGCCCTGTCAGCTCTCTTTGCGCAGCCCATCCAGATAGACCGGTGCTTTTGTTCATGAGTTTTGACAAATTGTGCAAACTGTTTCCATTGTCTCCGGGTTTGTAAAGCAAGGGATTTCCCCGATTTCAACCTGGGCAGCGACATGGTGAACATGATCCTGATTTTCAGATTGCGTATCCGGCATGATGATTTGCCTGCAACCAGTTCCCCAGTATAGGCATGTTTGGCAAAGGTAGCGGCAACGGCGGGTGATCCGGCAACATGCGGCCCGCGCCTGACCATCTGGCGATAAAGCTGCTGGGCTGATTTTCCGCTTATCGGATAATATTTATACTTGGTCTTGGCAATAATCTCAGCTTTAGCAGATAAACCGGATGAAGCGCCCAGTAAAACTGCTGCAATCAGCAAGCCTGCAAATCTGCCGGTTAAAGCATTTATAATCAATCTGGTTAGCGCCATTTTTCCCTCGGGGCAATATATCTGTTTGGTTTTTTGATTTACCCAGACTACATTGAGAAAAACTGCTATGCAATGGCTGTCGGACAGCAGAACCAACGAAGGGTCAATAAGGATAAATGCGACTAATGGGAGTTGTAAAGTTTTTCAACCAGACAAGAGGCTTTGGTTTTATCAAGCCTGATAATGGTGAAAAAGATGTTTTCGTGCATATTACCGCCGTGCAGCGTGCTGGTCTGCCAAGTCTGCATGAAGGCATGAAACTGAGTTTTGATATAGAGACTGACAAAAACAAACGCGGGCTGCAAGCTGTAGAATTGCAGCTTTTATAAGTGAAATTTTACATATGGTCAGCTGCATGATATGATCACATGCTTGTTCTTTCATATATGAACATTGAAACAAGTTCGTTTTCCTTGTTTAGGAGTGAACTGATGAAAACATTATTGATTGTATCTTTTCTGGCTGTAACCATGTTTGCAACCACAGCCTATGCCGGACCAAACTGCACCTGCCGCATGGGTGGCAAGAACTACAAGATTGGTGAAATCATGTGTGTTCGTGGCAAACTTTCCCAGTGTGGTTATGTACTAAACAACACTGCATGGAAAACTATTGCCCCAACCTGCCCCCAGGCTCGCAATTACAGCTTGAAACCGCAAACAAAAACAGCGATGCTGCAAACTGTCTGGAAATAGATTCCATATTTTTATCGGGGGCAGGACTTGATCAAATATATTCTGGTGGCACTGGCACTGACGTTGATGCTACAACCAGCTGCAGCGCGCCAAAACAACTCAAAATCATTTGACTATTATGTCCTTACCTTGTCATGGTCACCAACCTATTGCGATTCCAGCGCTGGCCGCAAGGATCGCACCCAATGTGGAAAATCCCGCCGTTTTGCCTTTGTAGTGCACGGATTATGGCCACAATATAACAAGGGTTGGCCCTCCAATTGCCGCACCAATGAAAAATGGGTGTCAAAACGCCAGATAAACCAGATGCTGGATATCATGCCATCAAAGCGCCTGATCATTCATGAATGGAAAAAGCACGGCACCTGTTCAAGACTTGGCCAAAGGCGCTATTTCAATCTTGTTCGCAAATTATTCAAAAAAATCCTGATCCCGGCCCGCTATCTGGCCCCGTCAAGACCATTATTGATTACCCCCAGAACATTGGTAGATGATTTTCTCAAAACCAACCTGAAGATGCGGCGCAATAATCTGTCCGTTCAATGCGGCAATCGCCGTGACCGGGCAAGACTGTCTGAACTGCGCATCTGCTTTAACAAATCCGGCAACTTCACAAATTGCGGCCCGAACGAGGCTCGTTCCTGCCGCGCCGCAAAATTAGTGTTGCCCCCGCTCAGAGTTTCCCGGTAATCGCCTTTTCCAATATTGCAGAATATTGATCAGCACTGAACTGTATCGGATTGCCACCTGCTGATGGATCCTTTACCGCCATTTCGCCAATCATCTCAAGCTTGCCGGTATCAATGCCGATATCAGCCAGCTTTTCAGGAATATTCAAACTGGCGCGCATATCCAGCACCCATTCAAGGAACCCGTCAAACCCGCCATCAATATCAAGATATCTGGCAGCACGGACAAACCGGTCAGCAATCGCAGATTCATTGGCCTTGAGGACATAGGGCATCAAAATCGCATTCAGCAGACCATGATGGGCATCATAAACCCCACCCAGCGGATGCGCCAGCGCGTGCATTGCTCCCAGCCCGCGCTGGAATGCTGTTGCACCCATGGCTGATGCAACCAGCATATTGCCACGTGCATCAATATCGCTGCCCTGATCTACCGCAGTTGCAAGATTTTCCTTAACCAGACGCATGCCTTCAAGTGCAATACCGGCGGCCATCGGATGATATGAGGGCGCACTATAGGCCTCCATATTGTGAGACAAGGCATCCATGCCGGTAGCAGCTGTTAGATGTGCTGGCAGACCGATTGTCAGTTCCGGGTCCAGAATGGCAAAGGTGGGAAGCATTTTCGGGTGAAAGATGATTTTCTTTTCATGGGTTTCACTATGGGTAATCAACCCGGCGCGACCAACTTCAGAACCAGTCCCGGCAGTCGTTGGTACAGCTATATTTTGCGCAATAGTATCAACATTGGCTCTGGTCCACCAGTCACCCACATCTTCAAAATCAAAAACCGGTCGGGTCTGGCCCTGCATAAAGGCAATGATCTTGCCTGCATCCAGCGCCGAGCCGCCACCAAAAGCAATAACCCCGTCATGATCTCCAGAACGATAGGCTTCAACACCCTCATCAATATTCTTCTCAACCGGATTGGGTTTGACTTCACTGAATAATCCGGCATCAAGACCTGCTGCCTTTAATTGCTCAATGTTGCTCGTTACCATATCCATTTCAGCAAGGCCGGGATCAGTAACCAGCAGCGGTTTTGCAATCCCTGCCTCCTTGCACAGATCAGCCAGTTCATTAATACGTCCAGCACCAAATTTAAGTGCAGTCGGGAAACCAAAATTTGCAGAAACACTCATGGTTGTTCTTTCTGTTACAACGGTAGACCACCGTGATTAAATATTATCAGTTCTGATACTCTACAAAACTTAAAGCCAGTCAGTCGTCAAGTTTATTTTTCAGCTTTCTTTTTTTAATTGGCTGACCAACCAAAATAAACTATAAGCAAATAACCTGTCTGAATAACTGGAGCAAATACCAGATGCCAAAAGTTGGAATGGGACCGGTTCGCCGCAAACAACTGGTTGATGCCACGATTTCCTCAATCCACACCTATGGATTGGCCGATACAACAGTAACCAGAATCGCCAGATCAGCTGGAGTATCACCGGGGATCGTCCATCATTATTTCACTGACAAGGATGATTTGCTGTTTGAAAGCATGCGCCAGATGCTGCGCAGCCTGAAAATAGAGGTCCTGAAACGCCTGAAGAATTCAAACACTAAGGCTGAACGCCTCAACGCCATCATTGAAGCATCATTTTCACCCGAACAGTTTTCACCTGAAGTGACTTCTGCCTGGCTGGCACTTTACGCAAGTTCCAGACATTCACCAGGACTTTTCAGAATATTACAGCTC
The DNA here is from genome assembly GCA_026990765.1 of Hyphomicrobiales bacterium. Taxonomy (GTDB): domain Bacteria; phylum Pseudomonadota; class Alphaproteobacteria; order Rhizobiales; family Aestuariivirgaceae; genus JALWJW01. The sequence goes on along the minus strand of JALXCV010000136.1, from coordinate 9,290 downwards.
TATCATCGCCGCCTGCGCTCCAATCTGCTTGATGCCCTTGGAGGCAATAACCCGCAAAACCTCGACAAGGCCGAAGCAATTGCCGCCCTGATCGATGGTCTGTATTTGCGTGCAGCCCTCAATCTTGATGATAGCGACATGCAGCAATTGCAACAGCTTGCCTGCAAGATGTCTGCAAAACTTGCCGGGAACTGAATTATGGTCAGGGAGTTTGACTTCATAATTGTTGGTGCCGGTTCTGCAGGCTGTGTATTGGCCAACCGGCTGAGTGAAGATGGCAGATATTCTGTGTGCCTTTTGGAATATGGCGGCACTGATATCGGCCCGCTCATCCAGATGCCTTCTGCACTGTCATATCCAATGAACATGAAAACCTATGACTGGGGATATAAAACCATGCCGGAACCCAATCTGGGTAATCGCCAATTGGCAACCCCGCGCGGCAAGGTTCTTGGCGGTTCCTCATCAATCAATGGTATGGTCTATGTACGCGGTCACCCTGAAGACTTTAATTTCTGGGAAACAGCAGGAGCAAAAAACTGGTCCTATCAATATTGCCTGCCATATTTCAAACGGCTTGAGACATCACATGGTGGTCAAAAGGACTGGCGCGGCAATGATGGTCCAATGCACATAACCCGCGGCAGGATGAAAAATCCGCTATATAATGCTTTTATTGAAGCTGGCAAGGCTGCCGGATATGCCGGCACCATTGACTATAATGGTCAGGCACAAGAAGGTTTCGGCTCGATGGAAATGACCATATGGCAGGGCAAACGCTGGTCTGCTGCCAATGCCTATCTGCATCCGGCCAAAGTTCGCTCCAATCTCACCATAATATCCAGATCACTGGCCAGCAAGATACTGATCAGCAACAAACGCGCTACCGGTATCGAATATATCAAAGCTGGAAGAACTAATATTATCACTGCAAGAAAGGATGTAATTCTGGCGGCCGGTGCCATTAACTCACCCAAGCTATTGCAACTTTCAGGCATTGGTGATGCAGCTTCAGTCAAATCAGCCAATATTGATCCGGTTCATAATCTTCCCGGTGTTGGCCAAAACCTGCAGGATCACCTTGAGCTATATCTGCAGTTTGCCGTCAGCAAGCCCATAACCTTGAATCGCAAAATGGGCCTGATTTCAAAAATGACCATCGGGGCCGAATGGCTGTTGTTCGGAACCGGACTTGGCGCCACCAATCATTTCGAAGCCTGCGCTTTTATCCGCTCCAGGGCCGGGATAAAATATCCAGATATCCAGTTCCATTTTCTCCCCGGTGCCATACGCTATGATGGGAAAACCGCTTTCAAGGGCGATGGCATGCAGGTCCATGCCGGTCCAATGCGGTCAAAATCACGCGGCTTTATAAATATCCAGTCCGATGACCCCCGCACTGCTCCGACAATCAGATTCAACTACATGTCACATGCTGATGACTGGTATGAGTTCCGGCAGTCCATACGCCTGTCACGTGAAATTTTCCGGCAGCAGCCAATGCGCAAATATACGCTTGAGGAAATTCAGCCAGGTGCTGCCATGACCAGCGACGCTGATCTGGACGAATTCATAAAGGAACATTGCGAAAGCGCCTTTCATCCATGTGGCACCTGTGCAATGGGCAAAAGATCTGACCCCAAAGCCGTGGTTGATCATGAACTGAAAGTCATTGGCATTGATAATTTAAGGGTGGTTGATGCTTCAGTTTTCCCGCGCATAACCAACGGCAACCTTAATGCTCCGGTCATGATGGTAGCTGAAAAGGCATCTGATCTTATTTTGGGGAATGATCCCCTGCCACCCTCAATCCAGCAACCTTATATCAATCCTGACTGGCAACACTCCCAAAGATAGGCTCAGTGTTCTTCAAAACTGAAAGGCCCATCATTGTTTCGGGTTGAAACCATATGCGTGATCAGCAAGCCGTCATCATTGCTGTAATGCAAAAGATATGACGGCTCATCCAGATAAAACTGTGAGGGTAGCTGCAAACTCAGATCAAGACCCAGCAGCATACCGGTTGAAGATGCTGAATTGACCTGTATCCCACACCACTGGGCACTGACCGGCAAATGAATATGCCCGCATAAAATACGTTCAATATTATCATGGCGGCTGACTATGTCCTTTAGCAATTCAACTCCGTCAAACCCGTCTTCATCAGTTTCCAGCACTCCGCATTTAACCGGGGGATGGTGCATGAAGATTATGGTTGGCCGGCCATTTGTTGCTGCAAGCTGCTCATCAAGCCAGCTGGCTCGTTCCGGGCAAAACTGGCCACCTGGATTACCTGGCCATGTGGTATCAAGCCCGATCAGGCATTTGTCAAAATCATCAATCACATAATTTATGAAATCGCCTGAACGTGCCGGGCAGGCACCACCGCCAAAACACTTCCAGATATTTTCTCGCCGGTCATGATTGCCCGGAACCAGATAATAGGGAATATCAAAGCTGCGCAAAATACTGGCAGCATGTTCAGTTTGTTCAACCGAGCCATTATTGCAAATATCTCCAGTAACCAGCACCAGATCAGGGCGTGGCTGCAGCTGGTTTATATGCTCGATGCACCGGCTCAGATTCTCAGCCATCGGTGCAATATTATATGTCTGTTTTCCAGCTTCAACGATATGTAAATCGCTTATATGGGCAATCAGCATCGACTATCCAGTTTTTCCAAAGGGCAAAGCCCTGCATGTGTTCAACTCAAGGCTGGTTTGCATTATTGGCTGTGGTTAGTCAATCACCGCAAATGCTAATCTTGACAACATTATTTGGTGTTTTCAACTCCAGTGGAGAAATACTTATGTCCAACACCCGCCTCATGGATCGCCGTTTTGTAATTCCCGGCGCCATACTAATTCAGCTAAGCCTTGGAGCCATATATGCCTGGTCGGTTTTTACACCGGCACTAAAAACTGCCGGCTGGTCAAAACTTGACACTCAACTCGTATTTGCTCTGGGACTGGCCAGCTTTGCCGTAATCATGGTCGGCGCAGGCAAGGCCATCACTCGTTTTGGTCCACAAAAAATGGCTATTGCCGGTGGCCTGACACTTGGAGCCGGTTACCTGTTTGCCGGATTGCTGGGTGCCACCAATTTCTGGGTGGTACTCATAGGTGTCGGACTGATCGGTGGAGCAGGTATCGGACTGGCCTATGTGGTTCCGATTGCTGTCGGCATGCGCTGGTTTCCTGATAAAAAGGGAATGATCACCGGTCTGGCTGTTGCCGGTTTTGGCTTTGGAGCCATGGGCTGGGTAAAAATGGCGGGTGCCTGGGGGCATATGATTGAAAATATCGGCCTTGCCAGCACCTTCATAATTTATGGTATCGCCTTTGCGGTGCTTATTCTCATTGGCAGTATCTGGATGCGGATGCCACCCAGGGACTGGTTGCCTGAAGGTTTCACCCTGCCAGCCAGTAAAGCTGGTGCCGGTGGTGAAAACTTCACCATTATCGAAATGCTGCGCACCCCGCAATTTTACCTGATTTTCTTGACCTTTACCGCCAGTGCCGGTGCCGGTCTGATGTCTATTGGCCTGATGAAACTTTATCCGATGGAAGCCTTGCAGGCTGCAGGTTACGGTGCAGTTGAAGCCAGCGCCATTGCCGGTACTGCCATGGCCGTATTCTTTTCTCTGGCCAATGGTCTGGGCCGCATCATCTGGGGCACCTTGTCAGACAAGCTTGGCCGCAAGCGCTCGGTAATCATCATGACCGCTTCCCAGGCCCTGTTCCTGTTTGCCTTTACCTATATGGCTGGCAATGCCTGGTTGCTTTATCTGGGAGCTGCCCTGATCGGCTTTAACTTTGGCGGTAACTTTGCCCTGTTCCCAACCCTGACAGCTGACGTATTTGGCACTGAAAGGGTTGGCCAGAACTACCCGATGGTATTCCTGTCATATGGTGTTGGCGGCATTGCCGGTCCGATACTTGGGGGAATGCTGGGAGATATGGGCAATTTCCCGCTGGCATTTTCCATTTGTGCCGGGGCATGCCTTGCCGGTGCTGCCTGTACAGCCATGGTAATGACCCCTGATCACGAAGAAGCCACCCACCATTTCTCGGTGCATGGTTTCATGCACCAGATGCATCTTGACCATCTCGAAGAAGTTATTGATCACGCAGTTCACCCTGATCATTACAGACGGGTGAGATAAAACCTTGAAAACTGTAACACCCTGCCATTGGCAGGGTGTTGCGGTTGACAGTTCAGGGCGATCTTGTTCACACCTTTACCGGCACCGTATAATTAAGCGGTAACCTGCCGCCATCTGCATAGATTGTCTGACCGGTAATATAGCTTGCATCCTGTGAGGCAAGGAAAGAGGCAATTGCGGCAATTTCCGAAACATCCCCGATACGGCCAAGCGGAGTGCGCGACATTATCCGCCTGGTAGCTTCTTCATCCTCGATAACTGCCTGTAAAATATCAGTCATGATTGATCCAGGGCCAATGGCATTTACCCTTATCCCATATTGCGCCAGTGATAGCGCCATCACCTTGGTCAACTGGTTGATACCGCCTTTTGACACGGTGTAGGGAACCTGTGAGGCAATAGCCAGTGTCGCATTGACCGATGACATATTGATAATGGTTCCAGCTTCTCCCCCATCTTCCACCTGTTCAACCATATGCCGGGCCACAGCCTGTCCAACCAGAAACGAGCCTTTCAGGTTGACCTTGATAACCTGATCAAAATCCTTTTCTGAAATTTCCAGGAAATCTCCCCCGGCAATAATCCCGGCATTATTGACCAGCACATCAATCCGGTCATAGGCATCAATCGCAGATGTCACAATTTTGCGGGCATCAAGTTTCTTTGAAACATCACACAGCAGAAACAGTGCATCACCGCCAGCTTCATTGATTGCTTCACAGGCAGCTTCTCCTGCTCTTTCATCAATATCAGCCATAACAACCTTGGCACCATCCTTGATGAACCTGTCAACACAGGCAAGCCCGATACCTTTTGCTGCCCCGGTTACTATTACCACCTTGTCTTGATGTCGCATGGCCAACTCCCGCTTTAGCCCGTAAAAAAGGGCGGGTCAAAAACCCGCCCGTGCAATTTTATACTTTTCATGTAGTCTGGTTCAATGGTTTTTTCACTTATCGCAGCAAAAATGCCTCAACCAGCATCAATCAGCCCGCGATTGATCAGCGTTTCAGCTATCTGCACGGTATTAAGCGCAGCACCTTTGCGCAGATTATCCGAAACCACCCACATATCAAGGCCATGATCCAGGGTTGAATCCTCACGAATTCTGGAAACAAATGTTGCATAATCACCAACACATTCGACCGGGGTCACATAACCGCCATTCTCACGCTTGTCGACTACCAGCAGACCGGGTGCTTCGCGCAGGATTTCTCTGGCCTCATCAGCGCCCACTTCTTTTTCAAACTCGATATTTACTGCTTCACCATGGCCGACAAAAACCGGAACCCTTACACATGTGGCAGTCAGTTTGATTTTCGGGTCAAGAATTTTCTTGGTTTCCGCCTTCATTTTCCATTCTTCCTTGGTGTAACCATCATCAAGGAAAACATCGATATGCGGGATGACATTAAAAGCAATCTGTTTGGTAAATTTCACAGGTTCCGGGGCATCGGTAACAAAAATCCCCTTGGTCTGGTTCCATAATTCATCCATGGCATCCTTGCCGGCGCCAGATACTGACTGATAGGTTGAAACCACAACCCTTTTTATATTGAATCTGTCATGCAAGGGTTTCAGCGCCACCAGCAATTGCGCGGTAGAACAATTGGGATTGGCAATAATGTTTTTGCGCTCATTCTGCTTCATGTAATCTTCAAGCACATCGGCATTTACTTCCGGCACAATAAGCGGAACTTCTGCATCATAGCGCCAGGCTGAAGAATTATCGATAACGATGCAACCTGTTGCCCCGATTTTCGGTGACCATTGTTTTGAAATCTCGCCACCTGCCGACATCAGGCAGAAATCCACAGTTGAAAAGTCAAACTGTTCCAGATCTTCACATTTGACAATCTTATCACCAAATGAAACTTCCCGGCCAAGGGAGCGGCGCGAGGCAATAGCGTGAAGCTCATCAACCGGAAATTCACGCTCCGCCAGAATATTCATCATTTCACGGCCCACATTGCCCGTGGCGCCAACGACTGCAACCCGATAACCCATTTTACTTGATCCTTTTGATTTGTTGCCTGTTCCCGTTTGCCAGCAAGCTTGTTTAGGCCTCATTTCCCCCGCGGGAAATCTGGCCGGGGAAGGACTTTAATATGTCTTGCTGGTTGTTGTCTTTATGCGCACGACAGCAAACCCGCTCATGGCAGGTTTTATGGTCTTTGATGTCGTGCGTTCAAACATGTTGTTACTCTGGTCAATAATTATGATCGTGGTTTTAACACGGGCATTCAAGATGTCAATGCGTCGAGTTCCCTAACAATCGCCGCACCCATTTCAGCAGTTGAAATTACCGTGTCACCATCAACCGCCAGATCACGGGTTCTAAGACCCTGCGCCAGAACCGCGGCAATGGCATCATCAATTTTTGTTGCCCACTCACCCATATCCATTGAATAGCGAAGCGCCATCCCGAAAGAACCAATCATGGCAATAGGATTGGCATAGCCCTTACCGGCAATATCAGGGGCAGAACCGTGGACCGGCTCATAAAGCGCCTTGCGCTTGCCGGTCTTTTCATCTTCTGCACCAAGTGAAGCTGATGGCAGCATTCCCAGTGAGCCGGTCAGCATTGCTGCAACGTCAGACAAGATATCGCCAAACAGATTATCGGTCAAAATAACGTCAAACTGCTTGGGATTGCGTACCAGTTGCATACCGCAATTATCCGCCAGAATATGGTGCAGCTCGATATCGCTATAGTCTTGTGCATGAACCTGTGTCACCACTTCATTCCACAAAACCCCGGTCTTCATCACATTGCGCTTTTCTGATGAATGTACCTTGCCCGAGCGGGTACGGGCCAGCTCAAAGGCGATACGTGCTGCCCGGTCAATCTCATATGTGTCATAGATTTGAGTATCAATCGCCCGCTTCTGGCCATTGCCCAGATCGGTAATGGTTTTGGGTTCGCCAAAATAAACCCCGCCGGTAAGCTCGCGCAATATCAAAATATCAAGCCCCTCAACCAGTTCGCGCTTTAAAGCCGATGCATCAGCAAGGGCTGGATAGCAGATAGCCGGGCGCAGATTGGCATAAAGGTCAAGATCCTTGCGCAACCGCAATAATCCGGCCTCGGGGCGCTTGTCATATTCAACATCATCCCATTTGGGACCGCCAACTGCACCAAAAATAACCGCATCAGCAGCATCTGCCAGCGCCATGTCACTGTCAGATATGGCTTCACCATGCGCATCATAGGCACAACCGCCAACCAGTCCGCTTTCGGTTTCAAAGCTGGCAATGCCGCGATCATTGAACCAGTCAATCACCCGTTCAACTTCAGCCATAACTTCGGTGCCAATGCCGTCACCCGGCAACAGTAATAATTTATTGCTAGTCATTTTATTTTTTCCGATTTTTAATTACAGCCAGCTGTGATTATCAGCTTGTTTTGCTTCAAATGATTCAATTGCCGATGCTTTTTGCAATGTCAGGCCAATATCATCAAGACCGTTAAGCAGGCAGTGCTTGCGATGCGGGTCGATTTCAAAACTGATCTTTCCACCATCAGGCCCGCATATTGTCTGATTCTCCAGATCAACCGTTATAGTGGCATTGGCCCCGCGCTTGGCATCTTCCATCAGCTTGTCAACATCTTCCTGCGGCAGCTTGATTGGCAAAATACCGTTCTTGAAACAGTTGGAATAAAAAATATCGGCAAATGAGGTTGAGATAATGCACTTGATTCCAAAATCGGCAATTGCCCATGGAGCATGTTCACGCGATGAACCACAGCCAAAATTATCTCCTGCCACCAGAATCTGGGCATTTTTCCATGCCGGTTTATTGAGAATGAAATCCTCATTGACACTGCCATCATCATTGGTGCGCATTTCATGAAACAGGGCCTTTCCAAGCCCGGTACGCTTGATGGTTTTCAAAAACTGCTTGGGAATAATCATATCCGTATCGATATTGACTATTGGCAAAGGGGCAGCAACGCCGGTAATTTTGGTAAATTTTTCCATTGAAAATCCGTTGGTTCCTGAAGTGTCAAATTTGCTGGTCTTTTTGGGCCGAAACCGGGCGCTCGTCAAGTGTGGCATATTATGAACTGAAAATGAACGCCGCGCTCAGATTTGGTTCAGCCAGTATCAGCTAGAACTGAACTCAACTTAACGCTTGTGAGGAATAACAACCAAGAATACTAACCATAGACAAGAATTCGCAACGACCCGGGCTGTCAACTGACCCCCCGCCTGACCCTTAAGGCCCGATCGATGCAACTGAAAGCCAGCTTTATCTTAAACGGTAAAGCTGGTCTTTCTTTTTTGGACGGCAATCACCTGTTGAGTCTTATTCCAGACTGTAAAATCAGCTTAAAGGCAAGTTGCGTTTTTTCTGCAATAAGGATAAACAGTCAAAGTTCTGCTAAACTTTTGCAAGACTGGCCCCGTAGCTCAGCTGGATAGAGCGACAGATTCCTAATCTGTAGGTCACAGGTTCAAGTCCTGTCGGGGTCACCAGCCGACAAAAAAACAACAATGAGGCCCTGAAATGATAGAAAAAGGCGCAATTGCCGCTGGACACGAACTGACAGCAAAAGCTGGCATTGAAGTCCTGCGCGCTGGCGGCAACGCCTTTGATGCGGCCATTTCAGCCTGTCTTGCAGCCTGTGTTTGTGAACCGGTTCTGGCATCACCCGGCGGTGGTGGCTTTGCCATGATCCGCACTGGCAGCGATGAGGTCTCGGTAATCGACTTTTTTGCCCGAACCCCGCGCCACGTCTCACCAGGGGCCATTGATTACAAGGAAATCCATGCAGATTTTGGACCGGCAACCCAGAAATTTCATATTGGTGCTGCATCATCGGCAACCCCGGGTTTTGTCCAGGGCATCTTCACCCTGCATAATAAATTTGGCCGACTGCCAATATCCGATCTTTTCACCAGCGCTATCCAATATGCCAAACATGGGTTCGAACTGACACCTTTCCAGCATTTCCTGCAACAGGTGGTATCCCCCATATTGACTGCCACTGCATCAGCCAGAGAAATCTTTGCTCCAGATAGAAAATTGCTGGCCGTGGGTGATCATTTCAAGAATCCAGAACTGGCAGACTTCCTCAAACAAATGGCCAAAAAGGGGCCGGCAGCCTTTCTTCAAGGCC
>JALXCV010000135.1 GCA_026990765.1 Hyphomicrobiales bacterium | reverse complement strand
TCCCAAAACAGCATCTTGCCGAGCTTGATTTTGGCTTCTGACTGTTTGTTATCAGCCGGAATTGGCGGATCACCAAGTGGTGCCAGTGCTGGCACTGATGAACCGGCCTGCGCAGCGCCAATAGCAACACTGCATACAAAAGCTCCAGCAAGGAGAGCCGATATTTTCTTGATATGTTTCATCGTATTTTCTCCTGTGAACCTAGTTTTTCACTTCAACCCAGTTTTCAATGGCTTTGTAATTGGAAGGAATTTCACCTTTCCATACATGAGCATCATCGTTAAGCAGGTCACCAGAAAGACTTTCAAGGAATGCAACAAGATCCTGCTGCTCACCAAAAGTGAGACCAAGCGGTTTCATGCCAGGATCCTTGTTTTTGTCTTCGCCACCGCCCTGATTATAAAAGGAAACAACTTCAAACAGTGTTTTGAAAGTTCCATTATGCATATATGGAGCAGTGTATTTCAGTTCACGCAATGTAGGGGTTGCAAAAGTACCAATATCAGAACCATCTGCCTTGTGTTTAAGCACATGTGCACCAACATCGCGGCGGATATTCATGATATTTTCAATACCCATGAACAAGCCAAATGCTACATATGTCATATGACGCATAGGATCAGCCCACAGTTCCGGATTTTCCGGTACACCGCGATTGTATACTTTACCATCAGTGAAATTAGGACCTGTATGGCAGCTTGCGCATTTGGCTTTACCCTTGAACAATTCATATCCACGCTTTGCAGCGGCAGACATTTCACCCTTGTCGAAAGGTGAATTGCGTGATGTCAGGGTTTTCAGATATTCTGGAATTGCCTTGCGTGCACCACCATTGGAAGGTTCGCCCAATCCGGCATCCTTGAACATCTTCACATAAACAGGATCCTGTTTCAGGCGTTCCTGCATGATGCGCATATCCATGTTCATCATATAGTCTTCAGTGATGCTTTCACGGGTTACATCATTGAGGTTGGTGCCAAGACGTGCGTCATGGAACCAGTTTTTCTTGGTAGCCGTATTCATCAATGTTGGGGTATTACGGAAACCTTTTGAGCCAGGATATGCTTTGGACAGTGCCAAACCGTCAGTAAAAGCCTTGTCAGGCTGATGACAGGTTGCACAACTGATAGCGGCATCACCGGACAGTTTGGGGTCAAAGAACAAACGCTTGCCAAGTTCGGCTTTTTTAGCGTTTACCTTTATTGCTGCGACAGGGCCATGCCCCATATCATCTGCAACGGCGATGGCTGACATGGCGACCGATGTGGCCAAACCTGCAATCAAGGCTGCTGAAATGCGCAATTTGTAACTATTTGCCTTCATGAGTTACCTCTCCTTCGTTGGCGCTGCTGACACGAGACTCGTCAGCAAACGATGGGGAAATAATTACAGGCAGTTAATCTTGTGTCATTGACGACTATCATCGAGATTTCACAGTTGGTGCCAAACTACATTTTCAACTGGTGCAAATTGTCGCACCCTGCAATTTGTACTTTTACAGCTTTTCACCGATTATTTCTTGTTGAATTTGCGGCGTTGCTGCAGGGAAATGCCGAAAAACAGCAATCCTGCAAATAATCCGGCAGCTACCGGAATTCCATAAAGTGACAGCTTGTCTTCCGGTTCTTCCAGCTTCAGCCAGTACCATGAGGTAAAACTGTGACGTGAGCCTTTTTCGGCAGCAAGACCATCCCAGTCGGCAAAGGCAATCGGAATATAGCGGCCTTCTTCAAACTGCAGATCCTGACCATCTTCGGTTTTAAGGGCACGTTTGAAAACAACGCTCCACTGTCCATCCTTCCATGAACCATTGGCTTTAAGGGCAGATGAATCCTGTCGCGGGGTTGGTGGTGCATCAGGGCCGGTTGCATCAAGGATCATCTGATGTGCATCATCTTTTGGCTCAACGCTTGGCGCCTGCCAGTACCACATATTCACCGCATGTTTATTGTCCCCATGCCGGAACCAGGGCTTCTCACTGGTTTTTGGGATTTCGCGCGGGAACTGCACTGCAACCGCATCGCGTGTTGGCTCCACATCTTCAAGCCTGTATTGCTTTTCCAGCTTATCGCCTGGAACCGAATATGTGCGATCATCCACATCAACCCGCAAGGCCAGTTCCTTGCCATTGAACAATGCTCTTACCGTTACCCGGTCATTTAATGAGAAAAACAGTCTTGGTTCCTTGATCACATTGGGAGCAAGGGCAAAAGTCATGGCTGGTGCCTTGTCCCACACAGCAGCATCAGCCTTGTCGGGCAGATCACCATCAATCCGCAGCCCGTTGATCACAGTTTCCCCCTTTGCCAGTTGGGTCGCTGTATTACGCAGTGTCATCACATAATTGGCAATATTCCAGCGATCTTCAACAGACATAGTGGTTGTATGTTCAGGCATCGGGGTTGAGCGAATACCGGTTGATATGCGCTCAAACACATCTTTTACAGTTCTGGTAAATCTCCATGTTTCCGGCCTGGTGAGATTACGCGGCCAGATACGGTCCTTCCAGTCATCTTCAAGTCGCTTGCCCGAAGTGATATTGCCCCGCCCTGCTTCTCCGTGACATTGCACACAGGCTTTCACGAACAGCTTGCGGCCCTTTGCAATTGATTCAGGTGAGGTTTTTACCTGCTCTCCCTTGTCAATCGGCTTATGCTCGGGGGTATCTTCATCCCACTCACCAAATTTCTTTATCTTGAGAATCAGGGCATCAACTTCTGCCGGACTTAACAGCGATTTCCAGGCAGGCATTGAGGTTCCCGGCAAACCTTCCATGATGGTTTTGCGCAAATCATCATCAGTAGGAAACTCATCATCAGCATTAGTAGTCTTGTATTTGAATGTAGCCAGAGTGAAATCACGTGGCTTTGGATACAAAAATTCCGCAGCAGGCCCCAGCCCGTCACCATCTTCACCATGGCAGTGCATACATCTTTTTGCATAGATGGCATCAGCAGCAGCTTCATCCAGTTTGGCATTTTTTGCCGGGACCGGTTTTTCCTGCTTTGCTGTTTCGTCCTTTTTCTCCAACTCCCATGAGCGCGGCTCATGACCGGTATAATCATAAAGGAAAGTCACGATTTTCCAGACTTCTTCCTCATTCAGCATTTCATGCCAGACCGGCATTGCCGAGGCCCATGGCGTACCTTCACGCGGCAATCCTGGACCACCTGTAGTTATTCGCCAGAACAGAAATGATTCCTGCAACTGGGCAATTGTGCCAACATCCTGAAAATTGATCGGTCGCGGGTTAAACGCCTCGGCAAAATGCCCGGTACCATCCAAAAGATCACCATGGCAAAAAATACAATTCTTGTAATAAAGCTCACCGCCCTCTTTCACAGCTTCAACATAACCTTCACTACCTTTTGCATTGGCATCGCGTATCGGGTTGGTCAGCTTGAGCAAATTATAGCTTTTACCATAGACTTTTAAT
>JALXCV010000134.1 GCA_026990765.1 Hyphomicrobiales bacterium | reverse complement strand
AGATAATCATCATCAAGACCACCGGCGACAAGGTGCAGGATCGCGCCCTGGCTGAAATTGGCGGCAAGGGACTGTTCACCAAGGAAATCGAAGAAGCACTTTTCGACAAGTCAATCGATCTGGCAGTACATTCAATGAAGGACATGCCGGCGGTTCTGCCTGACGGTCTGATCATGGCCGGATTGCTGGAACGCGAAGACCCGCGCGATGCCTTTATCTGCACAATTGCCGAATCGATCATGGACCTGCCAAAGGGTGCAAGGCTTGGCTCATCATCAGTTCGCCGCGCCGCCCAGGTTCGCCGCCTGCGCCCTGATCTTGAAGTGGTTGAGTTTCGCGGCAATGTCCAGACCCGGATGCAAAAACTGAAAGACAAGGTTGCCGATGCAACTTTCCTTGCCTGCGCAGGTCTTAATCGTCTGGGCCTAAGTGACATTATAACCCGGCCAATGCAACTGGATGAAATGCTGCCTGCAGTTGCACAAGGTGCAATTGGCATTGAAATTCGCGATGGTGACAGTGCTACCATGGAACTGCTGCAACCTTTGCGCCATCTTGAAACTGAAATCACTGTCGGGGCCGAACGCGGTTTCCTGATCGAACTTGACGGCTCCTGCCGCACCCCGCTTGCTGCTCACGCAACCTTGAACGGCGATACTGTTTCGCTCAAGGTCATGGCCCTGACCAAAGACGGTGAAAACCAGTTTGAAACTTCACGCGTTGGTCCGGCAAAGGATGGTGAGGCAATGGGCCGTGATGCCGGTATCGAGATTGCCAAAATGGCAGGAGGCAAGCTGTTTGCTTAAAAGCTGATTGCCATGCACCTTTTAGTCACCAGACCAAAGCCTGATGCCAGCGACCTGATCACCAGACTTGAAACCGCTGGCCATCAGACAAGCCACTTCCCCTTGATAGATATAGTGTTTCGCGATGATGTAACCATCCCGGCAAAACCCTATCAGGCCGTTCTGGTTACCAGCGCCAATGGTGCCAGAGCTTTTAACAACAGGGCATTGCCCTGTGACAAGGCCATTACTGTTGGCCCGGCTTCAACCATTGCCGCCCGCAAGGCAGGTTTTACCAATATTGAGCAGGCAAAAGGTGATGTTGAGGCCATGATCCGGCATGTTAAGGCCAGCCTTGACCCGCAAGACGGCCCGCTGCTTTATGCTTCAGGCGCCAAAACCACCGGTAATCTGCAAAACCGGTTGCAGGCATCCAGCTTTAAAATCGACCGCAGCATACTTTATGATGCACTGGCAGCAACAAATATCCCGCAAGAATTAAACCTTTCATCACTCGATGGCATATTGCTGTTTTCACCAAGAACTGCAAAAATCTGGTTTTCCCTGCAAGAAACCCCATATAAGTACAATCAGCATAAATTTTTTTGCCTGTCGCAAAATGTTGCCATGATTGCCAGTCAGTTTAACATTAACTCAAAAAATATCCTCATTGCCGCTTCACCCGAAACCAATTCCATCGTAGAGTTGATCAACTCAACAACTCAATAAGTGATTTCTTCATTGATTTGTGTTTCATGTGCACTTTGATTTTCATAGCCGGAAGGGGGCTTCTGTCAGAAAATGCCAACCAGAAAAAAACCAGCGCCTAAAGCCAGACCAGCAGCCAAAAAGCCTGTGATCAATCTCAAGGCTACCGAGATCAGCCCGGACAGCAAGGCTGACAAGACAAAAACCGACGACAAGAAACCGGCGGCAAAAAAACCGGCAGCCAAAAAAGCTGCTGACAACAAACCAGAAGCTGCAGCCAAGAAGCCGTCAGAGACTGCCAAAAAGCCAACTCCGGCAAAACCGGCAGAAAAACCCAAACATAAACCGGGCGAAAAACCAGCCGCAAAACCTTCAAAAAGCCGAAAAGGGCTGGTTCTGGTATCGCTTGCAGCCCTGATCGCTGCCGGACTTGCCGGCGCATTTGCCTATCAGCAATATGGCGCCAAATTCTGGCCACCGGCTGGCAGCGTATCACAGCAAAGCTTTACCGAACTTGCCTCCAGACTGGAAAAGCTGGAAGCAGCAAATCCTCCCGCACCGCAACTGCCAGCTGATGTGAAATCCACTATTGAAAAACTGTCCACATCAGTTAGCCAGTTGCAAAAAACAGCAAAAATCCCTTCGCCTGACCTTGGCAAGGAAGTGCGGACCATGGCAGCCCGGCTTAGCGAAGCTCAAAATACCATCAATTCGCTTAAAGCTGATATTGGCAAAACCAAAGCCACCATATCTGGCGCCATAGCCAGGGGCGGTGATGCAGCAACAGCTGCTTTTGCCATGAAAACCCAGCAACTGGGTGATCAGGTAAAAGCCATTGCCGACAAGACCGCCGCCATGGAAAAGCGCCTTGCCAGCATGCAGGCACAGATCAAGACCCAGAATGAAACCATCGCCAGCCTTGCCAATGACAAGACAGCCGCCCTTGAAGGTACTGTTGCCGAATTACAGACCAAAATCAACAGCCTGACGGTTCGCCTGAAAGAGGCCGAAACCACTTCACAAACTCTGGTCAGTGATATGGCAGGGGTCAAGGAGTTGCAGTCAAAACTGGTAGCTGCAGGCGGCAACAGCCCGGGTGAAGAACTGGCCAGAAATTATACCGTGCTTCGCGCCCGGATCAATTCCGGTGTACCGTTTGAAGCTGAACTGGACAATGTAAGCAAGCTGATACCACAAGAAGCAACCCTGGATAAATTGCGCAAATACGCTGCAAAGGGCATTATCACCTCCAGTGAACTTGCAGCATCCCTGAGCAAACTGCCAACCACTGCCACAGCCCCAGCAGATAACAACACTGACAAGGCTGAAGATGGTGGCGTATGGGGCGTTCTGGGAAGCAAGCTTTCTTCAATGGCCAAAATCTCCAAAGTCGGTGAGACTGACTGGTCATCTGTCATGGCAAAAGCGCTGGAAGCCGCCAGAGATGGCCGCATTGCCAGCGCTGCAAAAATCCTGAAACAGGCCAAGGGACCAAAACCTGCCGGTCTGGATAAGTGGCTTGAAACCGCCGCACCTCGCATTGAAGCTGACAATGCGCTAAAAACCATTTCACAAACCGTGATGCAGGCCATAACTGCCGAGCGTTCATAGTAGTTTAGTTAGGGGCATAGATAATGATACGCATAATCTTCTGGTTCGCTGTTCTGGCCGCAGTTACATTTGGCGCCACATGGATGGCAGATCAGCCAGGCACCATGAACATAACCTGGCTTGGCTATAATATTGAAGTTCACATAGGCATTGCCTTTCTGGCTATTGCCATCCTGTTCCTGTCTATCTGGATAATCTGGGGCATCATTAAATGGGTGCTTGGTCGCCCGACTGCACTTGGAGGTTTCTTCTCGCGCCGCCGCCTGCGCAAAGGCCATGACGCATTGTCAAAAGGCCTGATAGCCATTGGCGCCGGTGATGAACATGGCGCCAGACAATATGCCAAAATCGCCGCCAAAATCCTGCCCAATGAACCGCTTGCCAAATTACTGGAAGCCCAGTCGGCAAAGGCTGAAGGCGATACTGCCAGGGTTAAACAGGTTTACAAACAAATGACAAAGGATCCCGAAACCCGGCTTTTGGGATTGCGCGGCCTGTTCAATGAGGCAAGAGCTGAAAAAGATATTGATGCTGCAAGGGATATTGCCCGCGAAGCCCTGCGTGAAAATGCCGGTGCAGCCTGGGCATCAGGTGCAATGCTGGTATCTTACGCATCAGAAAAAGACTGGCCTGCTGTGCTGGCCACTTTGGAAAACCAGCGCAAATCCGGCCTGATAGATGCTGCAAGGGAAAAAATCCTCAAGGCCGCGGTTCTCACAGCACAGGCCATGGAAGCTGAAGACAGCGACATACCAGCTGCCATTGATCTGGCAAGCCGCGCCCACAAACTTGACCCATCACTGGTGCCAGCTGCAGTTATAGCCGGTCGCGCACTTGGGGCAACTGGTTCCATGCGCAAGGCATCGCGTATTCTGGAGAAAACCTGGAAACTCAGCCCGCATCCTGAAATTGCTGAAGTCTACGCCCATCTGCGTCCCGGTGATTCGGTTGAAGACCGGCTGCAGCGCATGCACGATCTGGTTAGAACCTTCCATGGCGGCGAAGAAGGCGGTATCGCCATAGCCACAGCTGCCATTGAAGCCAGAAAGTGGAAACAGGCAAGAGAGGCTCTGAAACCCTATACGCTTGAACAGCCACGCACTCGTGTATGCACCTTGATGGCAGAAATAGAAACCGGTGAATTTGCCGACAAGGGCCGCACCCGCGAATGGATGGCCCGAGCTGTCAGGGCCAAGCGCGACCCTGCATGGACTGCAGATGGTTATGTTTCCTCAATCTGGCTTCCGGTCTCACCCATAACCGGTGAACTGGCAGCTTTTTCATGGAAAGTTCCGGTCGAAGGACTTGGCTATACCGAACAGGGCACAGAAGAAGAAATAATTTCCGACTTTGCCAGCCAGCCCACACCTGCCAATGAAGAAGCAAAGCAGATTGAAGTAGTAGTTGGTGAACCAGAATCTGCTGCAAGCAATGAAGAACCCGTTGAGGTGATTGATCTGGAACCGGAAAAAGTGGTCGAGAAAACCGACACTGCAAACCCGGAAGCAAAGGCCAAAGAAAAGCCCGAAGTCGTTGCAGAAAAGCCTGAACCTGCCAAAACTGAACCAATAAAGCTCAGTGAAGCTGATCCGGCTGAAAAACCACATCAGCCAGATGACCCCGGTCCCAGAAAGAAAAACGGTGCCAATAACAAGGCAGGCTGGTTCAACTGAGCTTTAAGCTTGAAAACCGGCATTAAACTGGATAAGTGATCTATATATGCCGCATTAGCTCAGCTGGTAGAGCATCGCATTCGTAATGCGAGGGTCAGGTGTTCAAGTCACCTATGCGGCACCATTTGTTCTGCTCACGCAATTGGTCCGGCATACCGAATGCTTAACCAAAGCGGGTGAAAGCGTTGATTGCAATTACGACCTGTAGTGTTACCGTGCGCTGTGCAAGTCCTGTTTTACTGTGGGAACCGGTAATATGACCAGTAAAAAAGACCCGTTCAATCTGGATAAGGAAATTGACCGCCGGGCGGTTCCAGCGCTTAAAACTCATAAAATGGTTTTGGGGCCAGATGGTGCGGCATTATTTGCTGCCGGGGTTGCCGATATGGATTTTCAGGCACCACCTTGCATAATCAGCGCCATGCAAAAGCGTTTGCAGCATGCTGTTTTCGGTTATGAAGCTGTCCCTGACGACCTGTTTCCGGCACTCACCGGCTGGTTTCAGCGTCGCCATGGCTGGCAGATCGACCAGTCCCATATTCTGCGTGCCCCCAATATTTTGAACATACTGGCCATTGCCGCCTCAATATTCACCAATCAGGGTGACGGGGTGATAATTCAACCCCCGGTATTCTTTGATTTTTATGACATTCTGCATGAAAACAACCGCAAAATCGCAGAAAACCCGCTAATTTTTGCTGATGGCCGCTACACAATCGATTTTGACGGGCTGGAAAAACTGGCCGCTAATCCTGAAAACAAAATGATCTATCTGTGCAATCCGCACAACCCGATAGGGCGGGTATGGACAAGGGATGAATTGACCCGTCTGGGCAATATCTGCATTCGCCATAATGTGCTTGTTGTCAGTGATGAAATCCATTCAGACCTTGTTTTCAGCCAGCACAAACATACACCCTTTGCCTCCATAAGTTCAGCTTTTGCCGATAATTCAATCACCTGCCTGTCACCGGCAAAAACCTTCAATATTGCCTCATGCTGCTCAGCCTTCACCATTATTTCCAACCCTGAATTGCGCAATGCATTTCAGATTGAAAATAGCCGGTTGACGGTCAACAAGAACAATGCCTTTGCCAGTGTTGCCATGCAGGCAGGATATGAAAAAGGCGATGCCTGGCTTGATGCTGTTCTTGATTATCTTGAAACTGGCCTTTTGATGGTGCGATCACAACTTGCCGATATTGAAGGCGTTGACCTGATCGAACCTGAAGGAACATTTTTATTGTGGCTGGATTTCAGGCAACTTAACCTGTCACCTGATCAGCTGACGCATTTTTTGCGGAATGAAGCTGGCTGGGCAGTAACCAGAGGTCAGGCATTTGGAAAAACCGGTGAAGGTTTTGCTCGCCTGAATATTGCCTGCACCCATGCAAAACTGCAAGCCGCGCTGGCCCGGCTGGCCAGCGCTATGGCAACCCTTCCTCAATAAGAAATAATTATGCTCACCAATCAAGACAGGCTAAATGGATATATTTGGTCTACAGGGGGAAAACCGCTCACATTTTTCCTGCTGGGCGATGACAACTCGCCTGCGAATACCCAGCTTGTCGGAAATGGCATAGATAAGCGCTTCTTCCCGGTCATGCAGCTCATTGTCAGACAATGCCATATCCCACAGATCGCGAATAAGGGTTTCAAGATGTTTCTGGTCCATCTTGTCCTTGATTCTGCCAACCAGTTCGTCTATCGGCACCGCTGATTGCTGGTTATATTCAGTCAGCTTCACACATTCATTGACTATTTCGCGCTCAACCCCAAACCGGCGAGAAATCAGTTTCAGCAGTTTTTTGATTTCACTTTCCCGGATAATCCCGTCAGCAGGAATCATTTGTGACAGCATCAGAAACTTTGCAATTTTGGTTTTGATATCTTCACAATTGCCCAGATCCTGATTAGCCAAAACCAGTTCTTCTGCAACCTGATCCAGTGTCTGCGTCATAAATGCTTTCCCCGAACTGTAAATATACACGGAAAATTTGTATCAGGGTTTTTTGCTCCACTATCTCGATAGTGTCAATATTAAAACTTGCACCACAAAATATTATAATGGCATAAGCACTCAACGAGTTAACAGGTAACTAAAGGCTTTAATATTGATGAGTTATTCGGCTGTGGAAAAACGCCGCGCCAGTATTGGCGTAATGGTTGGCAACATCAAGGTTGGCGGCAATGCCCCGGTGGTCGTGCAATCAATGACCAATACCGATACTGCTGATGCAAGGGCAACTGCCGATCAGATTGAACAACTGGCCAGGGCCGGTTCCGAGCTTGTCCGCATAACGGTTGATCGCGATGAAGCTGCAGCTGCAGTTCCCCATATTCGCGACATGCTTGACAAAAAGGGCATTGATACTCCGATAATTGGCGATTTTCACTATATTGGCCACACATTATTGCGCGATCATCCAGCCTGCGGCGAGGCGCTGGCCAAATATCGCATCAATCCCGGCAATGTCGGTTTCAAGGCCAAGCAGGATCTGAATTATTCGATGATGATCGAACAGGCCATCGCCAATGACAAGCCGATACGTATCGGAGTCAACTGGGGATCACTTGATCAGGCCATGATAAAGCGTTTGATGGATGAAAATGCCAAAAGCGAAAAACCGCTTGAAGCCCGCCTGATCATGCATGAAGCCATGGTCCGCTCCGGACTGGATTCAGCAGCCCGCGCCCGCGAAATCGGACTGGGCGCCGACAAGATCATCATTTCGGCCAAGGTATCTGAGGTCCAGGACCTTATCACCTGCTACCGGATGCTGGCCGAACGCTGCGACTATGCCCTGCACCTTGGACTGACCGAAGCCGGTATGGGTTCCAAAGGCATTGTTGCCTCAACCGCCGGTCTTTCAGTGCTGTTGCAGGAAGGCATCGGCGACACCATCCGCATTTCACTGACCCCGGAACCGGGCGGTAATCGCAATCGTGAAGTTATAGTTGCCCAGGAGATATTGCAGACCATGGGGCTTAGAGCCTTTAAGCCGATGGTAATTGCCTGTCCTGGATGCGGTCGAACCACATCCACGGTGTTTCAGGAACTGGGCAGGGAAATTGAAGAATTCGTTGAACTTCGAACCCCTGTCTGGCGAGAAAAATATTCCGGCTTTGAGAATCTGCAACTGGCCGTCATGGGCTGCATCGTCAATGGCCCGGGCGAATCAAAACAGGCAGATATTGGCATTTCCCTTCCCGGCATAGGGGAAGTGCCAGCCGCCCCGATTTACATTGACGGCAAAAAAGTCAGAACCATTCGCGGTACAGATATCAACCAGCAGTTCAAAACCATAATCGAGGATTATATCCAGAACCGCTGGGGATGAGATGGCAACCCCTCCAGTTGCCACCTCACGACCGGCAGCTATTTTGCGGTATAAAGATATTCCGGTGCCCGGTCTTCCAGACAGGCACGATATACATCCCAGTAATAATCAGCTTTTCTGAGGGTTTTTCTGGTCTGGGGGTATTGCCGTTCAGCAAATGCCGCCTTGCGCCTGAAAGGCTGGCAATATTGATAACCTGGATGATTGTATTTCTTGCGATATCCAGCATCAGCATCACTTAGCGAGCCAATGGCAATTGATCCAATATAACCTGCAGTGAGGATTATTGCAGATAGTCCGACAGCTTTATAGAGCATTCATCTTCTCCTTTTTATATATATGAAAAACCATAACCTTAAAACGCGACAACAAGTTGCCCTAAAGTTAATTATTCCATATTGTGGAACTGATGAGCTGTAGGCCCCAAGCCTGCCAGTCTGATATTACCTGATTGTGTAAAGATATTCCGGAGCCCTGAGTTTCAGACATTTTTCATATCTGATCCAATATCTGTTGGCCTGTCTTCTGGCTTTCTTGCTGCGCGGATAATATCTGTCAAGTCGCATTGCTTTTCGCCTGTAGGGCTGAAAATGCTCATAGCCAGGATTGTCTTCATAGAATAACCAGCCGGCTTTCACATCATTGCGACTGCCAGCAACAACAGACCCAAAATAACCGGCCATTAAAACCAGCGTACTTGTCCTGATAAACTTGTTTAACATCGCATCTCCCTGTCCATAGCTGTATTTCAAAATACGACCCTTCAAATCAACCATAGAGTGAAACATCTGCAATGAATGAATCCTGAACGGGAAATCAGGCAATAATTTGCCCAGCATCAAACTGTTCCACTTAGGGGGAAAGCCGGCTCCACCTGTTACTTCTTGCGATTGACAATAAATACAGCAGCCTGCCTGAGACCTTCACAGCGTTTGCCAAAACATTGGACTACATCACAGGCCTCATCAACCAGCCGGTTTGCTTCTGCCTTTGCTCCATCCAGCCCGTAAAGATCAATAAAGGTGGATTTACCCGCCTCGGCATCTTTCTGGGTAGCCTTGCCCAGCTGTTCCGGCGATGATTCAATATCCAGAATATCATCGGCAATCTGAAAGGCCAGACCGATTTTTTCAGAATATGTACTAAGCGCCTTTCTGTCCCCCGCATCAGCCCCGGCCAGAATCGCCCCGGCAATCAGGGAAAACTCAAACAGCGCCCCGGTTTTAAGCGCCTGAATGGCAATGATCTCTTCAAGCGTCTGCTGATTGCGCTGTTCGGCCTCCAGATCAAGCATCTGCCCGCCAACCATGCCGTTCATCCCCGAAGCCTTTGCCAGAGCGCTCACAAGTTCAATGCGAATATTGGCATCTTCATGGGTTTTCTCATCTGCCAGAATCTCAAAGGCAAAGGTCAAAAGCCCATCGCCTGCCAGAATGGCCGTAGCCTCATCAAACTGCCTGTGACAGGTAGGCCGCCCGCGCCGCAGATCATCATCATCCATGGCCGGCAGATCATCATGCACCAGCGAATAACAATGCACACATTCAAGCGCCGCCCCGGCCCGCAATGCCTGCAAATGATCAGCACCGCAAATTTTTGCACTTTCTGCAACAAACCATGGCCTGAGCCGCTTGCCCGGTGCCAGCGCCGCATAGCGCATTGCCTTGATTATCCGGTCCGATTTGACATTTTTCACAGCCAGAAGCTTATCCAGCAACGCATCGGTTTCAGCTGCCACCTGGCCCAGTTTTTCAATAAATGACATTTGTTTTGTTCAACCTTGCTTATCCAGCCATAAAAACTGCTTTATAACCATCATTGTGCAAACTGTCACGGGGGATGAAAATGCTGGAAATTGGGGCTGGATATTTTCTCATAAAGCCTGTATAAGCCCCTGCAGCTAACGCATTAAGGGCTTAAAGGCACTTTCTGCGCCTAATTTATTTTTGAGTCTGGAGCATTCCAATGGCAGTCCCTAAGGGTAAAATCTCCCGGATGAAACGCGGTTTCCGCCGTTCCGGTCACACAACACAGAAATCAGTTTACGTTGAAAACAAGGAAACCGGTGAATTGCACCGTCCGCACCACATCGACCTGAAAACAGGCATGTATCGTGGACGTCAGGTTCTGGAACCCAAAGACGAATATTGATTGTCAAGAACAGGGCTTCATTGCACTGTTACCAGGGGGCTGACTTCATGTCGGCCCTTGTTTTTTATACGCAAACTGCTAAACGGTTCTTTAGCCACTCCATCAAAAAGGACTAAAGGCAGATGCGCTTTCTGACAGCTTTCCCACTTCTGTTGGTTTCACTGATCATCTACAATGTGCTGGCATTTAATTCACCCGGCATGCTGGAAGGCGACTTGCTGGTATATGACATGATGTCGGGAGCAACTCTCGGCCTGACCGGTGGTGACTATTTCATCATTGGCAGCCTGATTTTGCTATTCCTTGAAATCATCAAGGCTGCCAGAATCGGCACAGCTACCATTCTTGATCATATTCTCTCAACCGCGGTTTTTGTTGCAGCCCTGGTGGAATTCCTGCTGGTGGCTCAGGCTGGAACCAGCATATTCCTGATACTGGTCGTCATGTGTTTCATTGACGTAGTCGCTGGATACACAATTTCCATTCGCTCAGCCCGCCGTGACATGAATATCGGCCATGTGGGTGACGGGTTTTGATCGCACAATTATGGAGTGATATTGCCGTTCCGGCATTTGCAACCCTGTTTGTGATCATTGATCCGGTCGGGCTGGTGCCAATCTTCATGGCACTGACAACAGATCTTGACCACAATAGCAAAAATGCCATTGCCTGGCGCTCTGTCATTTTTGCAACAGCAGTATTGCTGGCCTTTGCCTTTGCCGGTCATGCGGTTTTGGGTTTTCTGGGCATAAGTCTTGCCGCATTCAGAATAGCTGGCGGGTTGCTGTTATTTCTGACAGCCTTGGAAATGCTGTTTGAAAAACGCAGTGAACGCCGCGAAAAAAATGCCGAAAGATCAAGTGCCGAACATTCCGGCACCAAGGGTGAAATCGATGACCAGTGGGTGTTTCCGCTCGGCACTCCCCTGATTGCCGGTCCCGGCGCCATTGCTTCAATC
The DNA here is from genome assembly GCA_026990765.1 of Hyphomicrobiales bacterium. Lineage (GTDB taxonomy): Bacteria > Pseudomonadota > Alphaproteobacteria > Rhizobiales > Aestuariivirgaceae > JALWJW01. Next base: position 26,749 of record JALXCV010000134.1, on the reverse strand, counting down.
ATCCTTTTGATGGGCAATAATCAATATGGGCTGGCCGGATTTGCCACGGTCATAGGTGTGCTGATTTCCGTTCTGGTGATAACCCTGGTGTTGTTCCTGCTGGCCGCACATGCCGGTGGCCTGATCACCCCGACCGCATCACGCGCCATGTCCCGCATACTGGGAATGATCCTTGCAGCTCTTGCAGTGCAATTTGTATTAACCGGCCTGACATCAGCAGGCTTTGGAGGATAACAGCAATGACAAAACCGGCATCGCCATGGGAAATACTCGGCTTCTGGTTCTCTCAGGATGAGGCGGCTTACTGGCAGAAAAACAAGGATTTCGATAATGAAATAGCTGAAAAATTCGGCCCCACACTGGAAATGGCCAAACGCGGTGAGCTTGACGAATGGTGCGGTGACCGTAACAACACCATGGCGCTGACCATTATTCTGGATCAGTTCTCCCGCAATATTTATCGGAATACTCCTGAAATGTTTGCCGCAGATGAACATGCAAGAACTGTTGCCAAATATGCCATAACCTGCGATTACATCTCACAATTTGAAGACCCGGATCACCGTCGCTGGTTTATCATGCCATTCATGCACTCTGAACTAATGGCAGACCAGAAATATTGCGTTGCCATGTGCAAGAGACACAAGCTGGACTCCACATTGCCTCACGCCATTGAACATATGCAGATCATCAAGGAATTTGACCGCTTTCCACACCGAAATGCAATTCTTGGTCGCCAGTCAACCGGGGCCGAACAGGACTTTCTGGAAGATGGCGGCTTTGCCGGTTAGAACAAGATGTAATTACATCAAATACTTAACCCAAGCTTTTCAGCTTGTTTCAAGCCTGAAATGATCAAGGAGACAAAAATGCTTGTAACCACAACCAACACCATAGAAGGCCACAAAATCATCTCTTACAGGGGCCTTGTTGCCGGGGAAACCATTCTTGGTGCCAATATATTCCGCGATCTGTTTGCTTCCATCCGCGATATTGTCGGTGGGCGTTCCGGTGCCTATGAACAAGTTCTGGCCGATGCTCGCCAGACTGCCATCGCCGAGCTTACCGACCAGGCCGCCAATCTTGGCGCCAATGCTGTTATCGCAGTTGATATTGACTATGAAACCGTTGGCAAGAATGGCTCCATGCTGATGGTAACAGCAGCTGGTACTGCTGTGAAAGTCGAGTAACTCCAGAAAAGCAAAAATTTTCAGGCTTTTGCCCGCTCAATTGCTTCAGCAATCAGCCTTTCAGCTTCTTCATGATCACCCCAACCCTGGGTTTTTGCCCATTTGCCATCTTCAAGGTCTTTATAATGAGCAAAGAAATGCTCAACCTTGTCGGCAATGGTTGGCGGCAGGTCCGATACATTCACAATATTCTTGTAGCGTGATGAAATGCTGGATGCTGGAACCGCGATAATCTTTTCATCCCCGCCGGCCTCATCCACCATCCGCAAAACCCCGATCGGGCGCACTGCAATTACTGCACCAGGGACAATCTTGCGTTCAGATACGATAATCACATCAATCGGATCACCATCATCTGACAAAGTATGCGGCACAAACCCGTAATTTCCCGGATAGTGCATCGAGGTATAAAGGAAACGGTCAACCACCATGGTGCCGGCTTCCTTGTTCATTTCATATTTGATCGGCTCAGAACCAACTGAAACCTCAACTACAACATTAACCTCATATGGCGGGTTGGCACCCACCGCAATTGCATCCAAACGCATTTGCCTGTCCTTGTCTGTCCAGCGTTAAATCTAGCCTTCAGCCTTTTTGGCCCGCATTGCCTTTTTCCTCTCATGCGGGTCAAGTATAGCCTTGCGCAACCTGATCGAGCGCGGAGTAATCTCGACCAGTTCCTGATCAGATATATAGCTTAAAGCCTTCTCCAGGGTAAGTGGTATTGGCGGGGTCAGCTGGATTGCATCATCCTTGCCCGAGGCCCGCACATTGCTAAGTTTCTTGCCCTTTAACGCATTGACTTCCAGATCCTGTCCCTTGGTATGCTCACCAATGATCATCCCCTCATAAACCTTGTCCCCGGGATGAATGAACATTGGCCCGCGATCTTCCAGATTCCACAAGGCATAGGCCACTGCCACCCCCTTGGAATTGGAAATCAGCACCCCGGTATGACGCATGGCTATATCGCCTGCATAAGGTTCATAGGCATGGAACAGCCGGTTCATGATGGCTGTGCCTCGCGTATCAGACAACAGTTCGGAATTGTAGCCAATCAGCCCGCGGGTCGGGGCATGAAAGGTCAGGCGCTGGCGGCCAACACCAGATGAGCGCATATCGATAAGATTGGCTTTTCTGGCTGACAGTTTTTCCACCACCGCGCCTGAATATTCCTCATCAACATCAATGATCACTTCTTCAACCGGCTCCAGCTTTTCACCGGTATCGGGATCATCGCGCATGACCACTTTCGGGCGACCAACAGTCAGCTCAAAGCCTTCGCGCCGCATGGTTTCTATCAATATGGCCAGTTGCAGTTCACCGCGGCCCGACACTTCAAACGCATCGGCTTCATTCTCAATATCCCTGATATGCAGCGCCACATTGCCCTCAGCCTCGCGCATCAGCCTTTCGCGAATGACCCGGCTTTGCACCTTGGCACCTTCAGTTCCTGCATAAGGTCCATCATTGATCCTGAACCGCATGGAAAGGGTTGGCGGATCAATCGGGTCAGCAGCAATCGCATTTGTAACTTCCACATCACAGATCGTATCGGCAACCGTGGTTTTGGTCAGCCCGGCAATCGAGACAATATCACCAGCTTCAGCTTCATCCACAGTCAGGCGTTCCAGACCGGAGAATTTCAGGATCTTCGAAACCCTGCCCTTTTCCACAAGACTGCCATCGCGCGCCAAACCCTTGATCGCCTGATTGGTCACAACCTTGCCTGATCTGATCCGCCCGGTCAGCAGCCTTCCCAGAAACGGATTGGCCTCAATCGTGGTGGCCAGCATTGAAAACGGTCCATCTTCAATCTTTGGCGCAGGTGTCTGGTTGACCACCATGTCAAACAGACAAGCCATATTGTCTTTTGGTCCATGTGGTTCTGTTGCCATCCAGCCATGTTTGGCCGAACCGTAAAGCACCGGAAAATCAAGCTGGTCCTCATTGGCATCAAGTGCAGCAAACAGGTCAAACACTTCATTGAGCACCTCATCATGGCGCTCATCATCCTTGTCTATCTTGTTGATACAGACAATTGGCCGCAAGCCCATGGCCAGTGCTTTTGACAACACAAATTTGGTTTGCGGCATCGGGCCTTCAGCAGCATCAACCAGCAGCACTGCCCCGTCAACCATATTGAGAATACGTTCAACCTCACCGCCAAAATCAGCATGGCCTGGAGTATCCACAATATTGATCGTCACCCCGTGCCACTGCATTGATGTTACCTTGGCCAGAATGGTTATGCCGCGTTCACGCTCCAGATCATTTGAGTCCATGGCCCGCTCAGCCACCTTCTCATTTTCCCGGAAAGTACCAGCTTGCGCCAGCAGACGGTCAATAAGGGTTGTCTTGCCATGATCAACATGGGCAATAATAGCAATATTTCTAAGTTCCATAGAATTGAAATTTTCTGTAAAAAAGGATTGTTTGCCGCATAATCTGGCAAGTTAGACTGCTGTCTATACTAGTTGGGGCCTAATTGAAAGTATCTGATTTAGACAAATGGGCACATGACTGGCACCAATTGGGCAATAGTCGAGCCACAGACAGCCTTTAATGACACACTTGAAGTGGACAATTTGGAAAAATAGCTGGTTCTGTCGCTTTATTCCCAATATTGTCGTAAAAGCTTAATAAAACCAGCTACATGTAAGCTGAGTTCAACTGATAAATACAAACAGGGAGAAAGAAATGAAATTTACTCTGACCAAAACTTTGGCTGCTGCCGGATTCATGGCGCTGTCAATGACGGCGAGCGCACCGGCAGCCAGTGCCTGCGGTACAATCCGTATCGGTGACCTTGACTGGGGCAGCGCCAAACTGCACACCGCTATTGCCAAGATTATCCTTGAAAAGGGCTATGGTTGCAAAACTGAAATCACCACCGGTTCAACCAACCCGATCATGGCTGCTCTGTATGCCCAGAAGATTGATGTTGTCATGGAAATGTGGACCGGCAATATTCAGGAACAGGTCAACAAGGCAATTAAAAAAGGAACAATTCGACTTGTCGGCGTTAACACCCCGCAATCAGGTCAGGGTTTTTATGTAGATGCAACAACATCAAAAAAATACCATCTGAAATCCGTTCAGGACATGTTAAAACCTGAAATCGCCATGCTGTTCAAGGATCCTCTGGAGCCTTCCAAAGGACGCATGACAAGCTGCATTTCCGGCTGGACCTGCTACACGGTCAATCAGGTCAAACATCATTCATATGGTCTGGACAAATATTATACCAATTATGATCCGGGCAGCGCCGGTGCGCTTGATGCTGCGATCAAGGGTGCATTCAAAAAGAAAAAACCCATCTTCACCTATTATTGGGAACCAACGGCCCTGATGGGACAGGTTGATCTGGTCAAGCTGGAAGAACCTGCATATAACAAAAAGGACTGGGAAGTCATTTCCAAGCTTGTCGAGGAAATCAAGGAAAAGGGCATTGAAAGCATGCGCAAGGTCAAGGCCGTTGCCTATAATGGCATGCCGCTTGATGTTGGCATCAACACCCAGCTTGACAAGAGCGAACCTGAAGTCGTCAAGTTTCTCTCCAAATATACCATCCCGTTGGCCATGGTGAACAAGCTTCTGGCATATTATAAAACCGAAGCAGACGGTGAAGCAGATGTAACTGCTGCATATTTCCTTAAAACCGACAAAACATGGGAAAGCTGGGTGCCGGCTGACGTGGCTGCAAAAGTCAAGGCTGGCCTTTAAGTCAATCAGTTTTTGAAACAACCATGCTGAAACCTGATTCCGGCACTGCTGAATATCAGGTTTCAGCCATTGCTCAGCATTTCACCTTTTTTGAACGCCTGGCAGCACAATGAAAAAAGCAAGAATCTGGTTCTATAGCCTCATTGGTATCACCTTATTGTCCGGTGCCTCATATCTTGGCTATATTTCATCGAAAAAAACCAAACCCGGCAGTCTGTCTGAATTGTTCAGCGACACTGCATGGCTGGGCGACTGGCCACGCTGGCTGGATTTTCCATTAAAACAATGGGCCAATGCCGGCATTGACTGGCTGGTTGAAACCTACGGACCATTCTTTGATGCGATAAATGCCGGTTTGCTTGGTATATATTCCAGCCTGACCGGGGCAATGGTTCTGACCCCATGGCCGATATTCATCGTGATTGCTGCCATAGTGACCTATTTTTTAAGCGGCAAAAAACTGTCCACTGCCATTATAATTGCCGCCTGCCTGTTTGCCATTGGTCTGTTAAGTCCGGTTTTATGGGACAAGATGATCGAGACTACGGCCCTAGTGGTTATCTCTATTGCCATATGCGCCCTGATCGGCTTTCCGGTTGCCATTATCATGTCCCGCAGCGACCGCGCCCGCAACATCATCCTGCCGGTGCTTGATCTGATGCAAACCATCCCGGCATTTGTCTACCTGATCCCCGGCATCATGTTGTTTGGTCTGGGAGCCGTTCCTGCCATAATTGCCACGGTTATTTATTCCGTTCCCCCGGTCATCAGGCTGACCGATCTTGGCATCCGGCTGATTGATACTGAAGTCATGGAGGCCGCTGAATCCTTTGGTGCCACCCCGATGCAAAAACTTCGCATTGTGCAACTTCCCCTCGCCCTGCCCAATATCATGCAGGGCATCAACCAGACCACCATGATGGCACTGGCCATGGTGGTGGTTGCCTCGATGATTGGCACAAGGGGCCTTGGCGATGAAGTATTGCTTGGCCTGCAGCAGCTAAATGTCGGGCGGGCACTGGAAGCTGGCCTTGCCATTGTCCTGCTGGCCATCGTGCTCGACCGGATAACCCAGGCTTATGGTAAAAAACTGCAGGAACGCAAAACCGACAAGGGCTGAGACAAGTGGCAAAAATTGAAATCAAGAACATCTACAAGATTTTCGGGGATGACCCGCAATCGGTTATGAAGATGGTAAAGGCCGGGGCCGACAAGGAAGAAGTCATGGCCAAAACCGCTCATGTGGTTGGCCTGGACAATGTTTCTGTTTCAGTCGAAGAAGGCGAGATATTCGTGGTTATGGGGCTTTCCGGTTCTGGCAAATCCACCCTCATTCGCCACCTTAACCGGTTGATCGAACCAACCTCCGGTTCCATACATGTAGATGGTGAGGATGTACTGGCCATGAGTGAAAAACAGCTCACCAGATTCCGCCAGCACAAATTATCCATGGTATTCCAGCGCTTTGGCCTGTTGCCACACAAGAATATCATCGACAATGTCGCCTTTGGCCTGCAGGTACAAGGCGTTGCCGAAACCGAAAGGCATCGCCAGGCACAGGAAAAAATTGATCTGGTCGGATTAACCGGTTTTGAACATCAATATCCCGACCAGCTCTCCGGCGGCATGCAACAGCGTGTAGGCCTTGCCCGGGCGCTGGCAACCGACCCTGATATATTGTTGATGGATGAAGCCTTTTCCGCCCTTGATCCGCTGATTCGCAACGATATGCAAAAGCGATTGCTAGAGCTGCAAACCTCGCTGAAAAAGACCATCATGTTCATCACCCACGACCTTGATGAGGCGCTTTTCCTTGGTGATCATATCTGCATTCTGGAAGGGGGCCGGGTTGCCCAGATCGGCACCCCTGAAGAAATTATCCAGAACCCGGCAGATGACTATGTCGCCGCCTTTGTTGGCGATGTCAACAAAACCAAGGTACTGCGCGCCAGAACCATCATGGCAAAGCCGGAGAAACTGTCAGATGCAGCAAGAAAAAAAGCCATTCAGATGGGACCCAATACCTTGCTGGAAGACCTGATGCCGCCAGTTCTTAAAGAAAACCTGACCATCGAAATAATTGATGAAAATGGCAAGGTAATCGGTCACATTGCAGGCCAGCAGATTGCTGATGCACTGATGAAGGAAAAAGCTGTCAATACTGCCCACTAATCATATTACTGCCGGATCATCTTGATTTCCTGCAGGGCGCAATAGGATTATCCCCGTTATTTCCCTTGCAAGTCCTGTCACCAATCATGGTTTTCAGTGTACCCACACCTTCAAGCGATACTTCGATAACATCACCGCGGCCTGCCTCCACCAGCCTGCCGGGAGCGCCGGTAAAAATCATATCGCCAGCCTCCAGATCAATCTGTTTTGAAATCCATGCAACAAGCTGCTCAACATTGCGTTTCATCTGGCGCGATGATGTTTTGCGCAAGATTTTGCCATTTACCACCAGCTGCATATGCAAGCGGTTATTGCTCAAACCCGGCACCACATAAGGGCCAATCGCAATATGGCGCATTTGCGAACCGGAATATTGCATGATCCCGCAGGCAACCCCGTAAATATACTCACCAGCCTTGCTGGCGCTGACATTATGCGCTGCTTTCGCCATGACCACCACCATCTCACCGCCAAAGCTCCCCTTGTTGACCGGCAGGGGTGCATCTGGCCCAAGGATATTTTCAACAAATACCTGTTCAAACTCCGGCCCTGCCTTTTGTGAGCGATAATTATTGCTGACAGAGATAATCTTTCCATGCCTTAACGGTGCCAGCAGCCTGACACCATGCAGATCATAACCCCAGCCAGTGGGTTTTGAATTTATATCCAGAAAATCTCCATCAAGCTGGTGCAGGCCACCAAATGACAGAAACCCGAAATGTTTGCCATCTTCAGCCTCAAACCGGGCAAACCGCAATGGTGCATCATCACCTTCCACCACCTGGGCCAGAACCGGGCCTGCCATTAACAGCCAAAATAGTCCTGCAATAATCTTTCGCATGCGTTTCACAGCTCTTTCGTAAAGCAATCATGAAGGTTTAATCCATAGACTATATCCATGACAAGCAATGCCGATTACATTTCCTTTCACATGGCCTCAGATGCAGCAGCACAGATTACCGGCTGGTTGCAGCATCTGATGTCGACACGCCGTTCATCGCGCCATACTATAGAAGCCTATGCAAGGGACCTGTCGCAATTTGGCAGTTTTCTGGCCGGGCATCTTGGCCATGCGGCAAAACTGTCTGATCTGGCAACCATCCGCGCTATTGATTTTCGCCGCTTTCTGGCTGAACGGCGCAAACAGGGTGTGGGCAGCACCAGCCTTGCCCGTCAATTATCCGCCATCCGCTCATTTTATCGCTATATGGAACGGCGTGAAATCCTGCACAATCCGGCCCTGTCGGCCCTGCGTTCACCCAAAATCCCGCATGCCATCCCCAAACCGCTCAATGTCAGGGCAGCCACAAAGCTTACCACAAATAAAGACCAAACTGACTGGGTAAATGCTCGCGATGTGGCAGTAATGACCCTGTTATATGCCTGCGGGCTGCGAATTTCTGAATGTCTGGGGCTTGATTACGGCCAGTTAAAAGATATGCGATCATCACTGGCGCTGGTAATCCAGGGCAAGGGTGGCAAAACCCGCCATGTTCCGGTTCTGCCTGTTGCCATTGATGCCATTGACGCCTATTTGCAGCTATGCCCGTTTGAACTCAAACCAGACGGGCCTTTGTTCCTTGGCGTTAAAGGCGGCAGACTTAATGCCCGAAATATCCAGCTGGTAATGCAAAAACTGCGAGGCTATCTTGGTCTGCCTGACACTGCAACACCACATGCACTGCGCCATTCATTTGCCACCCACTTGTTATCTGCCGGGGTTGATCTGCGCGCCATTCAGGAATTGCTGGGCCATGCTTCACTTTCCACCACCCAGGTCTATACAGAAGTTGACGCGGCCCATCTGCTCAAGCAATATGCCAGCGCCCATCCACGCGCATAAAGGGCCAGCCTGATGGCATCACAATACATTATTTACCGGCAACTGCCCGTCATTGCCCCATTACCATTCAGATATGAACGGTATTGACATGGCAAGTTCAACACGGCTTGACCGTAACGGAATTATTTATGGTGTTCTGGGTGCCGTTTTATTTTCAACCAAACCAATCCTGATAAAGATCATCTATCAATATGGCATCCCGCCCGAGACCCTGATGACCCTGCGGCTGGTTTTCTCCCTGCCATTTTATCTGTTTTTCGGCCTGATGGCATGGCAAACCCGCAAACAGACCGGCAACCTGCCAAAGCTGAGCCTTACCACCATAATTGCAACCATCATTCTCGGCATGCTTGGATATTATGTGGCCAGCTATCTGGACCTGCTTGGCCTCACCCACATAACCGCCCAGTTTGAGCGGCTTATCCTGTTCACCTATCCGATATTTGTAGCAATATTATCGGTATTTGTTTTCAAAACCCGCCTCACTACTACAGCTATCGCATCACTGGCCCTGACTTTCACTGGCCTTGCCATTATATTCACCCGTGATCTGAATGACTTTGGCAGTGAAATAACCATCGGGGCCTTGCTGGTACTGGGAGCATCTCTGGTTTTTTCAGTATTTATTGTATTCTCCAAAAACCTGATAAGCCAGACCGGCCCGCGCCTGTTTACCTCCATCGCCATGAGCGGTGCAGCCTTTGCCATCATGCTGCATTATTTACTCATCTATGACCTTTCCGGCCTGATCGTTCCTGCTGAAGTATATCTGATCGCCGGGTTTATCGCAGTATTTGCAACGGTTCTGCCATCATATTTTCTGGCTGCCGCCATTTCCCGCATCGGCCCTGGTCCAACCTCAATAGTTGGCAGTGCCGGCCCGGTTTTCACCACCTTGATGGCCATCATCTTTCTGGACGAGATATTCACCATTCAGCACTTCATCGGCATGTCACTGGTAATTGCCGGGGTAACATGGCTGGCACTTTCCAGAAGTGAGTAGAAACTCAAACAGCCCTTGGCGCCTGTCGCATCAAGTTGAATTCACTTTGCTGATATGAACGGCCTTGCCTTGCAAGACCTGCCTCATATCTGCAAGTGAATGCTTGAATCTGTTCAAACGCTACATGCACCAGCGTAATTTGCGCACAATCTTGCGGGCGGTTCTTCTCATTTTTAACCGGGCAGTCTCAACAATTCTTGTCCGGTTGAAACTTGCCTTGCTGCAATCAGGCACTGACAGCAATATATCCGCCATTGCCAGTCGGTCCCGCCAGATTCTTTCAATCATCACAAAACCTGGCTCAGCGCAGGAATCAACAATTTTCACTTCACCGCTCGAAAGCCAGTCACGCGTCAGATCAAGGCTCAGCAATACTCCCGGCGAATATTTCGACAGGCTTTCATCATGAGCAATCTTGCCCATCCAGCCCTGCTGCCCGCTTGCAAAACCGAACATGGAAGCTATCACCCGCCCATCAAGGCTAAGCCGCCAGAATTTCAGCATACCGCGCTCAGCCAGCTGTGAAAGACTGTTTTGAATAAATTGGACATGGGAAGGATCAGCGGCAATCGCCGTTCCGCGCCGTCCCTTCCAGCCGGCAGCTTCAAGCGCAATAAATTCATCAATCCATTGCAAAACCTGGTCAGAACCAGACCAGATTTGCATTTCCAGCTTGCCCTGTTCTGACAGGCGTCTGCGCAAGCGTCGATATTCTGCCCGGTGGCGCGATGAAACTGAACTGGTCAGCCATTCATCATAGGACTGGTCACAAACAAGACTGGCCCGCTCATATTGCTGCAACACTTCAAGGCAGGCATTTTCTGCTTTGCAATAATCTTTGACCAGTTGCATGAAGCGACCATCAGCTGGCACTTTGGAAAACCTGACGGCCTTCACCCCCGCCTGCTCGCCAACCGCATACATCAGCGCCAATATAGGATTTTTGTCACTATCTGCACTGCCAAGCAAAGGCGTTCCCGAAAACAAAAAACCATTATCAAGGCTTTGCGCTATCAGGCCATTGCGCTTTTGCAGACCGGCAACTGCAACCAGTTCAGATTGATCATCTGGATCATATGCGCTGACCAGCAATTCTGCATCGCCCATATCCAGACATTGAAACTGCTGGCCCATCCATGAATAATCATTGCCCATGGCAGGCAAGATTGAATTATCAGCAAGTTTGAGATAGTCAGGCCGCAAACTGCCGGTTTCATTCAGCAGCTGAACCATTGATTTCTTTCACCTTTATCGGGTGACCTGATTGCGAAAACAGCCTTTTTGACTGCAAATACAGCAACAGGGATTCAATACAATAGGAAATTGCTGTTGCAGTCCCGGCTCCCAGCAAACCAAACTTTGGTATCAGCAAAAAGTTTAACGCCACGTTGAACACCACTGCCACACCCAGCGCCAGTGCAGCGCCATTTTGCTGACCGGTTGCAATCATCAGTCCCTGCAAGGGACCAGCAAGCGCTCTGGTCAACAGGCCGATGACCATTACGAACATCACCGGATAGCTGGCTGTAAATTCAGGCCCGAACAACCACAATAAAGGTTTGCCCAGCGCCAGCAGTATAACCGCTCCAATCAATGATGGCAGGAAAGTCCATTTTCTGGTCTCAACAAAAAATGCCTTCAGCCCGTCCATATCACCCTTGGTGTAATAGGGAACAAATTTCGATGTAACCGCTGCGGTCACCGAGAAATGCACAAATGCGATCAGGGCAATGGTTCTCACCGCAGCATAGTAAATGGCAATCTGATCGGGATTGACAAAATAATTGAGGATCAGAATATCCAGATTGGTCATCATCATTGCAAAGCTTTCCAGTGCAATGACCGGCAATGACACTTTCAGCCAGAAACCGATTTTATAACTGCGCGGACCAGATGGCACAGCTTCACGCATCCGCTTTTTCTGCAACAGATATTGCGCCGCGGCAGTTATCCAGGTGGCGGCAACCACCGATATCACAGCTGTTTCAGCATCACGCGACCAGCCGATCAGCACCGCACCACCAATAAATACAAACAACAATACCGGCCTGAAAATATAGGGCGGTATCAGCGCCAGATCGAGCCACCCCTGCGCCCGGCCCAGCCCGTCCTGAAAATCTGTCAATGCAAAGGCCGGGACACATAACAGCGCTATGGCAAATGGTATGCGATAATAATCTTCAACAAAATCATCAAAATAATACAGGATCAGCAAACCGCTGATTGTTGACACCAGACCGGCAAGAGTTGAAAACGCCCTTCCTGCACGCAAATATCCACGCACATGGTCAAAATCATGATGTGAGGCATATTCAGGAATAAACCGCATTACCGATGTTGCAAAACCGGCAGCACAAAGGGTGCCAATTACATTGATCCACACCCATACATAGGTAAAAATCCCGTATTCATGCGCACCGATCCAGCGGGCCAGTAAAACCTGGGACAAAAAGGCAATGGCAGCAGAAGCAACACGAATGAGGAAAGCTGCAAAGGCACCGCGCTGTGATTTCGCCGTGTCACTCTGGCCCTTCGCCATTTCTTCAACCAGCCCCCGTATCGGACCGGGCAGATATTTCAGCCATCTGTCAATGGTGAACATTTTAACTCCCAACCGGGCCTTGCACGCAAAACGCACAATTGTCCCCTATTATCCACCTTCAAACTGTAATGACTATTCCTTAAAGAATCCCTTGTCAGATGAGTGAATATTTCGCCATTAGCTCAAGCTTCGGCTTTATGGTTAACCAGTTTACAACAGCTGGTTAATTACATTTGCCCCTTCATCATACAATTCTTGACCGGTCCGCCACACATCACCCTTTTGCCATTCACGCTGTAAATTTTGTAGCCATTTACGGTCAATCTCTGAATCCAGCAGATATCTGTTGAAGAATTTTCTGGCCAGTGCCTGCTGCTTTGATTTGCTGACCTTGACCTTTTTATCTGTAATATCATCAACATAGGATGGCTGGTGAAACATCCATTTTGAGGAAGCTGCCGCCATTCTCATCTGGCCCTGTAAAAAGATCGGCACGCACATTGACAGACAGATTTTCCCGGCCCTGACAATAGTGTCAACCCGGTGTGTTCGCTTCATCAAGATAATCAGCTCCACCACCTGCTTGCCCTCAAACAGCGAACCGCCTGGAGAATCAAGATCAATCAGAATATGGCTGGAGCGTGATTTCCATTTACCAAACGCTTCACCCAACTGTTTTGCCATTGGCAGTTGAACCTCGCCATGCCATGAAAACACCACCGGGTCATTTATGCCTTGCGGTGCTACTATGATCAGCTGGCCCTTGTCGGCATAAAGCTTTTCACGAAATTGCCAGATCATGAACCCGGCAATTGCAAACATTGTGACAAGAGCAATGCGGTTAAGGCTCAACATGGATTATTTACCGGCAACCATTTTCGCAATCGACACATAATCGGTCTTGCCGGTTCCCAGCACCGGCAGCTGATCGACAATCATGATATCACGCGGGATCATCAGTTCAGCCACACCATTGGTGCGCGCCCATTCCAGCAAATGTTTGCGTTCAGCTTTTTGATTGTCGGTCACCAACACCAATTGCTCACCCTTGCGTTCATCGGGCACTGCCACAACGGCATGGGCATTATCTGGCCAGCACGAACCGGCATAGTTCTCAACCGCGGTCAAGGAAACCATTTCCCCGGCTATCTTGGCAAAGCGTTTGGCCCGGCCAAGAATGGTAACAAAACCTTCTGCATCAATATCAACAATGTCGCCTGTATCATACTGGCTGTCTTTGGTCGGCTCGATAACCCCTGGATTTTCAGCCCGCAAATAACCCATCATGATATTGGGACCGGTAACAATCAGCCTGCCGCCCCTGTCAATTCCCGGAACCGGTTCCAGCCTTGCCGCAATCGATGGCAGTAACCGCCCGACAGTTCCAGCCTTGTAGTGCATCGGTGTATTGGCAGCAATCCCCGGTGCGGTTTCAGTTGCCCCATAAGCCTCAAGTATTCGCAAACCGAATTTGTCAAACCAGGCTTTGCGGGTCTCATCGCGAACCTTTTCAGCCCCGGCAAAAACATAACGGATTGAATAAAAATCATAGGAATGAGCCACCCGCGCATAACCTGAAAGGAATGTATCAGTGCCAAACATGATCGTGGCATTGCTGTCATAGATCAGCGCTGGAACAATACGGTAATGCAATGGTGATGGATAAAGGAATGTCTTGATCCCCGACAGCATCGGCAGCAGCATGCCACCTGTCAGACCGAATGAATGGAATATCGGCAGGGCATTAAACACAATATCCTGGGGAGAAAAATCAATCCTTGCCGCCAGCTGGCAACAATTTGCCAACAGATTTTGATGGCTGAGCACCACCCCCTTTGGTGTTCCTTCAGAACCGGAAGTGAATAATATGACAGCAGGCTGATCATTTTTACTGCCATACATCCTGTGGAAAAATCCGGGGAACATATTGGCGAAAATGCCGTAAACCTTGCTGATGCCGGCAATATTATCCTTGATATCTTCCAGATAAACCAGCCGGATTTTACCAGCCAGCTGGTCGGCAACCGCCTGCATCTTTGCCTTTTCAATAAACCGTCTTGATGTCAAAACGGTTTTGATACCGCCAGTTTCAATAGCTGATAAAATGGAATTGGCCCCGGTTGCAAAATTCAGCATGGCGGGAACCCGCCCGGTTGCCTGAAGGGCAAAGAAGGTTACCACCGCACCAACCGAATTGGGCAGCATCAACCCCACATACTCACCTTTGCCGGTAATTTTGCCAATCTCGCGCCCAAGTACAAATGAACCAAGCACCAGCCTTTTATAGTTCAGCGGTTTGCGGTCAATATCTTCTGCTACCACCTGTTTTGCACCATGCACCATCCTTGCATCAATCAGGGCACTGAACAGGGTTTTTTGCTTGTCACAGGTCTTGAAGATCATCTCGCTCATCAGATCATAAAGCTGCAACGAGATTTCATTTCGCCGCGCCCTGCCCTTTAGCTCATCAGGAGCTGAAATTCGCTTAGGCTCCAAAATGGTAATGGTGATCTTGGGAAATGGCCTGATCCGAACCTTGCCGCGCAGCCGTGAAAAGAACGAATATTGCGCACCATCAATCCGTACCGGCACCACTGGCGCATTTGCCTTGTCGGCAATCATGCCTGGCCCTTCAAACACTTTCATCAGCGCGCCGGTAACCGTTATCCGCCCTTCTGGAAAAATCACCACATGCTGGTCTTTTTCAATCTCGCGAATAAGCGACTTGATCGCCATCGGATTGGTTGGATCAAGCGGAAAGGCGTTAATCAGATTCATGAACGGTTTCAGCCACCATTGCCGGGCAATAAATGAATCTATGGCAAATACCGGCTGCACCGGCAAAAATACCCCGATCAGCAACCCGTCAAGAAATGACACATGATTTACCGCGATCACTGCCCGTTTTCCAGCCTTGGCAATATTCTCAGACCCCTTGACCTCAACCCGGTATAAAAAACTCAAGATCACAGATAATACTGCCCTGATTGTGTGGCGCGGCAGCAGCCTGACAATATAAATGGTGACGATAATATTAAACAGCCCCAGTGCCAGAAGTACACCTGGAACCGTAAACCCGACAATCAGCATTATCGCCGCCACCAGGGTTCCCGCCACCATGAACAGCGCATTCATGATATTGTTGGAGGCAATGGTGCGCGCTCTTGCCATCTCGTCTGAGCGCGATTGCATCATCGCATAAAGCGGCACGATAAACAGCCCGGAACTGATCGAAATTCCCAAAAGATCAAAAATAATCCTCCAACCGGCGAAATCAGACAGAAACGCATTTATGCCCAAAAGCTGTGCCTTTGGTTCTCCAAATCCGCGAACAGAAAAATACAGGTCAATAATGAACAAGGTTATGCCAATGGCACCAACCGGCACATATTTGGCCGATACTTCACCTTGCAGCAGCCGGTTGCACAAAAGTGATCCAACACCAATACCAACTGAAAAGATTGTCAGGAACAAGGTCACCACATGTTCATTGCCGCCAACAACATCTTTTACCAGTGGCGGAAATTGCGACAGCACCACCCCGCCAACCAGCCAGAACCACGATATGCCAAGAATGATCAGCCCCATATCGCGCTCTTTGAACGATTCAGCCACCATCGAACGGGTTTCGCTGAAAATATTGTAATTGATCTTCAAATCCGGCATCCCGGCTGGCGCAACCGACACCTGGCGGGATGCAATATAACCGGCAATCGCTACTCCCAGAATGGCTGTGCAGATAATGGCAATGCCATTGTCAGTAAGAATAATCAGTCCGCCACCAATGGTGCCCATAAGGATTGCCAGAAAAGTCCCGGCTTCAAAAAACGCATTGCCGCCAATCAGTTCTTCTTCTTTGAGATGATCAGGCAATATCGCATATTTCAACGGCCCAAAAAATGCCGACTGCACCCCCATGGCAAACAATACCGCAATCAGCATCCAGGCACTGGACAGAATAAAGGCCAGTGATGCCACGACCATAATCACAATTTCAGCCAGCTTGATCATTCTGACCTGCTGCGACTTTTCATATTTGTCAGCCAGTTGTCCGGCAAGGGCCGAGAACAAGAAGAATGGCAGAATGAATATACCCGCTGCCAGCGTCACCACTACCCCGCCATCAAGGGCAATCTGGTCAGCCAGCCTGAACAATATCAGTATGGTCAGGGCATTCTTGAACAGATTATCATTGAACGCACCCAGAAACTGGGTAATGAACATCGGCGCAAACCGGCGGGTTTTTAAAAGGTGAGTGAGGTTACTGGACATAAATGATCAGGCCTTGAAGTGGGAGCAGATTATTGCTCCCACAATAGCACTGAAATAGTATCCAAACCGTTGCCGTTGCCGATCGCTCAGATAATTGCGTGTCGCACCTTGGCTGAAACGGTTTCAGAAATAACCACTGTGCCTAAAATGACCAGCAGGATCATTGAGACCTGTGTCCAGGCCAGCGTATTCATCGAACTGGAAAGCTGCAACCCGATGCCGCCCGCCCCGACCAACCCCAAAATGGTTGACTGGCGAATATTGATATCCCAGCGAAACACCCCGACCCCGGCAAAGGTAGGCATTACCTGTGGAAGAATCCCGTAAGCCATCTGCTGCAGCCTGGAAGCACCGGTTGCCTCAATAGCCTCAACCTGATTATGGTCTATTTCCTCAATCGCTTCATATAGCAGCTTTGAGCAACCACCAATTGAGCGCAGACCAATTGCCAGCGTGCCGGCCAGCACTCCAGGTCCCAGAATAAATACCAGCGCCAATGCCCAGATCAGTGAATTAACCGAACGGGTCGAGACAATGATAAGCAGGGCAAAGGCCCGCACCAGCTTGTGGGGAGTAGTATTTCTGGCAGCTGCAAAAGCCACAGGAACGGCAATAGCCATCGCCATGACAGAACCAATAGTGGCAATATTCAAAGTATCCCAGACCGGCTTCCACAATTTGTCCATATAGGACCAGTTTGGTGGTATCATCCGCTGCATCATGTCCACGGCCTGTTGCCCGGCTGTTGGCATATACACCCATAAAAGATCATTGGCTGCAATACGCTTCCAGGCCATGACCGTTATTGCAATTGCTACCATCCAGCCAAACCAGATCAGTAATTGCACCGGTGTTTTGCGACGTTTCCATACAGGACCATCCGGTTTATCTATAATAGGCATTATTGCACCCACTTTCTCAAATAGCCTGATGAATATTCAAGCGAAATCACAATCACGATAATTACTATAAGGATGGTTGCCGAAATGGAAAAATCATAGCGCTCAAACGAGGTTTTCAGCGTATCCCCAATTCCGCCACCACCAACAATACCCACCACCGCACTTTCACGGAAGTTGATATCAAGCCGGTACATGGCCAGACCAATCATACGCGGCATCACCTGTGGCTGGATTGCATAATTCACCCACTGGAACCAGTTGGCCCCGGTAACCTTGACAGCTTCATTTTGGGAAGTGGAAGAAGTCTCGATATCTTCTGCCAGCAATTTGGCAAAAAACCCGATTGTGCCAATCGAAAGCGCCACCAGACCTGCAAACGAACCAAAGCCAAACAGCTTCACGGCAAAAATTGCCAGAATGACTTCCGGGAATGTCCGTGATACCGCAATTATCGAACGACAGAACAGATAAACCGGCATCGGAGACAGATTACGCGCCGCGCCAAGTCCGACCGGAACTGACAACACAATGCCGGCAACTGTTGCCAATATCGCCATCCAGATCGAATCCAGAATACCATCAATAATGGTGCCGGTAACATGCACACCATTTGAATCAGTAAGTGATGGCGGGAAAAATGACGCCAGAAATTCCGCCCCGCGAGGCAGTCCTTCCCATGCCCGCTGCCAGTCAATATCCATAGTCCCGAAAGCTGTGGCAAAATACACTGCAACTGCCACATAAAGCAGCCAGCGCAAGGTGGGATTGCTAATAAAGGGTGGCTTTTTCCAGCGGTCAGGAAACTTCTTTTCTGCTGATACCTCACTCATGCGACAACCTCGGCTTCCTCAACAAGGAGTTCTTCATCATCCTCATCAACTTCCTCGATCGTGGCTTCCCAGTCTTCCTCACCATAAATATCTGTCAGAACTTCCGGCACCAAACCTTCAGGTGGTCCATCAAACACAAGCTCCCCGGCTTTTAGCCCTACGACCCTTTGTGAGTACATCTGCGCCAGCAGAACATCATGAATATTGATAATTGCAGCCAGTCCACGCTCTTTGCACAATTCATTGATCAACCGCATGATCTGGCGGGAGGTTTTGGGGTCAAGGCTGGCGGTCGGCTCATCAACCAGCAATAATTCGGGATTCTGGATCAAGGCCCTGCAGATACCGACACGCTGGCGCTGGCCACCGGACAATTCATCTGCCCGCTTGTCAGCCATATGCAGCAGGCCAACCCGGTCAAGCAGACGAAAGGCTTCCTGCACATCCTTTTTGGGGAATTTGCGAAACCAGCTGGCCCAGAAGCCAACATATCCAAGTCGTCCTGACAAGACATTTTCCATGACTGTCAGACGCTCAACCAGCGCATATTCCTGAAAAATCATCCCCATGCGCCGGCGCGCCTTGCGCAATGCACCCGATGAAAGCGATGTAAGCTCGGTATCACCCAGAAATATCTTGCCACTGGTTGGATTGACCAACCGGTTGACACATCTGATAAGGGTCGACTTGCCGGCACCGGAAGGACCAATTAACGCAATTACCTGCCCATCAGGTATTTCCAGCGTAACATCTTTCAAAGCCAGATCACCGGTTTTATAGCGTTTAAAAACATTCTCAAGACGCAACATAAGCGTTCCCCGCCCCGTAAAAATAAATGAAAACAAGAAATACCGGGTCTGATGCAGACACCAGACCCGGTGTTGATTACTGCTAATTCAGCTGTTTATTATTTGCATTCATAGCTCACGCCATTGGCTTTATCGATGCCGCGAATAACCGACCAGTCATATTTATAGGTGATCGAAATGAACCGGTCAGCTTTCTTGAATTCCTTCTTGAAATGATCGTCCCATTTATAGGTAAGGAAAGCCTGTTTTACTTTGGCAACCACCAGCGGGTTCAGATTGTAGACATGACCATAACCGGTAGTCGGGAATGTCTGGGATTTGTAAACTGACCTGATCTTGCCAGGTTTGATAACGCCGCGACGTTCCATCCGGGTCCATACTGAATTGGCAATCGAGGCTGCTTCATAATCGCCATTATAAACACCAAGGATTGAATTGTCGTGTTTGCCTGAGAAAACTGCCTTGAAATCGCGATCCTTTACCAGGTTGAATTCACCTTTGAGAATTGCCGAAGGTGCCTTGAAACCTGAATTGGAAGTTGGAGAGGTAAAGGCAAGGGTTCGACCTTTAAGGTCTGCCGGCCCCTTGATATCACTGTCAGCTGGTACAATGATTTCCATTTCATAACCAAACTTGCCGTCATTCTTGGCCATCATGGTAAATGGTACAAAACCTGCACAATTAACCGCAATCGGATTTGACCCGGTATTGAAACCGGCTACATGCAAACGGCCCGAACGCATGGCTTCAAGCTGTGCCGCATTTGACTGAACCGGGAAGAAAACAACCTTTTTGCCGGTTACTTTTTCCATATGCTTGACAAAGCCGCCCCAGATACCTGCATAAACTGCCGGGTCTTCAACTGGTGTATAGGCAAAAATCAGCGTATCGGGATTAACCCACTTGCTTTCATCCAGCGGCAAATCAGCCACAAGGTCAAAATCGCGATCACAATAGGTCTTGTCCAGGCTGCCGCGATGACATTCTTCAGCACTCACCGGTGATAGTGATGCGATACTCGCAACCACAAGTGCACCCAGTGCTACTGAGGTAAGTTTTTTTACTAGTTTTCTCATGTTTTTCTCCCTGTTAAATTATCACCAATATTTCAAAAACTACACTACCGTAGCGAGTCCATATTAATATTTTTTCATTTTTTGATTGTAGAAACGTCCTACAATCACTAAACATGACACATATGTGACATGGATACACAGTAAATGAATTGACATTAAAATCAATCACTTTGGAATGAATTTTTACCGCCAATCTCTTCACTGTTGGAATATGTACAGGAAAAAACAACTAAAGAAAAAACCTAGATATGTTTAAGAAACTACGCGTCTTTGGGCGCACCAGAGACCTCGAACAGCAAATCGATAATTTTTTGAAAAACATCTCTGAATCAGCCATGCTGTTTCGCATGGCTGTAAAGGAATACCTCAAGCACGGGCATACCGACGATTACCGCTCCATGCTCGACAAGGTCAATTCCATGGAGACTGATGCAGACAATCTGCGCCGAGATATTGAGCGTGAGTTGTATTTGCACACTCTTATCCCAGAAAGTCGCGGCGATGTTCTGGGACTGATTGAAAATCTGGATCAGTTGCTTGGCCTGTTCCAGGGTGCCCTGTGGCGACTGGAAAATGAGCGCCCGCAAATCCCGTCCAAATATCGCAATGACATGAAGCGCCTTTCATCACATGCCGTCAAATCGGTTGAGGCGGTAATCTTGAGCGCCAGAGCATTCTTTTATTCACCTCATTCAGTATCCGAACACAACCACGCAGTCATGTTTTATGAAAAAGAGGCCGACAAGGTTGGCTCCAATTTAAAGAGCGAGCTGTTTGCTTCCGATCTGGACTTGTCACAAAAGCTGCAATTGCGCGATGTTGCTGAATCCATCGACAATATAGCAGACTGGGCTGAAGATGTGGCTGACCGGCTGGCAATTTATGCTATCAAGCGTACAGTATAAGGGCATTTGAGCAATGGATCCCCTTATCATGTTTTTCCTGACCAGCGGTCTGTTTCTTGGCTGGGCACTTGGTGCCAATGATGCTGCCAATGTTTTTGGAACTGCTGTTGGAACCCGTATGGTACCATGGATAACCGCCGCGATCATTACCTCGGTGTTTGTAATAATTGGTGCTATTATAAGTGGTGGCGGCACCACTCACACCCTGGGCAAGCTTGGTGCCATCTCAGCCCTGCCCGGCGCCTTTATGACCGCTTTTGCAGCCGCCAGTGCGGTTTATGCCATGACCAAGGCAGGTCTGCCAGTATCAACCACCCAGGCTATTGTAGGCGGAATTGTAGGCTGGAACATGTTTTCAGGATCACCTACTGATCTGGGTATCTTGACCACCATTCTCAGCACATGGTTTATCTGCCCGGTACTGGCAGCCATTATTGCTGTAATCATGTTCAAATCAGTAAAAACTGCCTCCAGAATGAACAAGATTCACCTGTTGCGTGCTGATGCCTACACACGCCTTGCCCTGATAGCTGCCGGAGCATTTGGCGCCTATTCACTTGGAGCCAATAATATCGCCAATGTTGTCGGGGTATTTGTTCCCGCCAAACCTTTCTCATCTGTATCCATCAACGGTATTGAATTTCTGTCCGGCACCCAGATGCTGATGCTTGCTGGTGGGCTTGCCATCGCCCTTGGTGTCATGACCTACTCCAAAGGGGTCATGACCACAGTTGGTTCAAATCTTGGCAGAATTTCACCCATTGCTGCTCTGGTCGTGGTAACCTCACATTCACTGGTACTGTTCCTGTTTGCATCACATGATCTGGAACAATGGCTGTTGTCACACGGCCTGCCAACCATTCCTTTGGTGCCGGTTTCCAGCTCACAGGCAGTTGTAGGTGCCGTTATCGGCATTTCCCTTGTAAGAGGCGGTCTGTCCAGTATCAAGTGGGGAACTTTGGGACGCATTGTGCTTGGCTGGGTTGTAACCCCGGTCATGGCAGCCCTTGTCTGCTTTATCGGCCTGTTTATCTTGCAAAATGTCTTTAATCAGGTGGTTATCTGATTATATCACACACCATCTTTGCACGACGCCCTGGCCTCAATCCACAATCTGGCCAGGGCTTTACCGCAAACATTTAGACATATTCGCAAAATATGATTTGCCGGTAAATCCTCAAATACGGGCCACCATGATAGAATTGGCAGCCCGACAATTGCTCACAATCGCGTTGATTACTATTGCCAAGCAAACAAAATTCTGTGATCGTATGGACAAATAGTCCAAAAATATCAGGGAGCCTGACCATGTCTGTTTCACGAATAATTCTTGCCGCAGGGTTTTGCACTATTACCGCAAGCGCAGCCCTGGCTGACTATCAGCTGACAATTTTGCATACCAATGATTTTCATTCACGCTTTGAACCGATAAGCAAATATGATTCTGGCTGCTCTGCCAAAAGGAATGAAAAAGGCAAATGCTTTGGCGGTTCAGCCCGGCTGGCAACGGCTATTGCAGCTGCACGCAAGCACTCAAACAACACCATTCTGGTTGATGGTGGCGACCAGTTTCAGGGAACCTTGTTCTATACCTATTACAAGGGCAAACTTGCCGCTGAAATGATGAACAGATTTGGCTATGACGCCATGACTGTCGGCAATCATGAATTTGATGACGGTCCTGAGGTTCTGCGCGGCTTTATGGATAATGTGAAATTTCCGGTCCTGATGTCCAATGCAGATGTCTCGGGCGAACCCTTGCTGGCCGGAAAACTGGCCAAATCCACCATCATCGAACGCGGTGGGGAAAAACTCGGGCTGATTGGTCTTACCCCCCAGGATACAGACGAATTATCCAGCCCCGGCAAAAACATTATCTTTACAGATCCATCAGCTGCCGTTCAGGGAGAAGTCGACAAGCTTGCCGCCAAGGGCGTCAACAAGATCATTGTACTATCCCATTCAGGCTATAATGTTGACAAGAAAGTAGCTGCCAGCACCAAAGGTGTTGATGTCATAGTCGGCGGTCACACCAACACCTATCTGTCCAACAAATCCAAAAGGGCAGAAGGTCCCTACCCCACCATGGTCGGCAGCACCGCCATTGTTTCAGCTTACGCCTATGGCAAATTCCTTGGCGAGCTGAATATCACCTTTGATGACAAGGGCAATATTACTTCAGCCACCGGCGAACCGATTATAATGGATGCAAAGGTTGAAGAAAATGAAGCTGTAAAGCAACGCATTGCAGCAGCTGCTGTACCACTTGAAAAAATCCGCAAAAAGGTGGTGGCCACTGCGCTTGCCCCGATTAATGGCAATTCCAAAGACTGCCGGGTGAAGGAATGCGAAATGGGCAATCTGGTAGCCGATGCCATGCTGGACAGGGTAAAAAATCAGGGAGTAACCATATCCATTGCCAATTCCGGCGGTCTGCGCGCCTCAATCGACAAGGGTGATGTGACCATGGGCGAGATACTGACCGTGCTACCCTTCCAGAATACCCTGTCCACCTTTCAGGTAACCGGTGCCACCCTGGTAGCGGCACTGGAGAACGGTGTCAGTCAGGTTGAAGACGTAAAAGGTCGATTCCCGCAAGTTGCAGGTCTTAAATTCACCTGGGACCCGTCAGTTGCACCCAACAAGGGCCGCATTAAACAGGTTTTGGTATTTGAAGATGGCAAATGGAACGAGATAAAAGCCACAAAACTATATTCGGTTGTATCCAATAATTATGTTCGTGGGGGCGGTGATGGCTACAAGATGTTCGTCAATGCGCAACATGTCTATGATTTCGGCCCTGACCTTGCCGATGTTCTGGCTGAATATATGGCCAGCACCGGTGGTTACAAGCCTTATACAGACGGGCGTATAATCAGGAAATAGCCAGAGGTAAAATAGTTCAACGGGCCAAAGACGCGCCCGTTGAACATCATTATAGCAGCAGGTTTAATTATTGAAATTCTGCCGGACTTTCTTCATTTTGCTGTTTTGATTCATATTACTGCCAGCGACCGTCTTGTATTCATGATTTTCACGTCTTTCGCGTTTTTCAAAAGTCTCGCGATCCCTGCCCATATCATGATCGCCAGCTTCATGGCTGTTTTCCATGCCCCGTTCATTACCTTCACCAGCTCCATCAGAATCTGCATAGGCTGGCATGGACAAGGCTGTGGCAAGAACGGCAATTGATAATACTGATACGGTTTTCCTGATCATTTTTAAATCCTCATTGGTTAGGTTGTTTCACATCGCTTATCGAAAGTGATAACAACAACCTAACAGTGTTCTGCTTTAGTCAGACTGAAGCCCGGTTTAAGCTCAGGTTCAGCTTCAATCAGGCATAAATATGAAAAATACGGACGGTAAAAAACAAGTTCATGTATCAGCTTTTACCCGGAAAATCAGGTTCTTTAGTTTTCAAAATTGCAAGGGCCGCAATAATTTTGATTATTTTGGCCCTACAGCCAACAATATCGGCAATGGCTGATGGAGATAGTCATAAATCTGCAAATCATATGGAAAAACGGCAGGCAATTCCCCTCAAACGCCTGATCAGAAAGATCAATCGCCAATATCCCAGCCGTATTCTTTCAGTCAAGCTGGAAAAGGAGAAAATTGCCGGCAGCTACCTGCTTATATATGAGGTCAAGATACTGACCCGAAAAGGTTCGGTGCTGGAATTGTACTACAATGCCTTGAACCTTAAACTCGTAAAATCCAAGGGATATTTTGGCGGTAATTACAAGACAGGCCGGCAATACTTTTCAAAAAAGCGCAAATCTGGATACACAAAACCAGACAATCAGGGAAAAAATGAAGGCACTGAACATGACGATGGGCATGATGACGGGCATGGCGAAGGCCACGGTGAGGGGCATGATGATTAAGGCACCATATCAACCATGAGAATACTGGTTATTGAAGATGATAAAAATATATCCCGTCAGGTTGCAACCATACTTGGCAAGGCAGGATATGCGGTTGACATCAGCCATGATGGTGAAGATGGGCAGTATCTGGGTGAAAGCGAGTCTTATGATGCAGTAATTCTTGATCTTGGCCTGCCAATGCGTGATGGCCTTTCGGTTCTTCGCAACTGGCGCCAGCAAGGACTAACCATGCCAGTACTGATCCTGACCGCCCGCAGTACCTGGCGCGATACTGTAGCCGGGCTGCGTGGTGGTGCTGATGATTATCTGTCCAAGCCATTTGAGCTGGAAGAACT
The DNA here is from genome assembly GCA_026990765.1 of Hyphomicrobiales bacterium. Lineage (GTDB taxonomy): Bacteria > Pseudomonadota > Alphaproteobacteria > Rhizobiales > Aestuariivirgaceae > JALWJW01. Next base: position 1,251 of record JALXCV010000134.1, on the reverse strand, counting down.
TGTTGCCCGTATCGAAGCCCTTATCCGACGCTCATCTGGTCTGGCAAATCCGATTATAAAATGCGGAAAAGTTGAGCTTGATACCTCCAATGGCCAGGTCATTCTGTCGGGTGAAGTCAGGGAACTGACGGCTCTTGAATATCGGACCCTTTCCTACATGATGCATCATCAGGGCACTATCATCTCCAAGACCGAACTGACGGAACATATTTATGATCAGGATTTTGATCTGGATTCCAATGTAATTGAAGTACTTATCAACCGGCTACGTAAAAAACTTTATCCTGAACTTGTAAAAACCCGCCGCGGCCTTGGTTACATACTGGATTGTGGTGATGTCAGTTAAACCAGGCTCCCTGACATTCCGGCTCAGCATTTCTTCATTTGTCTGGGTTACAGCCGCCCTGCTGATAACCGGTTCCCTGCTGGTATATTTGTTTCACGATCATATACAACGCCGGTTTGATGATGAATTGCGCGACCATATGGAAGAACTGGTAACCGCAGCGCAAATATCTGGCGATGGCAAACTGCAATTGCAATGGCACCCTTCCGATACCCGCTTCAAGCGCCCTTTATCTGGATGGTACTGGCAGATTAAAAGTCAGGGAAAAAATCTGTTTCATTCAAAATCCCTATGGGATCAGGATCTGCAATTCACTCAAGTCAAAGGTACAACCGGCCCCCGAATTAGTCAGGCAATTGGTCCGGCAGATGAAAAGATACGCATCTATTCACAAACAATAAGCCTGCCCGATTCCAGGCAAAAATATGTTTTTTCCATTGCCGGTCCTGTCAGCAATATACAGAATGCTGTAGGCCACTTCACCTGGCAAATTGTCATAACCTTGACCATACTGGCATTATTTCTGATTTTGACTATTGCCGTACAGGTCCGCTTTGGATTGCAACCACTATCCAAACTGCGCAAAGACATTGCAAAAATAAGGTCTGGCGAACTGCCAAATTTGCAGGAAGATGTACCAGATGAAGTAACCCCGGTAGTTGAAGAAATCAACGCCCTGCTGGATCATAATTCCACCATGCTTGCCAAAGCCCGTGCCCAGGCAGCAAATCTTGCCCATGCACTAAAAAACCCGCTGACTGTCATGCGAAATGAAGCCGCCATGCTGGATGATGAAAGAGGCCGGATTTTACAGGATCAAAGCCTGATAATTACCCGCAATATTGAACGCCATCTGGCCCGCGCCCAGGCTGCAGGCAGTGACAGCACAAGCACATCTCATACGC
>JALXCV010000133.1 GCA_026990765.1 Hyphomicrobiales bacterium | reverse complement strand
CTACAACAAGGCCCACGCCAATCATTTTCATATCGACCTGGGCCGTGGTGGCAGGTACAAGATTTGCAAGTAGCTGATTATCTGTTGTCAATGCTCATCCCGGCATTTACAGCAATTGCAAAAACCCATCCAGCCAAGGGCGCCCCATGCTGTTTTCCCTGTTCGTGATCGCATTCACCTCTGCCACCTTGCTGCCTGGCACTTCCGAGGCTGCATTGAGTGGAGTGATTGCCGCTGATCTGGCACCTGTCTGGCTAGCTGTCATGGTGGCAACATCTGGCAATACGCTTGGTTCATGCGTTAACTGGTTGATGGGGCGGTTTTTCTCTCATTTCAGACATCGCAAATGGTTTCCCCTCAAGGTTGACCAGTTTGAGCGCTATGAAAACTGGTATCACAAATGGGGCGTCTGGTCTTTGCTGCTTTCATGGATGCCGGTTATCGGCGATCCGCTAACTGTCATTGCCGGGGTTGCCCGCACTTCGATATTTGTATTTCTACCCGTGGTTTTGCTTGCCAAGGCCGGGCGTTATCTGGTAATTGCCGGGATTTTCCAGATCATATTGTAAACTCTTGCCCGCCAGCCATTTTCATTTATCGTAAAATATGACATGTAAATAAATTCCGTAAAACCCGCCTTGAGTGAATGCCTATGTCTGACCCGAATATCCCAGCAGCAAAATTCCCCACAACCCGCATGCGCCGCAACCGCAAGGCCGACTGGGCGCGCCGAATGGTGTGTGAAAATGAACTCAAGGTTGATGATCTTATCTGGCCGATATTCATTATTGAAGGTGAAAACCAGCGCCAGCCGGTTCCCTCCATGCCCGGAGTTGAGCGCCTTAGCATAGATCAGGCAGTAATTGCCGCCAGACAGGCAGCAGAACTTGGCATTCCAGCATTGGCCCTGTTCCCCAATACTCCTGATGCAATACGCTGTGATGAAGGCAGCGAAGCCTGGAACCCGGATAATCTTGTATGCCGCGCCGTGCGTGCCATCAAGGCCGAAACCCCCGATATTGGCCTTTTATGTGATGTGGCGCTGGATCCTTATACCTCACACGGCCATGATGGATTGCTGGAAAATGGTGAGATCGTCAATGACAAGACCGTTGAAGCGCTGGTTCGCCAGACGATAAATCAGGCAAGGGCCGGTTGTGATATTATTGCCCCGTCCGACATGATGGATGGTCGCATTGGTGCCCTGCGCGCAGCTCTTGAGGAAAACGGCTTTGAACATGTGCAGATCATGGCCTATGCCGCAAAATATGCTTCTGCATTTTATGGCCCGTTCCGTGATGCCGTTGGTTCTTCAGGAACTCTCAAAGGTGACAAGGCCAGCTATCAGATGGATTATGGCAATGGCGATGAAGCCTTGCGCGAAGTGGCTCTGGACATATCAGAAGGTGCTGACATGGTAATGATCAAGCCGGGAATGCCTTATCTGGATATTGTCACCAGGGTAAAACAGAAATTTGCCATGCCAACCTTTGCCTATCAGGTATCAGGTGAATATGCCATGCTGATGGCTGCAATCGACAATGGCTGGCTGGATGGTGACCGGGTGATAATCGAAGCATTGACCGCTTTCAAACGCGCCGGGGCTGATGGCATATTAACCTATTTTGCCCTCGACATTGCCAGAAAACTCAAAGGCTGAGCAAACATAATGACCAAACCCAGCTATACTGCACTGGCCGCATCCCTGCCAGCCAGCGTTCCATTCGTTAGCCCCGACACCCAGCAGCGATTGCGCGGGGAGCCTTACAGGGCCAGACTTGGCGCCAATGAAAATGGCTTTGGCCCCTCCCCCAATGCTATAAAGGCCATGGCTGATGCAGCGCCTGAATGCTGGATGTATGGCGATGAGCTAAGCTTCGCCCTCAGGCAGGCGCTGGCTGAAAAATTTCATATTTCCCTTGATAATATTGTCGTTGGTGAAGGCATAGATTCCCTGCTTGGCAATCTGGTAAGGCTGCTGGTTGAAAAGGACACACCGGTTGTAACCTCAATTGGTGCCTATCCGACCTTTAATTATCATGTTGCCGGTTTTGGCGGCAAGCTGCATGCAGTTCCCTACAAGAACGACCATGAGGATTTAGAGGGTCTTGCCGAAATAGCAAATAAAACCGCTGCCTCGTTAGTCTATCTGGCCAACCCCGACAACCCGATGGGCACATGGCACACTGGTACAGCTATCATGGAATTTGTAGATCAACTGCCTGATGGCTGCCTGTTATGCCTTGATGAAGCCTATATTGAATTTGCCCCTGAAGGCATCTCTCCTGAAATTGACGTGAATGATCAGCGCATAATCCGCTTTCGCACCTTTTCCAAGGCCCACGGGCTTGCCGGCGCTCGCATCGGCTATGGTATTGCCCACACCGAACTGATCAGCGCCTTTAACAAGGTGCGCAATCATTTTGGCGTCAACCGTATCGGACAGGCCGCAGCACTTGCAGCACTTGCCGATGATGAATGGCTGGACCAGACTATCGCCAAAGTCACCCGCGCCAAGGCCATTATTGCCGATATTGCCAGAGATAACGGCCTCACCGCCCTGCCATCTGCCAGCAATTTCGTTGCCATTGACCTTGGCCGTGACGGTGAATTCTCCAGAAAAGTGGTTGAATATTGCGACCAGAAAGGCATATTCATCCGCCGCCCCTTTGCCTCACCCCAGGACCGCTGCCTTAGAGTTTCAGCCGGACCGGATGCAGAATTGCAACTATTTGCAGAAGTCCTGCCGCAAGCTCTCAGGGCTTGCTGAATAAGCCATTGATTTCATGAAAGCTGGCAGTTCCATTCATGAACCGGAAATCACGGTGTTTTTTAACTGATGTCATTACTTCGCCAAGATATCCAGCCATGGCCTGCAACAGACGTGGCCCTGTCGATATTCGTGCAACGCCCAGTTTTTGAAGTTGATCCACAGACAAGGTGTTTTCATCCATCACAATCAGGTTAAGCGGTCCGCGAACCTCATTCACCAGAACTTCAATCATTGCCGCATCAAATTCGCCAATTATGAAAACGCAGTCAGCCCCTGATGCAAACCATGCCTTGCAACGATTGATTGTATCCTTAAAGACTTCATCACCACTGCCCCCCAGCAGATAGGCATCTGCTCTCGCATTGATCACAATATCAACGCCTGCTTTTACGGCTGCATTTCGTGCCGCCTCTATTCGCAATTGCATATCGGCAATATCGCGCAATCCCCCGCCAGCAAGACTGTCTTCAATATTAATCCCGATAGCCCCGGCATCAATAATCATTGAAACGGTATCGGCCACATCATCAAGGCTTTCGCCATAACCTTTTTCAATATCGCATGAGACCGGTATGCTGACGCTTCGACAAACCTGTTTTGCCACTGCAACCAGTTGTTCCCGGCTCAGATTTTCCCCATCCCTCAGCCCGTGCGCCCATGATACCGGAGCACTGGCCAGAGCAATAGCGGCAAAGCCGGCATTTTCAGCAATTTTAGCGCTCATCACGTCCCAGATACCCGATAAAACCAGAATTTCATCATCAAAATGCATTTGCCGAAACAAATCAGCCCTGTCTTTTTGCCCAAACATGTGTTTTCCTCATTGTTAATACTGTGATAAAATCGTAAAAGGGCGCAAAACACAACAACCTGACAACAGTGAGGGAAAATGGCAGCGGGGATCAAGGTTACTGACTTGTGCAAATCGTTCGGTGGAGTCCGGGCGGTTGATGACTGCACTCTGGAAGTCGCCGAAGGCTCAATCACCGGTCTGATCGGACCCAATGGTGCAGGCAAAACCACCCTGTTCAACATGGTGGCTGGAACCTATGCACCGTGTGAAGGTGAGATCCTGTTCGACAATGAGGACATAACCGGCATTGCCTCTGACAAGCTGTTTCACAAGGGCCTGCTGCGCACATTTCAGATTGCCCATGAATTTTCCAATATGACCGCGCTTGAAAACCTGATGGTGGTCCCCGGCAACCAGGCAGGTGAAAACCTGCTGACCACATGGTTCAAGCCGTCAATGGTGCGCGATCAGGAAGCGGACATCCGCGCCAAGGCCAATGAGGTCATCAAGTTTCTCAATCTGTCACATGTGAAAAACGAACTTGCAGGCAATCTTTCCGGCGGACAGAAAAAACTGCTGGAGCTTGGCCGCACCATGATGGTTGATGCCAAGACAGTATTGCTCGATGAAGTGGCTGCCGGCGTCAACCGCACCTTGCTCAATGATCTGTCAGATAACATCCTGCGCCTTAATCGCGAAGTAGGCTACACTTTTTTCGTTATTGAGCATGATATGGACCTGATCGCCAAACTCTGCGACCCGGTTATTGTAATGGCGCAAGGCTCGGTCATGACTCAAGGTAATATTACCGACATTCGAGCCAACAAACAGGTTATCGAAGCCTATTTCGGGGGTGCAGCCTAGTGGCTCTTATCAAGGCAACCGGACTACATGGCGGCTATGGCGCCATGAATATCCTCAATGGTGTGGACATGGAAATCGAGGAGGGCGAGATCGGGGTTATTGTCGGTGCCAATGGCGCCGGTAAATCAACCACTCTTAAAGCCCTGTTTGGTCTGCTCAATGTCACTGAGGGCGAAATAATATTCAAGGGTGAAACAATCACCAATATGCAACCCGACAAGCTGGTGCGGCGCGGCATGGCCTTTGTGCCCCAGGAATATAATATATTCCCCTCACTCACCGTTCAGGAAAATCTGGAAATGGGGGCTTTCGTCCGCAAGGATGATTTTACCCATCTGATCGACCAGATGTATGGCTATTTCCCTGACCTTGCCGGTAAACGCGACCAGCCAGCCGGTGAATTGTCAGGCGGTCAGCGCCAGATGGTGGCAATGAGCCGCGCCTTGATGATCGAGCCTTCCCTGTTATTGCTGGATGAACCCACTGCTGGCCTGTCACCGCTATACATGAATGAAATTTTCGATCGCATTATCGCCATCAACAAGTCCGGTGTCGGCATTTTGATGGTCGAGCAGAACGCCAAACAGGCCCTTGGCATCGCCCATAAGGGGTTCGTTCTGGCCAATGGCACCAACCGCTTTACCGATACAGGTACCAATTTGCTGAATGATCCCGAAGTGGCAAAAAGTTTCCTTGGAGGGTGATGATGAATTTATATAGCTCCAGCGTTCCTGCCCCGGCAGAAATGACAGGCACAAACCAGTCAGGAATTTCCTTGCCATGAATGAATTTATCTTCTTCATCAACAAGGTAGTCATTTCCGGTTCGGTCATCGGCTCCATCTATGCCATGGGGGCCATCGGGGTAACTCTGGTATTTGCCATATTGCGCTTTGCCCATTTCGCCCATGGTGACCTGATGACGCTTGGTGCTTTTTTCTCCTATATTCTGGTGGTTCTGTTCCCCGAAGCTGGCAGTTTCATCGGCCTGCCAACCGGTTTTGTAATGCTGCCCATTGCCATGGCCCTCACCGCCATAGTGGCAATATTGCTTGACAGAAGTTTTTACCGCCCGCTTCGCCAGAACAATGTGAAACCGGTTGTCATGGTCATGGCATCCATTGGCGTTACCTTGATGATACAGGGCTTGATAAGGGTATTTGCCGGACCATCATCACGTAATTTCTTCTTTGCCGAACGCAAGGACATATTCCGCATAGAACTGCCATTCGAACTGGCCAGCCGCAAGATCGTAGTTACCGAGCCGCAATTGCTGCTGTTTGTTTTCATAACTGTAGCTGTTATTTCCCTGCATTTGTTCCTGACCCGTTCAAGGCTGGGCAAGGCGATGCGTGCCATGTCTGACAACCCGGACCTGTCGCGGGTATCAGGCATCAACACCACCATGGTTGTCTGGACAACCTGGATTATTGCCGGGTCGCTTGCTGCAGCAGCTGGTACATTATTATCGCTTGACGTTACTCTCAAACCCGATCTCAGCTTCAATATCCTGCTGCCAATATTCGCAGCTGCCATTGTTGGCGGGGTTGGCCACCCATATGGTGCCATTGCTGGCGGGTTTGTTGTTGGTTTTGCCGAAACCCTGTCCGTGTTCAACTGGGCCATATTCCTGCGCCCGTTCCGTGACAGTCTGCCGGACTGGATTGATCTGCCGAACAAGCTTGCCTTTGTACCAACCGAATACAAGATCACCGTGCCATTTGTAATTCTTGTTGTCATTCTTATCTGGCGACCAACCGGAATATTCAAAGGACAGGTGCTGTAATGTCTGTAACAAACCGTCCTTTCATATTGTTCTGCGGCCTTGGCCTGATGATCGCTCTGGTGTTTTTCAAACTGGGCACAGCCTTTTCCCTGCGGATGCTGGCAGAAGCCACATGTTATGCAATTTTAGCCCTTGGCCTGACAATCCAGTGGGGCTATGCCGGGCTGTTCAATGCCGGCATCATGGGCTTTGTCGCCATTGGCGGATTTATGAGTGTATTGCTCACCTATCCGCTGAATGAAAAATTCTGGCAGTCAGATTCCCCATCTGCGCTTGGAACAGTCGGCCTTTACATATTTGCCGCCATCATCCTTGTTTATGGTGCCAGCCAGTTGCACCGCATCGGGGTTCCGCGCAAGCTGAAAAACCTGATTACTGCCATTGTTTTCGGCATTTCCTATCTGGTTGTCATCACCGCCCTTAATCCGGTTGCCGCCAATATTGAGGCGACTGCCGGATTTATCGGCGGTTTTGGCCTTCCCGTATGGGTTGGCTGGGCAGCTGGTGGTGCTGTTGCCGGTATTATCGCCTATTTCGTTGGCCACATCTGTCTGGGGCTGAGATCAGACTATCTGGCAATTGCCACTTTGGGTATTGCCGAAATTATCAAGGCTGTTCTGAAAAACGCTGACTGGCTGACCCATGGCACCTTGACAGTCTCACCCCTGCCCTGGCCGGTTCCCACCCCCAATGATATAGGTTTCATTGCCGCCCGCGCTTCCTATCTGGCCGTTACTTCAATCATGATAGTGATTATCTATGTTGCCCTGACCCGCGCCTATAACGCCCCGTGGGGCCGGATGATGCGCGCCATCAGGGATAATGAGATTTCCTCTGCCTCCATGGGCAAGAATGTCAACAAGCGTCGCCTCGAAATTTTCATTCTCGGTTCTGTACTGATGGGTATTGGCGGGGCCACCCTTATCAGCTTTTCCCGGATTTTCGATCCTTCCGGCTTCCTGCCTCTCAACCATACATTCCTTGTATGGGTAATGATGATACTCGGCGGGGCCGGCAATAATCTGGGAGCCATTTTCGGCGCCCTGTTTGTCTATATTATCTGGACCATGTCAGAACCTGTAACCCTGTTTCTGTTTGAATCCTTTGCCACCTGGGGCAAGGATATTTTCGGTTGGGAAATTCCCACTGACCTTGCAGCCCGCGCCCTGCAAATGCGGGTATTCATCATCGGACTGACCATAACCCTGGTCCTGCGCTACGCCCCCAGCGGGGTGCTGCCGGAAAAAATTGCCAAACACGACTGATCGGAGACAAAAATGGTTGCCTATATCATCGCAGATACAAAAATCGAAAACCCGCAAGAATATGAAAAGTACAAAAAACTGGCCAAACCCATTGCCGAACAATATGGCGGCAAATATCTGGCCCGTGGCGGTGAGCTGGAAATGCTGGAAGATGATCTCTGGTCGGCTTCGCGCATAGTTATAATCGAGTTCCCGGACATGGATGCCGCCCGCGCTTTTGCCAATTCTGAAGAATATGCACCGGTTAAAAAAATCCGCCACGCCAATGCCAGATGCACTCTGGCTCTTGTTGACGGCGGCTGATAACAGGCGCATAATCATGGCCGGGGTATAAAAAGGAAAACAACAATGAAGACCTTGAAAACACTGGCTAAGTTCCTTGCAATCACCACTGTTGCAATCAGCATAACAGCACCGGCAATGGCCTATAGCGGTGAAAAAATGCTGGTGTGCCGCCTCAACCCCAATGGTGACAATTTCCTTGCCTTTCGCACATGTGGGTCAACCAATTGCCGCATGAAGCAGAAACTGGGACCGGGCACCTATGTTTTCACCATGGAGCCATACGCAATCCGTGGCTGGCGCGAAGTGATCTTGATGTATGGCCCCAATGATGATTCCTACTCAGGCCCCTCCGGCTGGGTCTACGGCAAATATCTGTGCCCGGCCAGAGATTGACTTTTGTCGCTGAAAAACCCGAACAGAATACAAAAAAGCCGGGAACAGGATAAACCCGTTCCCGGCCTGAAATCAAAAAGTCAGTTGCTTATTTAAGCACGCCAACTTCAACAAATTTGCCATCCTTGACTGCCATTTCGACAATCACGCCGGGTACATCGCCAGCCTTGTCAAATTCATGGCTTCCGGTTGCGCCTTCATAATTGATGTCCTTGCCAGCAGCCAGAGCGGCTTTGGCTTTGGCCCATTCACCCGGCAGAATGACTTCGCCAGGGGCGGTTGCAACAGAGCGAAGCGCAGCATTTACACCAGCACGATCAGCTGAGCCGTTCTTTTCAATTGCCAGTGCCAGCATGAATGCAGCATCATAGGCCTGAGCAGAAAATACAGCGCTCGGGTCCATACCGGCAGCCTTGGCAGCTTCTGCAAACTTGCCCTTGCCTGGAATATCAGGTGTACCGGGTTTGGTTGCAATCATGTCTTTAAGCGCATCAGCACCCACAGCCTTGATCAGCTTGTCACCCACCATGCCGTCACCACCAACGAATTTGGCAAAATTGCCACTTTCGATTGCCTGACGCAGAACTGTCTGGCCAGAACCATCAGCGTAGGCCAGTACGACCAGAGTATCAGCACCTGATGATTCAAGTGAACCGACTTCGGCGCGATAATCAGCCTTGCCGTCTTCATGCGCTTCAGATGTAGCAACTGTACCACCTGCTGCCTTGAAGGCTGTAGACAACGCACTGGCAAAACCCTTGCCATAATCATTGTTCACATAAGAAATCGCAATATTCTTGATCCCCTTGGAAATCAAAAGACGTGCCATGACACCGCCCTGATAGGCATCAGAAGGGGCAGTACGGAACACCAGATCCTTGTCTTTAAGGCCAGTAAGGGATGGTGAGGTTGATGCAGGTGAAACCATGGTAACACCACCGGGTATTCCGGCATTATTGGCTGCAGAAATTGTAGCCCCGGAGCATAGCGCACCAACAATGGCCACAACTTGTTCCGAGTTCACCAGACGGTCAGCTGCATCAGCTGCCTTGGTGGCATCTGCACATGTGGTATCAGCTGTTACAACCTTGAGATTGCCGGCCTTGGTGCCACCGGCTGCATTGATCTGTGAAACTGCAAGTTCAACGCCTTTGGCAATTGGTGGTGTCAGACTTTCAATCGGTCCGGTAAAACCACCAAGAAATCCGATCTTGATGTCGCCGGCAAAAGCTGAACTGGAAGCCAGCATGACACCGGCAGCAACAGCCGCCATGGCTGCATTCTTGAATTTAGTAGACATTTTTCGTCCTCCCTTTGGTAAAACAGTTGCCTTTCTTAGCACATCAAAAACTAAATGATCAAAGCCTATCGACCCACCTTTTGTTTTTCTGGTAAATTCTGCTACACACAGCTAAGGCAGATTCTTAATTTTCAGGACCATACCAATGAAGGCATTTTTTGTTCAGATCAAAACCGAACTAGGCAAAGCCTATGAAGTTGCCACCGCAATTGCCGATGCCGAAATCGCATCAGAAATCTACTCAACTGCAGGTGGCTATGATCTTCTGGTCAAATTCTACCTTGAAGAAAGCCAGGACATAGGTCATTTCATCAACGAAAAGCTACACGCCCTGCCCTTCATCAAGGACACCTATACAATTACCACCTTCCGGGCCTTTTAGATAGCAAGCCTTATTTGTGCCAAGTCTGGGATTTGCATATCAGGCCGCCAAACACACACCCGGCCAGTTTGATTGTAGAAGCTGAAACCGGGGTGATTTTGCCGGTATAGGTTTTGCCATCTTTAGGGTTATACAATTTGCCGGAATATTTACTGCCGCTCTTTTTCATTCCCCAGATCATCCTGATACCAACCACCTTGCGCGTGCGAAGAGATTTTTTCGGGTTGTGCACATCCCTGTCTTTGGTACCACCCACAACCCTGCCGCAATAAGATGCACCGCATTTGTATAATTTGACCTTCCAGCCCTTGGGTGTGCGCCAAACCCCGTCAAGGCCACCGGCCATGACCGGTGCACTCAGCATTGATAAGGCGAAAACAGCAGCGCCGACTACAGACACAGTTTTCTTCATCTTGCTATCTCCCTGTGGTTGAATTTCTTAACATAGTCGCGCAATTCAAGACAAAATAAAATAGCCACGGACAAATAGATTGTTCAATCAGTATTTTGTCCCTTTCAACTTTTCCTTATCTGCCTTAAAATCCCCCTCCATCCTTTAACCGTGCCAGTCCTGGCATTTAACATTAAATACAAAAACAATTCTGGTGGAAGATGACGCTCACTTCAGCAACAAAACTGGGGGCTACCCCGCAAAGCCTTGATCCTATCGAAACAGCCAGCCGCGATGAAATTTCCGGCCTGCAACTGACCCGGCTCAAAAATACCCTGAAACAGGCTTATGAAAATGTCCCGCATTACCAAAAAGCCTTCAAGGACAAGGGCGTTCATCCCGATGATCTCAAGGACCTGTCAGATCTTAAAAACTTCCCCTTCACGGTTAAAGAGGATTTACGCGAAAATTACCCGTTCGGCATGTTTGCCGTACCACGTGAACAGGTAGCGCGCATCCATGCTTCATCCGGCACCACCGGCAAACCCACTGTAGTTGGCTATACTCAACAGGATGTTTCCATGTGGGCTGACATTATGGCCCGCTCGATGCGCGCTGCCGGCACCCGTCCCGGCGACATTGTTCATGTTGCCTATGGCTATGGCCTGTTCACCGGCGGTCTTGGTGCTCATTACGGGGCTGAAAGACTTGGCTGCACCGTAATTCCGGTATCGGGCGGCATGACCACCCGGCAGGTGCAGTTGATACAGGATTTCAAACCCAAAGTCATCATGGTAACCCCGTCCTATCTGCTCAATATTCTCGATGAAATGGAAAGACAGAATGTCGACCCGGAAAAAACCAGCCTGGAGATAGGTATTTTCGGGGCTGAACCATGGACCAATGAAATGCGCAGACAGATCGAGGAACGCGGTTTTCTGCATGCGGTTGACCTTTATGGACTGTCAGAAATCATCGGCCCAGGGGTGGCTTGTGAATGTATTGAGACCAAGGACGGCCTGCATATCTGGGAAGATCATTTCTATCCTGAAATCATCGACCCGGAAACCGGCGAAGTGCTGCCCGATGGCGAATTTGGCGAACTGGTTT
>JALXCV010000132.1 GCA_026990765.1 Hyphomicrobiales bacterium | reverse complement strand
CCCAGAGTGTGGGGCAAAAGTTGAGCCATGATCCAGTGACGATTACAGCCAAACCAACCAGCCTGGGAATTATTCAGGCACGCATGAATTCTTCCAGATTACCGGGAAAGGTTCTGAAACTGATCAAGGGCAAGCCGATGATCTACTGGATTTATCAGCGGGCAAGGCAATCTGGATTATTGGATCAACTGGTGGTGGCAACCAGCATTGAGGCATCTGATGATCCGCTGGCAGAACAGCTTGAAACTTTGCAAATACCATGTTTCAGGGGAAGTCTTGAAAATGTTCTTGGCCGTTATGCAAGTGTCAATATGGAGTATGGACCTGCTGACTGCATTGTCAGACTGACCGGAGACAACCCGCTGATTGACAAGCTTTTGATAGATGAGCTGATTGAATTTTTCCGGAAAAACCGGCTGGATTATGCAACCACTGACCAGTTCCCATATGGCTATGGGGCTGAAATTTTCACAAGCCATGCCTTATCCACAGCCGATAATGAAACCGCAGATGAATATGATCGCGAGCACGTAACCCCGTTCATTTTGAGACAACCGGAAAGATTCAGGATTGGCAGACTGCAAAGTCCTGAAGACCTGTCAGAATATCGCTGGACGGTTGACTATCGCGAAGATTTTGAATTTATCAGTAAAATATATGAACTGACAGACAAAAGCCCATATGATTTTGACAGAAATGATGTTTTAAGACTATTGCGGCAAAGACCGGAGTTGGCGAAGATTAATTCCCGGATTGCATATTAAACTGTGCGATAGTAAGAGCAGCGGCGGCCCAAGGCAGATGCAAATACAGGCAAAATGAGGTTGGCAAGTGGCAGAACAAAATTTCAATGCTGATTTTTCCCTTAAAAACCGGGTTGTTGCAGTCACCGGGGCGGCTGGATGGCTGGGAAGAGCCATGGCTTTTGCAATCGCAAATGCCGGTGCAAATGTCATACTGACCGGACGCAATGAGCAAAAACTTGAGCAACTTGCCCGTGATATGGCTGAAAGTGGCCTAGAGGCCGTGGTGTTCAGACTTGACAATAGCGATGCAGATGCCGGCAGCAGGCTGGCTGCATTTGTTGACAATAAATTTGGCAAATTATGCGGGCTGGTAAATAACGCCTATTCTGGCGGGGCCGGTGATTTTGAAACTGCAAATCGCAGCGATTTTCAAAATGCGTGTGATATGGCAATTACCAGTTCTTTTGACCTGACCCAAAAACTGCTGCCCTTGATGCGCAAAAGCGCAGGGCTGCATGGGGATGCTTCAATAGTCAATATTTCTTCCATGTATGCAACTGTCAGTCCCGACTTCAAAGCCTATAAGGAACTGTCACCAAATCCGCCATTTTACGGTGCCGCCAAGGCCGGATTATTACAATTGACCAGATATATGGCCTGTTACCTGGGACCAGATGGTATCAGGGCCAACGCTATAACTCCCGGCCCGTTTCCAGGCAGTGATGTGCAGGAAAGTGAGCCAGAGTTCATTGCACAATTAGAGCAGAGAACACCCATGAACAGGATTGGCAAACCTGATGATCTGGCCGGACCAGTCTGCTTCCTGCTCTCACCTTCAGCCTCATATGTTAATGGCATAACCCTGCCGGTTGATGGTGGCTGGACTGCGTGGTGATCTGAATTGGCCAATCTCAAATCTCCAAAATTTGCCATACGCGCTGATGCTTCCGGACAGATTGGTTCAGGCCATATTATGCGCTGCATGACACTTGCCAGCGAGTTGCAGGAACGTGGTATTGAGGTGCATTTCATTTCCCAATACTTGCCAGAAATCATGAGAAACCGTATAAGCGGACAAGGGTTCTTTATACATAATCTGACACGTGAAAATGCCAGCAAACCCGTTTCTGAAGAATTTGCCAATTCGCATGAGCATTGGCTTGCCACCAGTTGGCAGGATGACGCAAGGCAGACAGCTGATATATTAAATGAGATTGGTGATGTTGAATGGTTGATCATTGATCACTACGGCCTGGACTATCGATGGGAAAGTCAGCTACGTGCGTTTCCAGGATCAATTATGGTAATTGACGATCTGGTTGACCGGCAACATGATTGCGACATTTTACTGGATCAGGTTTACGGACATACCAGTAGTGATTATTCCAGATTAACCCCACAAAAGGCCAAAATCCTGACTGGACCTGAATATGTATTGCTAAGACCTGAATTTGCCGCATATAGGGAAAAAGCCATGGCCCATCGTCTTGTTTCCGGTCCACCAGAACGGGTTTTGATTTGCATTGGTGGCAGCGATGAAAACCGGATTACAGAAAAACTGGTGGGGGAACTTTCTGTTCATGGCCAGCTAGAACAAATTGATATTATTACCGGTTTAACCGGGATCACAAACAAAGATTTACAAAAAGTCTCAAAGATACATGACAAGAGAATTATCCTGCACGGATTTGATGCAAATATGGCCGAACTCATGACGCAGGCTGATATCGCTATAATGTCAGCTGGTGGTACAACGTGGGAAAGAATGTGTGTCGGACTGCCGGGAATCGTAATAGTGATTGCCGAACATCAAAGGGAAATTGCAAACTCTCTTGCTGACAATGGATTACAGTATGTTGCTGACCTGTCCAATGGCAACCTGTCGGACATACAGGTTTTACTTGATAAGTTACAAAACAAGTCTGAATTTATAAAAATGTCACAACTTTGTTCAAATTTGATAGATGGCCTTGGAGTTAAAAAAGTTGTCGAGGAGATGCTTGCATGAATGAAAGAACCTGGAACAAGTGGAATGACGCAGGAGGACCCGATTACCCTTCATCCATTTTGGTGCAGCATGTTTTCAGGCTTATGGGAAAGACAAAAAGCGATAAAAAAACCTTAAAGGTTCTGGATATGGGGTGCGGTTCGGGAGTTCACACTGTTTTCTTTGCCGAAAATGGCTTTGATACTTATGGCTGTGATATTTCATCAGTAGGCATAAGCAACACCAAAAACCGATTGAAAGCCAAAGGACTGACAGCCAAGCTGTCGGCCAGATGTGATGAATACGAACCAAACAGCTTCGATTTCATCGCATGCTTTCAGGTTTTGGAATGCGTTTCAATGGTTGAGGCAAAAACAATCACCGCTTCGGCCTGCCGGTTTTTAAAAAGGGGGGGGAGAAGCATCTTTTACTTCATGGCTGAAGGGGATTATCGCGGTGAGGGTGAAAACCAATATGGTTTACATGGATATTCCCGAATGGAAGTTGAGGATTTGTTCAGCCAGGCCAAGTTTACATCTTTTGAGATTGATTATTTTTCTATTAGTTTCAAAGGTGGCCAATCAGCTCAGCGAGACTGGGTTGTTTCCGCTTTTAAATAATTATAACCACTGGTTAATAAACTATGAATAAAGATATAAAACAGCTCGCAGAACATTATGACGAGCTGGTTCTGAAATATGGAGATGAACCGCAATCAGCGCAA
>JALXCV010000131.1 GCA_026990765.1 Hyphomicrobiales bacterium | reverse complement strand
TACGAAAAGCCATCTGAAAAGCGGGCACGTGAAAAGGCTGAAGCCATTCGTCGCACTCGCAAGCTGGCTCGCAAAAAAGCCCAGCGTGAAGGTCTGCTTGGACCGCAGGGTCGTCGCTAGAACCTCTATTCGATTTTGCAACGGATATGATAACCGCGCCAGCAATATAGCTGCCGCGGTTTTTGTCGTTTGATTCTCATGAGTTATAAAACCATCAATCTGGATGACTGGCCAAGGGCAAGCCATTTCCAACTGTTCAGAAATATGCAAAGACCGCATCTGGGCCTGACTGCAATGGTTGAGGTGTCGGGCCTGATGGAAAGGCTGAAGCCGGCAGGTTATCCGGTATTTAATACAGCCTTGTTTGCTGTTATCAGTTCAGCAAATTCAATTGCTGAATTTCGCACCCGGTTTCGTGAAGGTGAAGTTATTGAGCATGATGCGGTTCATGCCTCATTTACGGTGCCGATTGCAGGTGACCGTTTTGGCTTTGCCGAGGTTGAATATGTTGCTGACTGGCATGAATTCAATCGCTCATGTCTGGCAGAAATAGACCGGGCGAAAAACCAGACCAGTCTGATTGACAAAGTGGCGACACGCGATGACTGGATTTACCTTTCCTGTCTGCCGTGGCTGAGTTTTACATCGATGAGCAATCCGTTTGCTGATGCAGATGATTGTATCCCGCGCATCACCTGGGGGAAAATCACCAGATCAGGAGATAAATGGCAAATGCCGGTTTGCGTTGAAGCCCATCATTCACTGATTGACGGCTATCACATTGCGATGCTGTTTGAAAATATTCAAAAGACCATTGAACAAATGGGGCAATAATTACGCTTTACCGGTGTGAGCGCATATTTTCAGCAAAGCGCTGGAACAGGTAGTGTGAATCCTGCGGGCCGGGGGAGGCTTCGGGGTGGTGCTGGACGGAAAAGACCGGTTTGTCGGCAAGTGCAATACCGCAATTGGAACCATCAAACAGTGATGTATGGGTCTCGCTCACCCCTTGTGGCAGGCAGTTGCCATCAACGGCAAAGCCATGGTTCATCGAGGTGATTTCAACCTTGCCGGTAGTGTGGTCTTTTACCGGATGATTGGCGCCGTGATGTCCCTGGTGCATTTTTACGGTTTTACCGCCAAGTGCCAGCGCCATCATCTGATGGCCAAGACAGATGCCAAATACCGGTTTGCCTGAATCGATCAGCTTTTTGATTTCCGGCACTGCATATTCACCGGTTGCAGCTGGATCGCCAGGGCCGTTTGACAGGAATATTCCATCAGGGTTCATGGCCAGAATTTCTTCTGCACTAGTATTGGCGGGAACCACGGTTGACTTGCAGCCAACAGAAGCCAGGCAGCGAAGAATATTCTTCTTGATACCAAAATCCATGACTACAACCTTGAATTCAGGGTTGCTCAGCCTGCCATAGCCAGATTGCAGGTCCCACAATGTTTCATCCCACTGATAGGACTGGCTGCACGAGACTTGTCTGGCAAGGTCCATGCCTTCCAGACCGGCAAAGGCTCTTGCCTGTTCGATGAGCTTGTCAAAATTGAATTTGCCGGATTTTGAATGGGCAATAACCGCATTGGGCATGCCCTTTTTGCGGATCAGTGCGGTCAGTGCACGTGTATCAATCCCGGTAACCGCAATCAGTCCGCGCTTTAAAAGCCAGTCCTGCAGATTGCCTGTGGCGCGATAATTGGACGGGTCGGTTACTTCTGCCTTGAAGATAGCGCCCTTGACTGTGCTGGTGCCTGCAAGTTCTGTGGTTTCATTATCATCAATATTGGTGCCGGTATTGCCGATATGCGGGAAGGTGAAAGTGATGATCTGACCGGCATATGACGGGTCTGTCATGATTTCCTGATAACCGGTTATGGATGTGTTGAAGCAGACCTCGCCTACAGCTGTTCCGGTAACCCCCAGAGCAAATCCGGTCATGATCGTACCATCTGCCAATATTACAGCGCCGGTTCTGGTGGCCTGTTTCCAGCCGGTGGTTCTTTTTGCTGTTGGTTTTTTTCTGGTTTTTGCGGTCATGTCAGATCTTTTGCAGATATTTTAAGGTTGGGGCATTGGCGATGTTATTATTTGAGCATTGTGTCAAGGTCAAGCAAAACCCCTCTTGCCATGGCTGTGCGGTAATTGGTATCAATGCCGCCCGGGGCGGTAAAAACAAATAAAGGTGCATTGAAATGGGTGATGGTCTGCGAGACAAGATTAATTCAGAACTGAAAACAGCGATGAAAGCCAAGGACAAACGCAGAATTTCCACCCTGCGCCTGATCAATGCTGCATTCAAGGATCGCGATATTCAAAATCGTGGTACGGGCAAGGATCTGTCGCTGGATGAGGCTGGCATGCAGGCAATTTTGTCCAAAATGATCAAACAGCGCCGTGAATCAGCTGAAACCTATGACAAGGGCGGGCGCCCGGAACTGGCCGAGAGCGAAAGGCTGGAGATCGGAATCATCGAAGAATTCATGCCCAGGCAGATGAGTGATGATGAGGTGGAAGCAGCCGTCAAGGCGGTTGTGGAAGAGCTTGGCTGTGATGGTCTTAAAGATATGGGCCGGGTCATGGGTGCTTTGAAAGAAAAATTTGCCGGGCAGATGGACATGTCAAAAGCATCATCCATGGTCAAGCAACTATTAGGGTAATATTGGCGTTACCTGATTATATGCAGGCTTGACATTCCAGCAGGTGGATAGTCCAGGATCAGGACGCATTAATCAGGAACTGCTTGCATGGAAATTGATATATCCACGGTGTTTTTATTGCCGGCCGGGCTGGGTCTGCTGGGCTTTGTCGAGCCGTGCACTATTGGCGGGCATCTGTTATTTCTCGATAGTCAGAATAACCGCAATGTAAGTGCAAAAATCAGGGCTGTAAGCATATTCATTATTGCAAGGGCAATTGTGACCGGTCTGGCCGGGGCAGCCATTGCCATGCTTGCGCAAAAACTGATTGCATTTCAAACCGGTATGTGGCTGGTTTTCGGGTTTGTCTATCTGCTGATAGGTCTGGGTTTTGTGACTGGCCGGGCAGGTTTGATCAAGCAGAAAATTTCCCTGGCACCTGACAGCTGGAAGCGGGCATCAAGCCCGGCAATATTGGGCCTTGCCTTCGGGCTTAATATTCCAGCCTGTGCAGCGCCGATAATGTTTGGCCTGTTGGGACTGGCCGCGAGCAGTTCAACGATTGTGGCCGGTTTTGCCATGATGTTTGTTTTCGGGTTTTTCCTGTCAGCACCTTTGGCAATATTTGCAGTTTTTCCCGGACTGGCTGCAAAACTGGAAAAAACCGGTCAGCGGTTGAAAAAATCCGGCTGGATAATCGGACTGGTATTTATCGGACTTGGCATCTGGTCAATCTGGTTCGGGCTGTATGTCAATCCGGCTGACTGGTCGGGTCAATGAGTGAGCGTAAAAGGTTCATATCCATAGCAGCTGCCGGTATCAGCTTTCAGGCAGGCTCAGCAGCGATTGATTCAGCCACTATAATGGCAGCGCTGGTTTTCCAGTTAACCGGTAGTACGGTGGCAGTTGGTGCGGTTACCGCCATTTTGCGATTTGGCTGGTTGCTGCCACAGCTGATTGTGGGATATCTGGCGCAGGTTTCAGGTTCTTCCATGTATTATTATCGTATTGGAGCCTTTGGCCGGGCTATTGCCATGGCGGTTATGGCCGGGTTGCTGGTAATTGGTGCTGACTGGTCCTATCCGGTTCTGGCCGGGCTGGTGCTGCTGGTATGGACGGCCTATGCCTTTATTTCAGGAATTGTTGCGGTTCCCTATAATGATATTGTGGCGCGCTCGGTGGCTTCTGAATTACGCAGCCGTTTACTGGCTACAAGGTTTTTTGGCGGCGGTCTGCTGGCGCTGGTGGTTGTGGCGGCTGTTGACAGGCTGGTGGAAAACATTGCCTTTCCGGTTTCCTATGCAGCAGTTTTTGCCACAGCTTCAGGGCTGATGCTGATTTCATCTGGTGTATTCAGTGCGATGGGGGAACCGGAAACCAACAAAAAGCCGAGCAGCAAGCCGGGGTTTTTTCAGTATTTGCGAGACGGGGTCAGGGTGTTTCGCAAAAATCGGCAATTCCGTTTGTTCGTTTTTGCCCAGTGGTGTGGCGGTGCGGTATTAATGGCAATGCCGTTTTATGTGGTTGAGGCCGAAGCTTTCGGCTTTGATCTTAAAAAGGTGGCATGGCTTTTGGGTGCCCAGACCATGGGGGCGCTGGTATCAAACCTGTTATGGGGCTGGTGGGGTGACCGGCTGGGCAAGGTATCACTGCTGAAAGCCATTGCGCTTGGCCGGGTGCTGCCACCAGTAGTGATACTGGCCATGAGCGCTGCTGTTACCGGCCATGATGATTATATTTTCCTGATATTTCTGGCCTTGTTTTTTATATCAGGTGCGCTGGCAAACGGCTTGACCATTGCAGTTATCGGTTTTTTGATGGAGATTTCCCCTGATGACAAGCGCCCGGCATATTCCGGTTACTTCAATGCCATAACCGCCCCGGCCTTTCTGTTGCCATTGCTGGCAGGTATTATTGCCAGTGTTTTTGGCCTATGGGTGGTGTTTGCGATTTCAATGCTGGCGGCACTGGCGCAATTTGGGTTTTTGCAGATAATAACCCGTTCACAATAACAACATGTGCAACAACATTTGCGAATCGATTCGCCATTGGTTTTGTTTTCAGATAAAACCGGGCCGAAAGGTGGTAGTTGGGAATGCGATTTTCAGATTCATTTCTGGATCAGATAAGGGCGCGGGTTTCTGTGTCTTCGGTGGTTGGCAGCGCGGTCCAGTGGGATCGGCGCAAGACCAATGCCGGGCGCGGTGACTACTGGGCCTGTTGTCCGTTTCATCATGAAAAGACCCCTTCATTTCATGCCGATGATGCACAAGGGCGATATTATTGTTTTGGCTGCAAGGCATCTGGCGATATTTTCAGGTTTCTGACAGAAAAGCACGGGCTTCCATTTCCAGAAGCTGTAGAACAGCTGGCCTCGCAGGCCGGTCTTGCCATGCCGCAAGTATCACCTGAGGAAGAACAAAGACAGGAAAAGCGGGCCAGCCTTTATGAAATAAATGAAATGGCAGCCGAGTTTTTTGGCCGGCAGTTGCAATTGCCATCCGGGTCTGCCGCACGTTGTTATCTGGCAGATCGCAATATGTCGGCATCCATGCAAAGCCGGTTCGGCATTGGCTATGCCCCGGCAGACCGGTTTGCACTTAAAAGCTTTCTGGCTGAGAAAAATATCCGCACTGAAGCGATGATTGAAGCCGGGCTGGTGATTGGTGGTGAAGATATTGCGGTTCCCTATGACCGGTTTCGTGACCGGATAATGTTTCCGATACGCGATATACGTGGCCGGGCCATTGCCTTTGGTGGCCGGGCCTTGCGGGCTGATGTGCCGGCAAAATATCTGAACTCGCCGGAAACCCCGATTTTCAGCAAATCCCAGGTGCTGTATAATCTCAATCAGGCGCGAAAATCCATTCACCAGAACGCGATGATTATTGCGGTTGAGGGCTATATGGATGTGATTGCACTGGCCCGGGCCGGATTTGACAATGCGGTGGCACCGCTTGGCACAGCGCTCACCGAGCAGCAATTGCATCTGATGTGGCGACAGGCACCTGAACCGATTTTGTGTTTTGATGGTGACAGTGCCGGTATCAAGGCAGCTTTCAGAGCCATGGACATGGCGCTGGCACATCTAAAACCTGGCTATTCATTGCGCTTTGCCCTGCTGCCGGAAGGTATGGACCCGGATGATATTGTCACCAATAACGGGCCGCAAGCCTTGCAAGACATACTGGATAAAACCCTGTCGCTGAGTGAATTGCTGTGGCGGCGGGCACTGGAGGAAAATGACCGCTCGACCCCTGAGCGCAGGGCCAGGTTTGAAGTGATGCTGGAAGAGGCAACCGGGCGGATTGGTGATGACAAGGTTCGCATGTTCTATAAGACTGAAATGCGCCAGCGCCAAAGGCAATTATGGCAGCAGGGGCGCACAGTTTCGCGCAAATATTCTGCAAACCGGCCATACAGGAAAAATCGTGGACGCCAATATGATCGCAACTGGGATAATCGCCAGCCACCGTCACGCGAGTTGATGGCACAGGCCAGAACCGGCAATAATCCTGGATCTTTCATCCATCGTGAGAAACTGATCATACTGGCATTTGTCAATCATCCTGAATTGCTGGATCAACTGGATGAAACCCTGTCAGATCTGGTTTTGCACTCGCGCGAACTTGACAGATTGCGCCGGGAAATACTGAATATTGCCTCACTTGGGGAACCCCTTGAAAAGGAAGATTTGAAATCCCATCTGCTGGAGAAGGGTTTTACCCGCACTATCGATGAGATGAATGAGCAGGCCAGAAAGCTGAATTCGTGGTTTTTTCAACCAGATGCTGCGCCAGATGATGCACTGACAGGTTTACAGCATATGCTGGCATTGCATCATAAATCAATCACGCTGGAGCGTGAGTTGAAGGAAGCAGAAAGGAATTTGGCTGAAAGCCCGACTGAAGAGAATTTTTACCGGTTGAACGAAATACGCGAAATGCTTAGTTCAACACAGGGAGAAGAGGCTTCAATTGAGGGTTTTGGCGAAGCATCAGGCAGAACATCACTGCAGGGCGGATAAATTTTTTATGATTAACGGCTGGTTAAAGTGATGAGCATTAAAACATCTGACAAGCACAGCTTTTTAAACAGTGATTCGATGGTATAAGCCATCATTACAATATAACGGGTTAAAGTTACATGGCAAAAGCTCCGGCAAAAAAAACCGCTACCAAAAAACCGGCTAAAAAGAGCGCAAGCAGCAAAAGCGCTGATAGTGATGAAAAACAGGTAAAACCGATTCTGGACATGTCCAATGCGACAGTCAAGAAAATGATCCGGGTTGCAAAAAAGCGCGGGTTCATAACCTATGATGAATTAAACGAGATGTTGCCTGATGATGGGGTAACATCTGAAGATATTGAAGATACCATGTCCAGACTGAATGATATTGGTATCAATGTAGTTGAGACCGAAGAAGAAGCTGAAGACACAGCCAAGACGGTTGAAAAAACCAATCGCGGTCTGCCGATGAAAGTTGCCCGCAAGACTGAACCGGTTGACCGTACAGATGATCCGGTGCGGATGTATTTGCGTGAGATGGGTTCGGTTGAGCTGTTGTCACGTGAAGGCGAAATCGCCATTGCCAAGCGTATCGAAGCCGGGCGCGAAGCCATGATCCACGGGCTTTGCGAAAGCCCGCTGACTTTCCAGGCTATCATCATCTGGCGTGATGAACTGGAAGAAGGCCGCATTTTGCTCAGGGATATTATTGATCTTGATGCAACCTTTGCCGGACCGGATGCAAAAAAGGTTGATGCGACCAAGAAAGCCGATGAAGAAACAGTATCTTCAGATGATGATACTGCAACTGGTGAGGATACTGCCAGTGAAGAAACTGATGATGATGACGATGAAGATGATGAAGTCAACATGTCGCTGGCTGCCATGGAGGCAGAATTAAAGCCCAAAGTTGTTGAAACATTCGATGCAATTGCCAAAACCTACAAGTCACTGCGCAAGTTGCAGGATCAGGAAGTTACTGAAAAAACCAAATTGTCATCTTCCCAGGCGCGCCGCTACAAGAAGTTGCGCAAGGATATTATCGAACTGGTTAAATCCCTGTGTTTGAATAATGCCCGTATTGAGGCTCTGGTTGAACAGCTTTACGATATTAACCGCAAGCTGATTTCACTGGAAGGCCGGATGATGCGGCTGGCTGAAACCTACAAGGTTCCGCGTCAGGCTTTCCTGAAAGAATATCAGGGTGAAGAACTTGAGCCTGACTGGGTCAAGCGGATTTCCCAGATAACTGAACATGGCTGGAAGGATTTTGTTTCCAAGGAAGAAAAAACCATTCGTGAAACCCGTGATGAAATTCATGCCCTGGCATCTGATACCGGTTTGCAGATTCCAGAATTTCGCCGGATTGTGCAGTCAGTACAAAAGGGTGAACGTGAAGCCTCGATTGCCAAAAAGGAAATGGTTGAGGCAAATCTGCGTCTGGTGATTTCGATTGCCAAGAAATATACCAATCGTGGACTGCAATTCCTTGACCTCATTCAGGAAGGCAATATTGGCCTGATGAAGGCGGTTGACAAATTTGAATATCGCCGGGGCTATAAATTCTCGACCTATGCAACCTGGTGGATCAGGCAGGCCATTACCCGCTCAATCGCCGATCAGGCCCGCACCATCCGTATTCCGGTACATATGATCGAAACCATCAACAAGATTGTGCGTACAACCCGGCAGATCATGCACGAAATTGGTCGCGAACCAACACCTGAAGAAATTTCAGAAAAACTGTCAATGCCGCTGGAAAAAGTCCGCAAGGTGATGAAGATCGCCAAGGAGCCGGTCAGCCTTGAAACCCCGGTAGGAGATGAAGAAGATTCGCATCTGGGTGATTTTATCGAGGATAAAAATGCAGTTTTGCCGATCGATTCAGCTATTCAGGCCAATTTGCGCGAAACCACAACCAGAGTGCTGGCTTCACTGACCCCGCGCGAGGAGCGGGTATTGCGGATGCGGTTTGGCATTGGCATGAATACCGACCACACGCTGGAAGAAGTCGGCCAGCAATTCTCGGTAACGCGTGAACGTATCCGCCAGATTGAGGCCAAGGCGCTGCGCAAGCTGAAACATCCAAGCCGCTCACGCAAATTGCGCAGTTTCCTTGATAATTAATATTATCCCTCAACTGGTGAAGTGAATGAATTTTTGCCGGTCAAGGCAGGTTAAAACCTGGATTGACCGGCAGGTATTTGTTTTGTATAACTCCTAACCTTGAATTGAAGTTTTTCATCCCGCCGCCAGATCAGGCGGCTTTTTTGGTTTTGGAATTATTAAAATGTCTTCGGCCCTGCTACCTGCATATGCAAGAACCCCGCTATCGTTTGATCATGGCAAAGGTGTGCATCTATTTACCAAGGATGGCGACTCCTATCTGGATTTTGGGGCCGGGATTGCGGTCTCCAGTCTGGGTCATGCCCACCCGCAGTTAGTGGCTGCATTGCAGGAACAGGCGGGCAAATTATGGCACACTTCCAATCTTTATCAGATGCCAGATGGTGAAAAACTTGCCGAAAGACTGGTTGCAGCAAGCTTTGCCGATCAGGTATTTTTTACCAATTCAGGAGCTGAAGCGCTTGAATGTTCAATCAAGATGGCGCGCAAATATCACTCAGCAAGCGGTAATGGCCAGCGTTACCGGATTATAACTTTTGAAGGGGCCTTTCATGGCCGCACCCTTGCGACCATTGCAGCTGGTGGCAAGAAGCAATATCTGGATGGGTTTGGACCGGTGGTTGACGGGTTTGACCAGGTGGTTTTCAATGATCTGAAAGCGGTTGAAGCAGCCATTGGTGATGAAACCGCAGCAATCCTGATTGAACCGGTGCAGGGTGAAGGCGGTATTCGTCCAGTTGAAAATGAATTCCTGCGGGCCTTGAGGGAAATATGCGATGAAAATGGCCTGTTGCTGATACTGGATGAAGTGCAGTCAGGAGTTGGCCGTACCGGGCGTTTATTTGCCCATGAATGGGCTGGTATTACCCCTGATATCATGGCAATTGCCAAGGGGATTGGCGGTGGCTTTCCAATGGGTGCGTGTCTGGCAACTGTTGAAGCCGGCAAGGGTATGACTGCGGGTACTCATGGCACTACTTTTGGTGGTAATCCGCTGGCAATGGCTGTGGGCAATGCGGTGCTGGATGTGGTGCTGGCTGAAGGGTTTATGCAGCACGTCAACCAGACCGGGCTTAAACTTTCCCAGAAGCTGGCCCGGTTGAAAGATCAGTACCCTGATATTATTGAAGAAATTCGCGGCAAGGGACTGATGCTGGGGTTGAAGGTCAAACCGGCCAATAGTGAAATGGTCAAGGCGCTGATTGCTGAAAAAATGCTGACTATTCCGGCAGCAGACAATGTGGTGCGGCTGTTACCGCCACTGATAGTAACAGATGAAGAAATTGAAGAAGCTGAAAACAAGATTGAACGTGCATGTCAAAAAATGCAGGAGCAAAAACAATGAGCAAACAAGTAAGGCATTTTCTGGAAGTATCACAATATGATACCGAAACGCTGACAAAAATCCTTGATAATGCCGATGCAATGAAAAAGGCCCGTATCGGGCATCCCAGGGGTGAAGTGGAACCAGATGCTCCTCTGGCTGGCAAGGTGCTGGCCATGGTGTTTGAAAAACCGTCAACCCGCACAAGGGTTTCATTTGATGTGGCGATGCGGCAGATGGGGGGCCAGACGCTGGTTCTGTCATCAGCTGAAATGCAGCTTGGCCGGGGTGAAACGGTTGCAGATACTGCCAAAATCCTGTCCGGTTTTGTTGACGGTATCATGATCCGCACCTTTGGTGATGACAAGTTGCAGGAACTGGCTGCACATGCAACAGTGCCGGTAATCAACGCGCTGACAGATTTTTCTCACCCCTGCCAGATCATGGCTGATATGCAGACCTTGCGAGAAGTAAAAGGTGATCTGGGCGGGCTGGTGGTTGCCTGGTCGGGTGATGCCAATAATGTTGCCAATTCATGGATTCATGCAGCCGGTCGGTTCGGGTTTGAATTGCGTATTGCCGCGCCTGAAGAATTACAGCCATCAAGGCAGATAATGGACTGGGCCAATTCTGCCGGGGCAAAAATAACAGTTACCGACAAGCCGGAAGATGCAGTAACCGGGGTTGATTGTGTGGTAACCGATACCTGGGAATCAATGGGTGATGAACCAAACCATAATCTGCATAATATGCTGCAGCCCTATCAGGTTGATCAAAGATTGATGGATATGGCAAGGCCGGATGCGATATTCATGCACTGTCTGCCGGCTCATCGCGGTGAAGAAGTGACAGCGCAGGTTATTGACGGGCCGCAATCTGTGGTATTTGCCGAAGCTGAAAACCGGCTGCATGCACAAAAGGCAGTTCTGGGTTTTTGTATGGCCGATGATGAGTAATAAGCTGAGTGATAATCTGGTACTGCCATTTGCAGTAGAACCGCTTGGAGTGCGCGGGCGCGTAGTGCGTCTGGGGTCAGTGGTTGATGAGATTGTCAAAAAACACGATTACCCTGAAACTGTATCGCGGCTGCTGGCCGAAGCTGTCAGCCTGACGGCTCTTTTGGGCAGCGCTCTGAAATTTGACGGCAAGCTGATATTGCAGGCACAAGGTGATGGCCCGGTTTCACTGCTGGTTGCCGATTATACCAGTCCTGGCAATATCAGGGGTTATGCCCATTATGATCAGGACAGACTGGATGCTGATGGCCCGCTTCTGGGCAAGGGGCATCTGGCGCTGACGATTGATCAGGGCAAGGAGATGGAGCAGTATCAGGGTATTGTGGAGCTGAAAGGCCAGTCGCTGGCTGAGGCAGCAGACAGCTATTTTGAAAAATCTGAACAATTGCCAAGCCTGATCAGACTGGCTGCCGGGCCGCTGGTTGATGAAAATGGCAAACACTGGCGAGCAGGCG
Organism: Hyphomicrobiales bacterium; assembly: GCA_026990765.1. Lineage (GTDB taxonomy): Bacteria > Pseudomonadota > Alphaproteobacteria > Rhizobiales > Aestuariivirgaceae > JALWJW01. The sequence continues at coordinate 26,662 of JALXCV010000131.1, read as the reverse complement.
GCATCATGGTTCAGCATCTGGCCAAAGAAGGCACAAGCCATGGTGATGACTGGACTAAAGCCCGGGTGCTGGCTGAAACTGCCAAGGATGATGAATTGCTTGATCCAACGCTGGAAGCTGAACGATTATTATATCGACTCTATCACGAAGATGGGGTTACGGTTTACCCGCCACAGGCTGTCAGTCATGCCTGCACCTGCTCGCGTGACAGGATGTTTGAAATGCTGAAAGGTTTTTCTTCCAAGGACCGCAAGGATATGGAACATGACGGCAAACTGGAAGTTACCTGCCAGTTCTGCTCAAATGTACAGGAGTTCAAACCGGATGAGTTTGAATAGACAGGTTCAATTCCGGTTTGAAGCTGCAAAAACCGGGATTTAACCTGAGAAACCGGATTTGAATCTCTTTAATGAATGATCGATTTCTGCCAGTGAGGCGTTGACGCCGGCCAGTTTTGCCTTGATGGCAATTATTCTGATTTCGATTTCTAGACGCGAGGCAATATAGGCCTCATCATTGCGAGGCAGACTGGCTTTGAGACCCCTGGCTGTTGACAGAGCGCGCTGCAATTGTCGCCGTGATGCCAGAAGGCCGGAACGTGCTGCGTTTTGAGCCGATATTATTTCACGCAATTTCCAGAAAGCACTTCCCGGTTCACTATTATGGGCGCGCAATCTGGCAGCGAGTGCGGCGCGTTCATGTTCGGCCCGCATCGGGTTGAGGGCACCAAGTTTGACCGAAACCTTTACTCCGCCATAAAATGAATCATCTTGAACCTTGAGACCATCCTGCACCAGTGCATCTCGCCAGCCACTTTGCAGATTGACCGAAAACGCATCAGCAGTTCTGATATCGCTGTTAATATCTGCCAGCTCGCGTTCAGCTGCCAGCAATTGTGAACTGGCTGCCTTGAGGCTCTGATTGCCATAATAATCAAGACTTTTGCGGCTGGCGGCTTCTGAATCTGCCTTTTTACCCTCTGCTATCAACATGTCGACCTTGACGCGCAAAGTGTCAGCCTGACGTTTGTCCAGAACCCCGGTGCGCAGTTCTTGAGCTGCAAGGGTTTTAACGGCGCGCAACTGGCGGGAATTGGCTTTTATGGAGCGGGCCTTTGCGGCAAAACCGGCCCGGGTCAGCTTGCCGGGGATAGTCAGTATCATCTGGTTAAGGGCAGAGGTTGCCTTGTAGCGTTTGCATTTGGCTACAGCTGTGCGCTCAATCAATACGGATTTGGGGATATTCATCAGATCAAAGCCAAGATTAACCCCTTTGCGACCCTCATCATTGATTTCTCCTGAAAGGGTGGGGGCCCGCAAAATCGTAGCCTCGGCAGCGGCATCTTCTTTCAGATATGTGCACCAGTCTGACTGGTGGGTTTTGCCGCCTTGATATTCAGCCATTGCCGGTCGGATAACCGGTTTTGTTACCGGTTTGGTGGTCTGGTCCTGTTGTTGCTTCTGGCTTTGCTGTATCGGTTTGTCATTATCTGCAAGCTGAAAATCAGGCTGATTTGCCGAACATGCACCCAGTAACAGACAGGCGATTATAAGGCTTTTAGAAGAACAAAGGTGGTCGGCCAGCATGTAGCACCTCCTTTTTGGCTGCATCTGGATTATCGAGCAGGGCTTCAACAAATGATCCGCGCAGGGTTTTGCCGAAAAACGGGTGAACAGCAGTTGTTTCACCATTTATTGCTTCACCGGTTTGGCCAACCTTGTGGCAGTAAACAATGCCAAGGCTGCATGAATAAAGAGCCGTTCCCTTTTTGAAGCTGTTTGAGTTTTCATAAGGAACGAACATAACCACAACCGAATTCTTGACGGCCCGGCCCAGGGGGGTGTTCTCAATGGATTGTATCGATTCCTCAATAATCGCCAGATTATCGCCAAGCAGCTTTTTACGGGTTGTATGAGATGCCAGTTTCATCCGGGCATTTTTCAGACGGGTCTTGACTGTAATGACCTCATTGGCCAGCGGCATCAGTTCGTTGACGGCCACCGGGATGGATAGTGAATGCTTGTTCTGAACATGCGAGCGCAAAGATTCCAGCATGACAAGGGAGCTTTGAAGCTGTGCATCCTGCTGCTTTAGCCGGGCAATTTCATTATCCACTTCGACGGCGCGATGCTTTGCCTCCATGATCCCTAAAATACCGGCATTATAGCTGCGCCGGTTGATCAGGCGTTTTGCGTATTTGCTGCGCAAATTACGGGCAAGTTCGGAATTGTTGAGATTGACATTCATTTCCCGGCGAATTTTGCTCAGGCTCTTTATCTGGGTGGTAAAATCACGGTGCCTTGTGATCCTTTGAATAATTTCCTCATCAATGGTGGATGCCACCAGAGCTGCCATTACCCCGGCATCATCGATTTCACGTGCTGCAACCTGACCTTCGCGATCCTCGCGGGAAATGCGCTGGCGAACCAGATTGGCCTTAACCCGCAGATCATCCATTTTCTGTTCAGCCTTGATCACCAGCTGATTACCGCTTGACAGGGTCATTGGTGTCCCCCAGCTGTCAGAAAGCAGAAAGAAGCTGATCAGAACCCCATAAGACAGGAAAATCATGAACAGGGAGGCCAGCAACACAAGGGCGGTATTTTTATAGATAAATGAAACAACCGGAATTACCTGGCGGGAAAATTGTATTTTTGGCAGCTTCAGTTTCCTGATTGCATCCAGAAGTGTCTTAAATCTGGAACGTGCTGTTTGTTTTGCATCAATACCAGTGTCGCCATCAAATATATATCGTGTCAGTTCAAAGGTTTTGAACGGGCTTGTCAATACCTGGCATTTGGGACCAAGCTGCTCATAAGTTGCGGCATTTTCAGGATTAGCCAGTACTATTATACGATCAACAGTGGCCAGCGCGGCAAGCGAAGCCGTCATTAATGCAGACTGGTTGGTTTCATTGCGCTGATCAATTATGGCGCAATCAATGAAGGCGTCTCTGGCCAACTGCATTGCATCACTGACACTTTGAACAATATGCAACTGGTGGGCACGATCAATTCGCTTCAGAGATTTTTCAATCTGTTGCGTGTCGGTGCCGATATAAAGCACGGCCAGCGGGCGTGGCTGGTTGTTCTGTCCAGGACGGGGCAATTTGCTCATGGCGCAGCTCCCGGTTTCAGGTCAGTACATTGTTTTTTGGTTTTTTTGCCGCGGGTTTCCCATGATGTTGTTCCCAGCGTTGCCAGTCCCAGCGGTGTCATGGTCAGATACATGATCGGAAATACCAGAACAATTGCCAGAAACCAGATGCCGGATGTCTGGGCAAATTTGGGCAGCTTGTTTTTGTTAAATTCATAGGCAACAGCAAATATTGTCACTACCAGGGCATGTTCAAACATGGGGATGACAAAGCCCAGCCGCATCACCTGCGATACCAGAAACAGCGGATAGAAGAATAATAGCAGCGATATGGAAATGTAATGAACAAGTACCAAGGGATGGAACTTGCCCAGATGCGGCAGAGCCGTTATGAAATCTATCGAGTTGGATCGTCGCCAGCGTAATTGCTGGGACAGATAACCGGAAATTTTGGGCGGCGCCTTGGTATAGCATCGCGCATCAAAGCACAATCTGGTTTTAAAGCCGCGTTCAACCAGCTTGCGGGTAAGAAAACGGTCCTCACCATATTTGACCTCATCGCCAAGGAAAGTACGGTTCTCAACATCCTTGTCCACTGCCAGCAGGGCTGAGCGTTTATATAATGTCAGGCAGCCGGACAGACACATGACGTGATCGAAGGCATTTTCCAGATTTTTCAGGAACTGATAACCGACCCAGTATTTGACCGCCTGCATTTTGGACAGCCAGGTTTCATTGGCATTGGAGACAAATACGCAGCCACCAACCGCATCAACTCCAGTGGCCAGCATGTGGCGGACCAGTCCCTTGAGAGCGTCAGATTCAACAATAACATCAGAATCAACCGACAGTACCAGTTCGGTATCAATATCAAGAACTGCCGCCTTGATGCCGAGCCGCTTGCCCATATTGCGTTCATTGCGTCTGACATTCATCCAGTTCCAGGTTTGCGCTACCTGAAGAAGATATTCGTAAGTATCATCACTGGAGCAATCATCGATAAATATAATGTTGAGACTGTCGCGCGGGTAATCCAGTTGAGAAAATGAGCGGGCGGTTTGTAATACGTGATCGCCCTCATTGTAGACAGGTACAATGATGGTAACGCCTGGCCATGTATCAGGCTCATCGCCATAATCGGGTCTGGTTCGTTTGTCGAGCAGACGCAAAAGCGAGCCAAATACATATCTGTTGGCAAAAACTATCAGAATGAGAATGGAAAAAACCCACTCCACCCCGGCGATCATCATCATTTTATGAGCCATCTTGTTGTTTTCATGCCAACAAGATGAACAAATGCACTTGGTATTAGGTTAACCGGGCAGTTAAACAGTCTATAAAAATTGATTAAAATCTTATCATTGTTAATGACAGGTGAAGTGGTTGAATCATCTCGAAACACCTGATGAAAAAAGGAAATATTTCTTAACCATAAGCGCTGGCAAACAGCTTTCTGGTAATAAATCCTCAACCTGATAATGCGCAAATGCTGACAGATTTTATTGGGGAGGCCAAGATGCTTGATATGCAAGCCAAGCAGGAACAAGAAGAAGTCAATCAACTGGAGGCTGCAAGAGCGCTTCTGGACAGATTGCAAAGAGTCGCGGATGATCAGGAAATGGTTTTACCACATGCTGCAACTGCGCATGTAGCCATTATCGGTCTGGGCTATGTGGGCATTCCACTGGCAGTAGGCTTTGCAAGCGATGCCCCGGTTACCGGGTTTGATATATCGGCCAGTAAAATCCGCGATCTCAATAATGGTATTGATTCAACCGGTGAAGCTGATGCGGTTGAATTTGCCCAGGCTAAGATTAACTTCACTACCAGTGCTGATGAACTTAAAAATGCCGATGTGCTTATTGTTTGCGTACCAACACCGGTCAATGCGCATAACAAACCGGATTATTCTCCGTTAATTGCAGCTTCGCGACTGGTTGGCGAACATATGAAAAAAGGTGCGGTAGTGGTATTTGAGAGCACGGTTGATCCAGGCACCACCGAGGGCAAGTGTCTGCCGGTAATCGAGCGGGTTTCAGGCATGAAGGAAGGCGAAGACTTCTTTCTTGGATACTCGCCTGAACGTATAAACCCCGGCGATATGACCAGGCGGTTGCCAGATATCAAAAAAATTGTGGCGGGCAGTTCGCAAATGGTTACCGATTTTCTGGAACAGCTTTATTCACGGGTAATCAAGGCGGGTGTGCACAAGGCACCCTCAATCAAGGTGGCCGAGGCTGCAAAGATTCTGGAAAACACCCAGCGCGATATAAATATTGCGCTGATGAACCAGATGATGATGCTGTTTGACAAGATGGGTATTCGCTCAACTGACGTTATTGCCGCGGCAGGCTCCAAATGGAACTTCCATCATTATCGCCCCGGCCTGGTGGGTGGTCACTGCATTGCGGTTGATCCGTATTTTCTGGTCGATGCGGGAAGACGTCACGGTCTGCCGATGGAACTGGTTTCAGCGGCGCGGGCGGTGAATGAAAATACGGCAAATTTCATGGTGGAAAAACTGGATCAGCTGTTTGAGTTGCGCGGACAAAATCTGTCCGGTTCCAGAGTGCTGGTATTGGGGCGGTCATTCAAGGAAGATTGTGCTGATACCCGCAATTCCAAGGCCTTCAAGATGATGGATGCCATATGGGCCGCCGGGGCGGATGTGGATTGCTATGATCCGGTGGCAGAAGATGATCATTTTGAAGGTGGTCGCGGAGCACGGATGATCGATGATCCGTTTTCCGAACAGCCCTATGATGCGATTATCATGACATTGCGGCACAAGGTTTTCATCGAGCAATTCCCGCTTGAAGCCATAGCCGGGCTGTGCAAACAGTTCGGACCGTTTATTGATCTGCGCGGAGTTTACAAGGATGAGGCAACCGGCGATCACTTCACCTATTGGCGTCCATAGGCTGAAGGGTGAAAAAACTGTCCATTTGTGATATAATGGATGGATGAAAATAAAAACCCGTGTGAGCAGGCAAATATATGTGTTACCGGGAATTATTGCAGTTGTTCCCTTATGGGTTGGCTTGTGGCTGGTATATTTTCCCAATGAAGCAGTGCCGCCATCCAGTGCCATGTCACTATCGACTATCTATGCAGCGCTGTATCTTAGTTATGTGACCGGTGCCCGCCGGGGCGGTTTGCCTGAAAGGCCGCGTGTGCCTTCATTTGGACTGGCATCGCTTGCCGGATTGCTGGCGATGGTGCTGGCACTAATTGCCATTATCCTGCCAGCCCTGATTGGTCTTTGTGCATTGCTGGCCGGTTTTTTGCTGCTGGCCTTGTGGGACATTATCGATGCCTACAGGTTCAGACCACCAGGCTGGCTGGTGAATATAAGGGTTTTCAGCATTGTTCTGACCTGTATGGCCTTGACCGGATTGCTGCTTCGAACATTGTAGCGCCAATGATCACATCTTGATTTATACCAGCTTTGAAGCGGGAAATCGGTGGATATTGTCGCGGCCTATCATCCAGACATCAAAATTATCATCTGCAAGCCATGGAAGGAAAGCTTTTGATTTAACGTCAAGGGCACCGGTATAGGCACCAAAGGCAGGCATGAACAGGTGGCTGGAGCTTGCAGCAAAACAGCGCCGGCGCAGGCGTCTGCCCCGCTGGCTGATGGTGGCAGCCGGGTGCAGGTGGCCGCAGATTATCCCCCTGCCCCTTGCCAGTGGTTCATGACGAAGGACCAATGGACCTATTGCTGCCTCATCGGCAATTGTACCTGGCAGTTCCCCTGATAATGCCGGATCATGATTGCCGGTAATCCATAAAATATCAAGCTGTTCACCAATCCGGTTTATTCTGTGGCGATCATGCTCACCCAACCTTGCCTGTGCATCGTCATCATGAAAACTGTCACCAAGGCAGACAAGACTGCAAGGAGAATAACGGGAAATGGCGTCTTCAAGCATGTCAAGGCTGGAACTGGTATCAAAGGGCGGTATGTGCAGGCCGAAACGGGCACAGGATGATCCCTTTTCAAAATGCAGATCGGCAACCAGCAACATGTTGTAATCGCTTATATACAGGGCGCCGGTCAGATCAGGTTTCATATCGATACCGTAAAACTCAATCATAACATCTGCATAGCCTCATCAATCATGGTGTCGGCTGCTTCCTGTAACAGGGCTTCATCAGCCTCCCCATGGATCATTTCACGCCCGATCTCCAGCATTACCGGCACGGCAAGGGGTGATACCATGTCAAGGCTTTTATGGATGATATGTCCCTTGATGCGTTTCAGCATATCCCCAAGCCTGTGGGCATTGACAAGACCGGATGCTGCGTCATCCATGGTGGCCTGCAACAAGATGTGATCGGGCTGGTGGCTGGCCAGCACATCATAGATCAGGTCGCTGGACACGGTCATCTGCCGTCCTGATTTTTCCTTGTCCAGGGAACGGCGTTCGATGAGTCCGGAAATCAGGGCGCAATCGCGAAATGTGCGCTTTAACAGGCTGGACCTGGCAAGCCATGCTTCCAGATCGTCACCCAGCATATCTTCACAAAGTAATTGTTCCAGATCCAGCCTGCCGGTTTTGATCCACAAGGAAAGATCATGCAGGCACCAGATGGCCAGAGCATAGTCATTGGCAACAAACCCCATGGGAGCTGCTCCCAGTCGCTCCAGACGCATGGTAAGCAGCATACCAAGGGTTTGATGGGCAAGGCGTCCATCGAATGGATATAAAAGCAGATAATGCTTGTCGGCCCGAGGAAAGGTTTCAACCAGCATCTGGTCGGCTTTTGGCAATATGGATTTCCAGCGCTGGATGTTCAGCCAGTCGCGGACCTGCCGGGGAAGCTGTTTTTGCTGTAACGGATCGCCCAGCATCTGGCGAACCCCGCTGGCCAGAAAGGTTGATAAAGGAAACTTGCCGCCCATATAGGATGGCACTTTGGGGTCAATGGCGACAGATTGTGAAACCAGCCCCGTGGTTTCCTGCATTCCTTCAAATTGCAGGATCTGCCCGGCGAATAAAAATGTGTCACCAATATTCAGCTGACTGATAAAATATTCCTCGACCTCACCCAGCAGGCGCCCACCACGACCTGATCGTGGCTTGTTGTGGTTTGGTGCTGACTTTACCAGCCGCAATTTTATCATCAGTTCTTCGATAATGGTTCCAGCATTGAGTCGATATTTTTGAGCAAAGCGTGGATGTGACAAGCGCCATTTGCCGTCAGCGGTTTGTCGCAGGCGGGCATATTGCTCATATGAGGCCAGCGCGTAACCGCCGGTAGCGACAAAATCTATTATCCGGTCAAAATCCTTGCGTTCAAGCTGGCGATAGGTGGCAGCAGAGGTTACTTCACAATAAACTTCGTCCTGATCGAATGGAGCAGCACAGGCAATGCCAATTATGTGCTGGGCCAGCACATCCAGTTTCATGGTCATTGGCGGTTCTGAATCCTGTGCACCTGAAACAACCGCATTGCGGGCGCTTTCGCATTCGAGCACTTCGAAACGGTTTGATGGCACCAATAGCGCGGTTGAAGCCTCATTGAGACGGTGATTGGAGCGACCAATGCGTTGCAATATCCGGCTTGAACCTTTGGGAGCACCGACATTGATCACCAGATCGACATCGCCCCAGTCAATGCCAAGGTCAAGGGTAGAGGTACACACAACAGCCTTCAGGCGCCCGGCAACCATGGCAGCTTCCACCTTGCGGCGCTGGCTGACATCAAGGGAGCCATGATGCAGACCAATGGGCAGATTATCCTCATTTGCCGCCCATAAATCCTGAAACAGTCTTTCGGCCTGAGAACGGGTATTGACGAAGATCAGGGCCAGTCTTGTGGACTTGATCTGTTCATAGATTTCTGGAATTGCATAGCGGCAGGAATGGCCTGACCATGGCAGATGCTGTTTGGTCTGCAATATCGAAATTTGCGGAACTTTCGCTGCCTGGCCCTCAACAAGCTCAGCTATTTCTTCGCCCGGCACCAGCCAGTCACGCAAGCCATTTACATCAGCCACTGTTGCCGACAGGCCGATGCGTACCAGTTGCGGGGCAAGGGTGCCAAGATGTATCTGGGCCAAAGACAGCAAAACCCCGCGCTTGCTGGCGGCAAGGGCATGCAATTCATCAAAGATTATATATTTCAGTCCGGCAAAATAGCGAGCCGCTCCTGCATGTGAAATCATCAGCGAAAGCTGTTCGGGGGTGGTAACCAGAATATCGGGGGGTTTTAGACGCTGGCGTTGTTTTTTGCCTGCCGGGGTATCGCCAGTGCGGGTTTCAACCTTGATATCCAGTCCCATTTCACTGATCGGGGTTTCAAGATTGCGGGCAATATCAACAGCAAGGGCCTTTAATGGCGAGATATAAAGCGTATGCAGGTCACCGGTTTTATGGTTATCAAGCTCAACCAGTGATGGCAGAAAACCGGCAAGGGTCTTGCCGCCCCCGGTGGGCGCTATCAAAAGCACATCATGGCCTTGCCGGGCAAGTTTTAGAACCTTGGATTGATGCGCTCGCCACTGCCAGCCGCGAGCGGCAAACCAGTTATTGAATTTCTCTGCAAGCGCGGGTTGCTGGTAGTTCGACTCAATCTGCATGGGCCAGAGTGTAGCCAAACCGGAAGCGGTTGCAAAATTTTCAGTTATCAGCCTTTTAGGAAACTACCCGGCGCGGGCCAGTAATTGCTGCAGCAGATCATTTGACACCATGCCATTGACTGCAAGGCCGGTCTGTAACTGGAACAGGCGTACCGCATTGGCGGTACGGGTTCCCATCTTGCCGTCAACCTTGCCGATATCATAGCCAAGGCTTGCCAGTGTCTTTTGGGTTGCAGTAATCAGGGCCTTGCCTGAAAGCGATGGTTTTGCACCCAGCTTAACCGCCCGTTTCGCGGTATCTATCTGCCAGGATTTATCCCTGATTGCTACAAAATTGCCAGTGCGTGAGGGTTTTTCCGGTTTCCATGCAGCAAGCCGTTTTTTGGCAGCTATTCGCTCAGCATTGCTTAGGTGATTATTCAGGGCATGAGCCTTGATGCGGGCACCCTTGTCGCCCTGGGCTGCTGCCAGTGAATACCAGAAATAGGCTTTAGCCAGTGAGCTTTTGGTTCCAAGACCGCGTTCATGAATTACCGCCAGATTATACTGGCTGTCTTTCAACCCGTGCCGTGCAGCCTGTTCAAACCAGTGGCGTGCCTTGATAAAGTCGGTCATGCCGGAATTTTTATTGGCATAGATAACTGCAAGATTGTGCATGGCTTTTACATTGCCGTGCTCAGCAGCTCTTTCATACCACAGGCGGGCGGCATTTAAATCTTTGGGAACACCATTGCCGCGTTCAAACAGGGCACCAAGACGATACTGGGCCGGTGGCATGCCGGAACTGGCAGCCTTGCGATACCAGTTGGCAGCCTTGGCGAAATCACGGCTTATTGTCCGGTTGTCCATATAGCGACTGGCAATAACGAACTGGGCCGAGGGGTCGCCTTGTTCAGCTGCAAGCCGCAAGGATTTGCTGCCGATCTGTTCGGGCAGTGAACTGGTTGCAATTGTGCCTGACGGATTTTGTGCCGGAGCAAGGCTGGCGGTTGGCGATGCTGCATTGCTTTGGGCTTGTGGGGCCGAGCCTGCAATATCTGGAAGTGACGCGGTTGTTACCGGTTCAACCGGTGCCGGGCCGTTACCAGAGATATCGCCGGTTGCCGTCATCCTGGTTTTTTCATAAGACACCGGCATGATATTTTTATCCACCCCGGATGGAATATGGGGGGATTTGGTGACCATGGAAACATTCTGGACAGATTTTGGTTTGGCAATCTGGTGTTCTGCCTTGCCGGGCTGAACCATGGATTGGGTTTTCAGCTTTGGTGCCGGGGATGTAACTGCCGGGGCCTGAGAGACAGGAGTCTTTTCACCACCAGACAGGTTGGTATAGACAAATGTGCCCGCAGCTACCAGCAATACCAGACCGGCAAGGATCAGCCGCTTGCGGCTGCCTTCATTGTCATTGGCAGTATTGTCAGCTTTTTCTGATACTACCTTGTCAGTCTTTTTTTTTGACAGGAATGGCAGGCTGAATTTTGACTTTATTGATGCTTTTTCTGCCTTTGGCTTGTCACCTGCAGATGGCTTGAAGCGTGCGAGCAGGCTGGCTGCACCTATGGCAGTGGGGGTTTCTGGTGCCTGGGCGCTTTGTGATGCAAGGCGTGCCTGGGCGATATAGTCAAGTGGTGGTTCAGCTTCACCAACTGGTTCTGAAACCGGTTGGGTATCGCCTGTCTGAATGTGGCTTTCCAGACTTTCCATGCCATCAGCTGCTGCAGTCTGCACCGGTGATGGATCAAAGGCCGGGGAAACATTTTCCTGCAGCGGGGTTGATAAAAGATCATCAGGGGTCTGGGCGAAAGGATCGGCATGTGTATCAAGACTGTCATTGCCGAGCGGTGTCTGGATAACCGGCTGCCAGTCATCTTGCTGTTCAGGGGAGGCAGATATTGCTGGCTCTGGTGATGCTACAGCTTCCGGTGCAGGTGCTTGTGCCGGTGATTGCTGTTGCAACAGCCTTTCAGCTTCCTGCCTTGAGTGGGCTTCTTCAAGAACAGTCAGTTTGCCAATGATCTGCTCAAGGGTTTCATGAACAGCTTCAAGGGTTTCATTATTTCTCTGATCAGAATTAGCCGTAGCCTGTCTGACCGCTGCCAGACCTTCTTCAAGAGCTTTCAGCTCCGCTGAAGGTTCACCTGCTGCGGCAGGCAGGTTCTGTTGTGACAACTGTTCGGCCATGCGCGATGCGGCATCTTCAGCCACCTGACTGGCCCAGTTGCGATTTTCTTCAATGGCTGTATAGAGCTGGGAAACTGATTGTTCGATGGCTGATAATTGGCCAAGCTTTTCTTCAGTTGCCATTATCCGGTCATTTATCGTCGCAATCTGGTGTTCGATACCGGCAATGGCTGACTGATCGTTTTGGTTTTCCAGAGCCTGTTGCAACTGCTGGTCGAGCATTTGGATCTTGTGGTCCAGCTCTTCAAATTGCGGGGCCAGATGGATGCCGGAACTGGTTTCATCCAGCCTGCCGGTAAGCTCAACGAGCTTTTGTTCCAGATCATGTATCGGGCGCATGTCATTGCCGGCACTTACCGAAGTGGTGAGCTGTTCAACGGCCATTTTCAGTGACTGCACATCACGGTCAGAGGCTGACTGGGTTTTAATATCATCAAATCGCTGGTTAAGGCTGCCAATCTCATCGCGAATAAATTTCAGATCAGCTTCTCCCGGTGCAGATTTTGTCATCAAGGCTCTGGCTTCACCCAAAAGGCTGGCTACCCTTTGTTCAACCTTTCCTGCTTCGGTCTTGGCTGATTCAGCAGCGGCAATTTCAGCCCGCTGGGCCAGGGCTTCACTGGAATGGCTAAGGGCAGATATCTGTTCAGAAAGGCCGGATATTTTATCGTCGACATAATCGCGCAGCTTTTCAGTATGATCAATTTTTGCCGCTTCTTCGATATTTGTCGCCATTTCGCTGACGCGTTTTTCCAGCATTTCTATTGCCGGGGAATTCTTGTTGATTTCCTCGTTCTCGGAATTTTGTGCCCTGTTGACAATCTCGCTCATCTTGTCCTGAAGTCTGGCGATGGAATCCTGATTGCGCTTTTCGCTATGCTCAATATGTTCAACAATATTACGCATGGCACTTTCCAGCACCTTGTAGGTCGAGACATCTTCTGACACAGGTTCATCGACAGCCTGTGCGATATCATTGCCTTCAAGTTTTTCATCAATAACATCCAGACGATTATTGATTTTTTCAAATGCCTGGACAGAGCGGGCTTCATGGGTTGCAAGGCGGGTCTGCAAATGCTCAAGCACCTGGTTGTCCATTGCATGATCATCATTATCGACAAAGCGGGTGACGGCTGTATCCTGATTGTCTCTGGTAAGTTGTGACAATTGTGCTGCCAGTTGATCAAGCCGGGCGGTTATTTCATTGCTGGTTGATGATTTGCCAGTGCTGCGCGGTTTTTTCCTGGTGGTCGTCCGCCGGGTTTTCTTGCGGGTTTTGGTCCCGGTCGCAGCGGCAGCCTGTTTTTCTTCGGCATTTTCGAGAATCATTGAATTTAGCCATTGGCCAAGTGTCATACCCGAGCGGCGAGCTGCAGCTTTTGCTGCTTCCCTGCTTTCACTCTCAATTCCCTTGATGCTCCACGGGATACCAGGCTTCATTAGTTTTTCTCACTGTTTTTATCAAAAGCCTGATGCAAAAAACAAATCAGGCAGCCGATTAATATGATTACTGGTCCAAAGGTTAATGTTTTTGGTAAAGATTGGGTTAAGGCGGTGCGTATCTGTGGCAGATATTTGAATTTTTTTCGTTTGGTGAAGGTAAATCGTTAAAATCAAGGGTTGTAAATCCTATTTGACCATTGGTCATTTATGGAGTAAACTTGCTTCGGGTCTGTTGGAAAAATAAGGTTAGAAAAATGACTAATGAAAAAGTGGACCGGGGTAAAACCCATTCAATCTCGCAAATGTGCCGGGATTTTAATGTTACCCCCCGTACTTTGAGATTTTATGAGCAAAAAGGTCTTTTATCCCCGGCAAGGAGAGGCTGGACACGTATTTTCAATTATCGCGACCGGGCAAAACTGAAACTCATCTTGCGCGGCAAGCGGGCCGGATTTTCGCTTGATGAAATCAAGGAAATGCTGGACCTTTACAATTTGAAAGATGGTCAGCGCAAACAGCTGGAAGTATCATCGGTGAAGATGAAAGAACGTCTGGTTGCCCTGCGTGAACAGAGCCTGGAGATCAAGGAAGCAATTTCAGATCTGGAAAACACCATAAAAGTGGTGGATGGCATGCTAAAGGAAAAAATGGCAGAAAATTCGGCTTGATTTTTTGGTAAATACAGTATTTGAACAAGGCCAGATATAAATGGCCTTGTTTTTTTTTGCATATTTTTGCCAATATGATTATTTTACAAGGTAGGCCCCTTGTTTTTATATTAGCGATTTCTAATATACCGTTGATGCCAAGCGGACCCTATTGCGCCGGAGACAGATAATGAAAAAAATATTGTTTTTATCAACTGCGTTACTGACAGCGACAATTCCGGCTGTAGCTGATGGATTGCCATTCAGTACAGCTGTTATAAATTTGCAGAATGTTGCAGAAACCCACCAGTTTGAAGGAACTGTTGAAGCTGTAAACAAGGCAACGATTTCAGCCCAGACTTCGGGTCGGATAATTGAAATAAATTTTGATGTTGATGATTATGTAAAAGCTGGTGAAGTGATCATCAGATTTTCTGACAAGGAGCACAAGGCAAGGCTGGATCAGGCAACCAGCGAATTGAAATCTGCAATCGCCAGAAGGGTGGCAGCAGAACAGGATTTCAACCGGGTCAGCAAGCTTTTCAAAAAGGGCACGGTTGCCAGAGCCAGATATGACAACGCCAAATCATCGATAGATTCAGCCATTGCCCAGCAGGAGCGGGCGCAGGCTGCGGTGCAGCAGGCCAAAGAACAGCTTGCCTATACGGTAGTCAGGGCACCATTCAGCGGATTTGTGATCCAGCGGCATGTGGAAATCGGGGAAGCAGCTAATCCGGGAACGCCATTAATGACCGGGTTTTCGCTGGAAAAACTGCGGGTGCGATCAGAAGTGCCCCAGCAATTTGCCAGGGTTATCAGGGAGCAGAACAGGGCCACGGTAATAGTTGATAAAGATACTACCATAAAGGCAGAAAGCCTTACAGTTTTCCCGTTTGCTGATCCAAAATCAAATACGGTTACTGTAAGGCTGAGACTGCCGGATGGCACCAAATCGGTTTTCCCCGGCATGCTGGTGAAAACCGTGTTCAAGACCGGTGAGAACTCTGTTTTGACGATGCCGGAAAAAGCCATAGTCAGACGCAGTGAAGTGACAGGTGCCTATCTGGTGCTTGACCATGAAAAGGTAAGGTTTCAGCAGATTCGGGCCGGGCGCAGCTTTGCCAATGGGAAAGTGGCTGTTCTGTCAGGGCTTGAAGCGGGCGACAAGGTGGCGCTTGATCCTTTGAAGGCACTGATACATATCAAGGCTGGAGCACCAAAATGAAAGATGAAAAACTTGGTGTTTCAGGGATAATTGCCAAAGCCTTTGTCCGTTCTGAAATAACGGCATTGTTGCTTATAGCCTCACTGTTGTCAGGCTTTTTTGCGGTCATGATAACCCCGCGTGAGGAAGAACCGCAGATCAATGTGACCTTTGCCAATGTATTTATTGCCTTTCCAGGGGCTAGCGCACGTGAGGTGGAAAGCCTTATAGCCACACCGGCTGAGCAGGTTTTGTCGGAGATTTCCGGGATCAAGCATGTTTATTCGGTTTCCAGCCCCGGTCTTGCCACACTGACTGTACAGTTCAAGGTCGGGCTTGACCGGACCGATGTCATTGTCGGGCTGTATGACAAGGTTTTTTCAAATCAGGACTGGTTGCCGCGCAATCTGGGGGCGGCACAACCAATCATCAAGCCACGCAGTATTGATGATATTCCAATTGTCACAGTTACCTTGTGGAGCGAAAGCCAGACGCAAAGTGCTTTTGATTTGACCAAGGTTGCGCACGCGCTGGAGGCTGAATTGCAACGGGTTTCAGGCACCAGACAGATACGGACAATCGGCTCACAGCAAAATGTGGTTAATGTGCGTATTGATGCCCAGAAGCTTGCCGGCTACGGGCTGGTTCTGGCGGATTTGCGAATGGCATTGCAGGCGGCAAATTCATCGACTGAAAATGCAACAATTATCAGCAATAATCTGGATATTCCAGTTCGTGCCGGCACTTTTCTGGTGGAGGCATCTGAAGTCAAGGAGCTGATTGTTGGTCTTAATAATGGCAAACCGGTTTATCTGTCAGATGTTGCGGAAGTTATAGAAGGGCCTGATACCCCGTCAAATTACGTGACATTCGTTCCTGGCATGGCCTCGGAAACCAAGGATATTTCGGTCAAGGGAAGATTCCCGGCAGTGACTTTGGCCATTGCCAAGCAGCCCGGCCAGAATGCGGTTGATATTGCAAATACACTTATCGAGCGGATCGAACAGCTTAAAGGCGTTACCATACCTGACAGTGTTAATGTAACTACTACCAGAAATTACGGGGCAACGGCTGATGCCAAGGCGAAAAAACTGATTACCAAATTGCTGTTTGCAACCGGTTCTGTGGTGCTGTTGGTCATTTTGACCATGGGCTGGCGACCGGCAATTGTAGTTGGCATTGCGGTCATAGCCACGCTGTCGGTAACTCTTGTGGCCTCGCTGGCCTACGGGTTTACCATTAACCGTGTATCATTATTTGCCCTGATCTTTTCAATCGGGATTCTGGTTGATGATGCAATTGTGGTGGTGGAGAATATTCACCGGCATATGGAACTGGGCGACAAACGCCCCATCTGGCAACTGATACCCAAAGCGGTTGATGAGGTTGGCGGACCAACCATTCTGGCAACCCTGACAGTTATAGCTGCCCTGTTGCCAATGGCTTTTGTAACCGGTCTGATGGGGCCTTATATGAGCCCTATTCCGATAAATGCGTCTATGGGGATGCTGTTATCACTGGCAATTGCCTTTATCATTACCCCGTGGCTGGCAGCAAAGCTGATACGGGTGCATGGTCATCATGCAGAAAATGATGAAGCTGTAACTGCGGGTAAATCCTACCGGTTTTTCAATATTTTTGTCGGCCTGTTTCTGGGCAAGGGAAGCGGGCGGTTCTTGCGATACATGCTGGTGCTGGTACTGATAGTGATGGTCGGGCTTTCCGGCTCGCTGGCAGTGATAGAATCGGTGGTTCTTAAAATGTTGCCATTTGACAATAAATCTGAATTTCAGGTTGTGGTCGATATGCCTGAGGGAACCAGCATTGAAAAAACAGCGCGAGTATTGTCTGATATAGGTGATGTTCTGGATAATGTTCCAGAGATTTCAGATTACCAGATGTATGCCGGTACTGCATCGCCGGTGGGCTTTAATGGTCTGGTCAGGCAATATTATCTGCGCCAGGCTTCACATTTTGGCGACATTCAGGTCAATCTGGTTGACCAGCATGAGCGTGAACGCAAAAGCCATAATGTGGCACTTGACTTGCGCGAGAAGATCAATGCTGCAATCAAGGACAAGACAGCCAATATCAAGGTGGTGGAAGTGCCACCTGGTCCACCGGTATTTTCTCCGCTGGTAGCTGAAATATATGGACTTGATTACAAGGGCCAGATTGCCAATGCAGCGATTGTCCGCAAGGCTTTTGAAGATACAGCCGATATTATTGATATTGATGATACAATTGAAGCAGCAACGCCCAGACTGATAATATCGGTTGACAGGCAGCGGGCTGCATCACTGGGTATTCCGCAAAGTGCAGTGGCCACATCAATCGCAACCGTACTGGCTGGTGAAGATGTTAATTATCTGCACAAGCCGGGCGTGAAAACAGCGGTGCCGATCAGGGTGCAGTTCCCGGCTACTGAAAAAGGTAATATTGAAACTGTGCTGGAGCTTAAATTGCGGGCACGCAACGGGACTCTGGTTCCTCTGTCACAATTGGTGAAGATCACCAGAACCACCCGTGAAACCCCGATTTATCACAAGGACCTGCTGCCGGTTGTGTATGTGCTGGGTGATATGGCCGGCAAGCTTGACAGCCCGCTTTATGGCATGGCTGAAATTTATCAGCGACTGAAAACCATAAATGGCACCATGGGCATGCCGATCAAGCAGCATTTCATTTCCCAGCCGGATAATCCAATAGGATTCTCGCTCAAATGGGATGGTGAATGGCAGATAACCTATGAGACTTTCCGTGATATGGGGATTGCATATGGGGTTGGTATTATCCTGATCTATTTCCTGGTGGTAGCCCAGTTCCGCTCATATCTTGTACCGCTGATCATCATGGCGCCAATTCCGCTTACCATAATCGGGGTAATGCCGGGACATGCGCTGCTGGGTGCCAAATTTACCGCAACTTCGATGATCGGGATGATTGCGCTGGCCGGTATCATCGTTCGAAACTCGATCTTGCTGGTAGACTTCATCAACAAGCAGGTTGCCGATGGTGTGGGTCTGCATGAAGCTGTAGTCAATGCGGCAGCGGTTCGCGCCAAGCCGATTATCCTGACCGCAGTGGCAGCGATGATGGGGGCATTCTTTATTCTTGATGATCCAATTTTCAACGGTCTGGCTGTGTCGCTGATCTTTGGCATTCTGGTTTCAACAGTGCTGACGCTGGTGGTTATTCCGGTGCTTTATTATTCGTATTTGCGGCGCAAACAGGCAAGGCAGGAAAAACGGGCATTCAAGTCAGCAGCTTGATGATAGACAGACTTAGCACAATATCGCCCAGAACCAGTGCTGCTGCTATGGCAGCACCGGTTTCAAGGGTCAGCCGGGTTATGTACCAGCGATAATACAGGGTAACAAGGAAAGCCATAAAGCTTAACCAGTAGGCAGATTCCTTGCCCAGCAAGCCAATCCCCATTGCCAGTAAGGGCAAGGTAGTGAATGCCATTATTATGACAGATGCCCAATTATAAACAGTGATGTAGCGCCCGTAATATCCAGACAGGTTGAGAATACGGGCCACAAAGATCATGGCTATTGGCCAGGCTATCCATTGTGCAGCAAGGGTAAATGCCAGCAATATCGAATCTGGCGTGCCGGACTGGTCTATGGTCTGTTTGTCGATTTCACCGGCCAGCAGGTAAAATGGCAGTAACAGCAATATGGCAGCAAAAGAGAACCAGAAACCATCGCTGGTGAGATTGAATCTCGCAAGTCCCCGATCTTCCTGCCTTGCCAGTTCCAATGCACCAACAAGCGAGTTGATTATTTCAGCAGTGCGGCTCATTCAAGGCCCATTTGCATATATCGGGTGATTACTTCACGGTAGATCCGGCTGGTTGCTTCCAGTTCGGCAATATTGAGACATTCATTTACCTGATGGATGGTCTTGTTGGTTGGACCAAATTCGATGACCGGGCAGTAATTTTTAACAAAGCGGGCATCTGATGTGCCCCCTGATGTGCTCAGTTCTGCTTCAAGCCCGGTTTCATTGCCAATGGCCTGCTGGACAACTGAAAGCAAAGGTCCGCGATTGGCAACAAAACATTCACCCCCGGTGACGGAGGAAATTTCAAATTCACCGCCCAGCTGCCTGCAAATCTCATCGCAATTTTCCTGAATGAGAGCTTTAAGACTGTCGGCAGTATGTTCGGTATTAAACCGGATATTAAAGACAGCGCTGGCCTTTTCAGGAATTACATTGGCTGCAGGATTGCCAACATCAAAGGTTGATACTGACAGGGTTGAAGGGTCAAACCGGTCAGTGCCTGCATCAAGCGGAGTGCTTGCCAGCCTGTCAATCAGCCGGGCCAGAATATGTACCGGATTAAGTGACAGATGCGGATAGGCAACATGGCCCTGAATACCCTTGACGGTTACTGTAAAAGTGATAGAGCCACGACGGCCAATTTTTATGGTATCACCAAGCTTTTCAGAACAGCTGGGTTCACCAACCAGACATTCATCGGGCAGTTCATCATTTTCCTGCATCCATTGCAGCATTTTAACCGTGCCATTGATGGCCGGGCCTTCTTCATCGCCGGTGATCAGCAGGGAAACCGAACCGGTCAGTTCCTTGCCAATATCAAGTACTGCGGCAGTAAAAGCGGCAACCGATCCCTTCATGTCACAGGCACCGCGCCCATGAATAAACCCATCAGCTACAGTTGCAGAAAATGGCGGGTATTTCCACGATGCTTCATCACCAACCGGGACTACATCAACATGTCCGGCAAAGCACAAATGTGGTGCCCCGGTGCCAATGCGAGCGTAAAGATTGTCAACGTCGGGTGTTGCCTTGTCACTGAATGGCAGGCGTGTGCAGGTAAAACCGGCTGGCTCCAATATGTCCTGCAAGGCATTGAGAACGCCGGTTGCATCCGGGGTTACAGATGGGCAGGCAATAAGGGTTTTAAGGATTGAAAGGGCATCTTTTGACATCGAGTCTCTCTTTTTTGCCACCGGCGGCGGTGAATCAGTGCATGGTTCAAACCGATACAGAAAGATCAATAGCCCGGCAATTGTTTGACGCGCAAGCGGTTTTGCAAATCAGCTTTTATCTTTTGTGGCTTCGCGCAGGGCCGAATATTCCGGCAGGCGCGGATTCCAGAAAGACAGGTCTTCATTTTCCGGCCAGTCAAATTCCACCCGCTTGGCCAGCCCCAGCCGGTCCTGCAAATAGGCAGACAGGCCGCCACGAAAATGTGAGATATTTCCGCAAACATCGCAAAGATTATAAACCTGCCCGTCAATGCGGCGCGGTCGCCAACCCTTGGGCATGGCCGATTTCAGGTCGGTTGGACCTGATACCTGTAATTCGCATTCCTGTTTGCAGGCATCACAGCTTAATTTCATTGCATATAACCCGTAAATTTCATTACCAGATATGAATGTGACAGATACAGACCAGATATTCAATGGCAACCATGCCGGGTGCTTCGATATGCGCCGGCAAAGAAACAAGCGAAAAATGCGGGCTTTTATCAATTGCACTGATAGGTTACAATCAAGATAACCGATTCATAATAGCGGATATAAAGGGCAGTTGGCATGAGTGTTGATGATCTGGATGAAGGTGCGGTTCTGGACCTGCCAAGGGTTTATCTTGTGCGGATGATGGTATTTGCCATTCTGGTTGTTATTCTGGCGGCGGTGCTTTATCCGCAATTCAAACAGGCTTTCATGTCCAATCCGGGGCTTAACGGGGTAATACTCGGGGTACTGTTTTTGGGGCTGATATATGCTTTCAGAATGGTATGGCGGCTGTTTCCTGAAGTTAACTGGATAAATAATTTCCGTATTGCAGAACCGGGGCTGGAAATACCATATTCCCCCAATCTGCTGGCACCAATGGCTGCATTGTTGCGCGGGCGGCAGGGACAAACGGTTTTGAATACGATTTCGATGCGCTCCCTGCTGGATTCACTGGCATCAAGGCTGGATGAATCGCGCGATATTTCACGTTACATGATCGGATTGCTGGTGTTTCTGGGGCTGCTTGGAACCTTCTGGGGGTTATTGCAGACGGTTTCATCGGTTGGGGCTGCTATCAAGGGGCTTGATGTTTCATCGGCTGAATCAGCCACTATCTTTGAAGATCTTAAAGCCGGGCTGGAAGCGCCTCTGGCCGGTATGGGAACCTCATTTTCATCCTCACTGTTCGGGCTGGCCGGGTCTCTGGTTCTGGGGTTTCTTGATTTGCAGGCATCGCAGGCACAAAACCGGTTCTACAATTCGCTGGAAGACTGGCTGTCTTCAATAACCGATATTCATGCCGGTGATGGTCATGGCGGGCAATCATCAGTGCCGCAATATCTGCAAATGGACATGTCCGGGTTGCAGGCAGGGATTGACCGGATGAACCACACGCTGGAAGAAGCACTTTCTGATCCGGGAGGCGGTGGTGGCACCGAAGCTGGATCAATCGACAAGCTGGCAGATGCGGTGCACGGGCTGGTGCACCAGATGCGTGAAGAGCAGAAAATTGTTCGCCAGTGGGTGCAGTCACAATCAGAACAGCAAACCAGACTGGAGAAACTGATCACTGGTGCGCCGGCAAAAACCGCAGTTGGCAACCGCCTGAAATCTGCCATCAAATCAAAAAAACCGGGTTTGGGGGACTGATTGAATGTCGCGTGCCTTGAACCGGCGATCAAGATCAAGCGAAGGGGCTTTGTACTGGCCCGGCTTTGTTGATGCAATGGCGCAATTATTGCTGGTTATCACTTTCCTGCTTTCAGTTTTCATGATTGCCCAGTTCTTGCTGGCAAGGGAAATAACCGGTCAGGATACGGTACTGATAAAGCTGCGTTCACGAATTGCCGAACTGACAGACCTACTGGCGCTGGAGAAATCATCAAAGTCTGAACTTGAACTTACACTTGGGGCGCTGACGGATGATCTGAAAGCAGCGCGTGGCAAGACATCGGCCCTGCAGGCCTTGCTGGAAGGGCTGGATTCAAAAGATGACAGTAACAAGTCAGCGGTAGTTCAGTTGCAGGCCAAGCTGGAAGCAGAAAAGGATATTTCTTCTGAAGCCCTGGCCAGACTTGAGTTGCTGAACCAGCAGATTGCCGCCCTGCGTCGCCAGATAAGCATTTTGAACAGTGCGCTAGAGGCAGCTGAATCACGTGACAGAAAATCCAAGGTGCAGATCGCCGATCTTGGAAGAAGGCTTAATTCGGCACTGGCGCAAAGGGTGCGTGAGCTGGCCCGGTTCCGCTCTGAATTCTTTGGCCGGCTGCGGCGAATCCTGTCCAATCGCTCTGATGTTTCGATTGTTGGTGACCGGTTTGTATTCCAGTCAGAAGTGCTGTTCCCCAAGGGGGCTGATGTAATCAATCCCAATGGTGCCAGAGAGCTGGAAAAACTTGCAACAGCGATCAGAGAACTGGAAAAGGAAATTCCCTCTGACATAAACTGGGTGCTGCGGGTTGACGGTCATACGGACAATGATCCGATCAATACACCGAAATTCCAGTCAAACTGGGAATTGTCAGCAGCGCGTGCCATTGCAGTGGTCAAGCAGCTGATCAAGATGGGTGTGCCGCCAAACCGGCTGGTTGCTGCCGGGTTTGGCGAGTTCCAGCCGATTGACCGGGGTGACAGTGTTGAGGCCAAAGCCCGCAATCGGCGTATCGAGCTGAAACTGACTGAAAAATAGTCAGCGCCCTGACGGTTATATTTTTGGTTCTGGCAGACCTTCAAGGGCGCAGGCTGCCTGCAAGGTATTGCGCAGCAGACAGGCGATGGTCATGGGGCCGACACCGCCGGGAACCGGGGTGATTGAACCGGCCACTTCAACAGCGCCGTCAAAATCCACATCGCCAACCAGACGGGTTTTGCCATCTTCCCTGGGGATGCGGTTAATGCCTACATCAATTACGCAGGCTCCAGGTTTGATCCAGTCCTGCTTGATCATTTGCGGGCGCCCGACTGCTGCCACCAAAATATCGGCACGGCGGCAAACCTCATCCAGATTGCGGGTGCGCGAATGGGCGATGGTTACGGTGCAATGTTCCCTCAGCAATAATTGCGCAACCGGTTTGCCGACAATATTTGACCGGCCAACGATTACCGCTTCAAGACCCTTTAGTTCGCCAAGCGCCTTTTTGGCAAGGATTACACAGCCAACCGGGGTGCATGATGTTAGAGCCTTCTGGCCGGTTGCCAGACGACCGGCATTTATTACATGAAAGCCGTCAACATCCTTGTCAGGGTCAATTGCATTGATCACCCTGTTTTCATCAATATGGTCTGGCAAGGGCAATTGCACCAGAATGCCATGAACCGCATCATCTGCGTTGAGCTTTGCAATCAGTGCCAGCAGATCATCCTGGCTGGTATCGGCATCAAGCCTGTGTTCAAATGAGTTCATGCCAGCTTCAACCGTCTGCACCTGCTTGTTGCGGACATAGATCTTGCTTGCTGGATCTTCACCCACCAGAATCACGGCCAGTCCCGGCTTGAATGGTAATTTGCCAACTTCATTTGCGACTTGCTGGCGCAGCTCGGCTGCAATGGCCTTGCCGTCAATAATGCTTGCTGTTGTCATATTACTTTACCTCTTCATAGAGCCTTTCAAGGCTAGTGAGAAATTGCTGATCATGGCAGGTGGTATAAAGTGTTTTCATACGATCGGTTTGACCTGAATGCAATTGCAATTGTGACTTGGCCACACCTAATCGTTTTGCCAGAAACTGTATAATTGCCTTGTTGGCTTTTCCCTTTTCCGGTTGCGCCTGAATTGCAATTTTTAACGACATTTTGCCGTCGGGATCACAATAAAGGCCGGCAAAGGCATTGCGTCTGGCACCAGCTGTGGCCCTGATGAAAATCAGCAGGCCATCTCTGTAGGTGGACCAGAAGCGCGATTGCATCACATGGAATATTCAATTATCAGGTTGCGCAGGAATTGCAGTCCCAGCAGCAATACGATCGGGGAAAGATCAATGCCGCCAAGATCGGGCAGAATACGGCGGATCGGGGCAAGCACCGGTTCGGTCAGGCGAAGCAGAAAATATTGCACCTGGCGGACAAACTGATTGTTGGGATTGACAATATTAAAGGCAAACAGCCAGCTGGCAATTACCATGGCAATGATGACCCAAGTGTAAATATTGATGATGGTGAGTATCAGCATTATTATTGATTGCATGTGGAGTGCCCGCAGTTCATGTGATTTGTCTGCTATCATGTAGCGTTGCAGGCGGATATGTGCAAGGCTTGGCAGCAAGGTTGATTTAAAAACAAACGGGAAAGCAGGCCATTGACTTGCTTTCCCGATGAAACTGGCTGAGTACGCAATACAAAAATCCCAGCGCTGGCAAATATAACGCAAGTAATGTGCCAAACCGGGTTTTGGCATATTTGGTATGTGCTCAAGGATATTTAACTATATGAGCTGCAAGCCCTGGATGCGGCTTCTGGCAGGGTTTGCAATTTGCAAAGTGGATTATTGCAAATTGCAAATATGCTGTTTGGCAAAAGGG
This sequence comes from Hyphomicrobiales bacterium, assembly GCA_026990765.1. Lineage (GTDB taxonomy): Bacteria > Pseudomonadota > Alphaproteobacteria > Rhizobiales > Aestuariivirgaceae > JALWJW01. Next base: position 1,988 of record JALXCV010000131.1, on the reverse strand, counting down.
CTGTTCAGTCTGCCAGGATCAGAAGCATTGAGCCATGAATTTCAGATAAATCCATAGATGAATTGAGCAGGCTGGTAAATATGAATGAAAAAATACTTGATATTTTCATAATAATGAATCTATATGAAATTATGGAGATAATGAATGATCAGCAAAACCGGTAATGACATAAGGGCCTTGCGCAAGGCGGCAGATATGACGATTGCTGATCTGGCTGCAAAGCTGGATCGATCTATCGGATTTGTCAGTCAGTTGGAGCGGGGCAAGTCCGAGCCTTCGCTGGGTGATCTTCGCAAGGTGGCAGAAATATTCAATGTCCCGGTAAGTTTTTTCTTTGGAAAACTTGATGGTGATCCTTCTGATCGGGGATTTGTGGTTCGGGCAAGCAATCGCAGAAGGCTTGGCGGTGCTGAAGATGGTCTGGTTGAGGAATTGCTGTCACCTGATCTAGGTGGACAGTTTGAGATTTTGCGTTGTGAGTTTTCACCGCATGGCGAGCGCAAGCAAACAGTTCAGCGCGATAGCGAAGATGCCGGTTATCTGGTTTCCGGCAGGCTGGAAATTGAAATAGATGGAAAATGGCTAAAGCTTGCAGCAGGTGACAGTTTCCGCTTTGCCGGTGAGCCTTATCGCTGGCGTAATACCGGTGATGAAACGGCGGTGGTGATCTGGGTTGTTTCACCGCCTGTATATTGATCTTGAAAGGAAAAACGGATGTCTGATCTTCCCAAAAAGGCCCGCGCGGTAATTATTGGTGGTGGAGTGGCCGGGGCTTCTGTTGCCTATCATCTGGCAAAACTTGGCTGGAGCGATGTTATTCTGCTGGAACGGCGGCAGCTGACTTGCGGCACCACCTGGCATGCAGCCGGTCTGATAGGTCAGCTAAGGGCCACTTCCAACATGACCAGACTGGCTAAATATACGCAAGAATTGTATTTCAGCCTGGAAGAGGAAACCGGGGTTGCAACCGGTATCAGGCGCAATGGATCCATAACCCTTGCCCTTAGTGAAGCAAGGCGTGAAGAAATCCTGCGTGGTGCCTCAATGGCGCGGGCTTTCGGGGTTGAGGTTGAAGAAATATCCAATCAGGAAGTATTGAAGCGATACCCGTATCTGAATGTTGAAGATGCCCATGGAGCGGTGTTTCTGCCCAAGGATGGTCAGGGTGATCCGATCAATATAACCATGGCGCTGGCCAAAGGAGCCAGACAGATGGGGGTCAGGGTATTTGAAAATATCACGGTAATGGCAATCAATACGTCTGATGATATAATCCGTTCGGTCAGTGTTGAAGATGCAAGCGGTACTCCTCATCAGATCGAGTGTGAACATGTAATCAATTGTGCAGGCATGTGGGCACGTGAGGTTGGTAAAATGGCCGGTAGTGCAGTGCCACTTCATGCCTGTGAACATTTTTATATTGTTACCGACAATATTGAGGGGCTGGGTCAATTGCCGGTGCTGCGGGTGCCGGATGAATGTGCCTATTACAAGGAAGATGCCGGGAAAATCCTGCTGGGGGCGTTTGAGCCAAAATCCAAGCCATGGGGGATGGAGGGTATTCCAAAGGATTTCTGTTTCGATCAGCTACCGGATGATTTTGATCATTTTGAACCGGTATTATCAAAAGCGATAGAAAGAATGCCGATATTGGCTGAAACCGGTATTCATACTTTCTTTAACGGGCCAGAGAGCTTTACTCCTGATGACCGCTATTATCTGGGTGAGACACCAGAGGTTAAGAACTTCTGGGTTTGCGCCGGGTTTAATTCGGTTGGCATTCAGTCTGCCGGTGGTGCAGGCAAGGTATTGGCGCAGTGGATGAATGATGGTTTGCCTCCTTCTGATTTGTGGGATGTTGATATCAGGCGGATGCAACCGTTCCAGAATAATGCCAGCTATCTAAAAGAACGGGTATCGGAAACGCTGGGGTTGTTATATGCCGATCATTTTCCCTATCGCCAACCGGTCACATCGCGCGGGGTTCG
>JALXCV010000130.1 GCA_026990765.1 Hyphomicrobiales bacterium | reverse complement strand
CAACCTGCGGCCTTGATTTCATCTTTGATGCCTTATAAGCAATACCTCCAATAAGCGCGATTATACCCGCCAGCATCAACACTCCCAGAACAGCAACGATAATCTTCATGCGTTTCAGTTTGCGGGGATCAGGTGGCGGAATTGCCCCTTGCGGGGCTGTTTCTGATTGAGAATTACTGTCCATGACTAATAGTGATCCTGAAATAATCCATCTGCTGGTCGATGAAACCAATGCGGGTGTTCGGCTTGACCGGTTGCTGGCTGATAGTCTTGTACAGCTGTCTCGCGCCCGGTTTCAAAGTCTCATAGCCGCTGGTGAGGTTAGTGTAAATGCGAAAGTCATCGACAAGGCCCGCTTCAAGCCGGCCAAAGGAGATGAGATTACGGTTCGCATACCACCACCTGCCCCGGCAGAACCGGAAGCTGTAAAAATTCCGATCAATGTTGTGTATGAAGATGATGATGTGCTGGTGCTGGACAAGCCAGCAGGGCTGGTGGTGCATCCAGCTGCCGGTCATCAGAATGACACGCTGGTCAATGCCCTGCTGTTTCATTGCGCTGACAGTTTATCAGGGATCGGCGGGGTTTTGCGCCCGGGCATCGTGCACCGGCTGGACAAGGACACATCCGGGCTGATGGTGGTTGCCAAAAATGATGAAGCCCATAAATCATTAAGCAACCAGTTTGCCGCCCATGGTCGTGACGGGATACTGGAGCGGGCCTATATGGCGCTGGTATGGGGTATTACTTCACGCTCATCGGGAACCATTGATACACTGATTGGCAGGCACCGGCATAACCGGCAGAAAATGGCGGTTCTCAATGAAGGTGGTCGACATGCAATCACCCATTTCACCCTGAAAGACCAGTTTTTTGATGCAAAGAACAAGCCGCTTGCATCCTTGGTGGAATGCAGACTGGAGACCGGGCGCACTCATCAGATCAGGGTACATATGGCCCATATTGGCCATCCGCTACTGGGCGACAAGGTCTATGGATCGGGCTTTGCAGCATCAGCCAGGAGGCTTGATGAAGCAACAGCGCAAATACTTGAAAAACTTGACCGGCAGGCACTACATGCCTGGAAGCTGGGCTTTGAACATCCGCAAACTGGAGAAAAACTTATATTTACCAGTGATTTACCAGCAGAAATATCCATGCTGGTAAAACAGCTTAAACGGCCATAGGATTTTATGACTGGCAAGATGGACAATATTTAATCATACTAATATAGTCGGATATCTTAAAAATGCCTTATATCATTTCTATATATGATGTAATAATAGATAATATTTGAATCGGGAACATGACAGATGGCCAAAGCAGCATTACCGGCCCTTACCGGTGAAGAGGGACTTTCCAATTATTTAGCCAAGGTTCGCAAATTTCCAATGTTGCAACCTGATGAGGAATTCATGCTGGCCAAACGCTGGCGCGAAGATGGAGACAGTGATGCGGCCCACAAGCTGGTGACCAGCCATTTGCGACTGGTGGCCAAGATTGCCATGGGCTATCGCGGCTATGGTCTGCCGGTCAATGAAATTGTTTCTGAAGGTAATGTCGGCCTTATGCAGGCGGTCAAACGGTTTGATCCTGACAAGGGCTTCCGTCTGGCCACCTATGCCATGTGGTGGATCAGGGCATCAATCCAGGAATTCATCCTGCGCTCATGGTCACTGGTTAAAATGGGAACTACAGCCAATCAGAAAAAACTGTTTTTCAATCTGCGCAAGATCAAGGGGCAGATAAATGCACTTGATGATGGGGATTTGCATCCTGACCATGTAGATGAAATCTCCAGACGGCTTGGCGTTCCACAAGAAGATGTAATCTCCATGAACCGGCGTATTTCCGGTGATACATCACTTAATGCGCCAATGCGAGCCGATTCGGAAGGTGAATGGCAGGACTGGTTGACCGATGATGCTGTTGATCAGGAAACCGAACTGGTCGAATCAGAAGAACACAAGATGCGCATGGACTTGCTGGAACGCTCAATGGATCAGTTGAATGAGCGCGAACAGCGTATTTTCAAGGCAAGACGCCTGTCAGAAGAACCGCTCACACTAGAAGACCTCAGCCAGGAATTTGGTGTAAGCCGCGAGCGTATCCGCCAGATTGAAGTGAGAGCCTTTGAAAAGGTGCAAAAATCGATGAAAAACATGGCATCTGAAGCTGGCGTTTAGAACCGCACGTAAATTTGAATTTACTGGCGGTGTTTATATGCTAATATATGATCATTCATGAATGTGAAGGGTATATATTATGCACCGTCGAGATTTTCTGCTTGCTGCCGCGGCAGCCACTGCGCTTACTGCAATACCGGCATTAGCCAAACCGCAATTAAATGAAAGCGGTTTGCATGTAAAACCATGGTTCATGGATACGTTTATGAATCTTCGTGATAACCATGCCGAGGTTACAGCGCAAGGCAAGCATATGGTCTTGATGTTTGAGCAAAAGGGCTGCCCCTATTGCGCTGAAATGCACAAGGTCAATCTGGAAATACCGGAAATATCCAAGTTCATTCAGGATAATTTTGGCGTGTTGCAGATTAATCTGTGGGGATCGCGCGAAGTGACGGACTTTGATGGCAAGGTAATGGAAGAGCGCGAGTTGGCCAGGCGCTGGCGAGTACACTTCACCCCGACCATTGTGTTTTTGCCAACATCGCTTGCAGGCATGGATGGCAAAAGCGGTCGTGATATTGAAGTGGCCAGAATGCCGGGTTATTTCAAACCGTTTCATTTCATCAGCTTTTTTGAATTCATCGCCGGTGATCATTACAAAACTGATGAATTCCAGCGTTTTCTGACCGAAAAATTCGACCGGCTGACCAGGGCCGGCAAAAAACCCAGCTTGTGGTAAATTCCGGTCTTGCTGGTTAATTACTCTATTAATTTTTATCCTTAATCCCTTCTTAATTGGTTTGGTTAATACTGCCTTTCAGTTGGAAGCCGTTTTTACCGGTTTCATACAAGTTTAGTAAGGCAGTGTTTGAACAGAACCGAATTGCGCTGCCGGTTTGTCAGATTGGCGGGAACCTTCCCGCGTAAAGATGGAGTTGCGTTATGAGGTTTCGCATTTTGGGATTAACTTCGATCGGACTGGTTGCAGTTTTTGCAAGCCCGATGAGTGGTCTGGCAGCAGATCTGGACCCGGTGGTTGAAGTTGTTGATAATTTTCAGTCATGCTTTTATGCCCGCGTTGATGGTGGTGGTGCTTTTCACACATTGCCCAGGGTTTCCAACACTGCCGGGGTTTTTGGTGGCAGCGGAAACAATAATGCGCTGGATGAAGAAATTGCCAATCTGGGTTTTGTGGAAGCCGGTGCCGGTTGTCAGGTAACTGACCATATGCGGGTTGAGGTAACAGGCGGTTACCGGATGAAAGCCTCACTTACCGATCCATTTGGTACATTGAATGCTGATTTGCAGACATATACCGGTTTCGGTAATGTTTTCTGGGATATCACCAATTATGGCGGGT
>JALXCV010000129.1 GCA_026990765.1 Hyphomicrobiales bacterium | reverse complement strand
ATGCTGTTGCCGCTTTATTCGGCGCTTGAAAAAATTCCGGCAAATATGAATGAAGCAGGTGCAGATCTGGGAGCGGGGGCATGGAAACGCTTCTGGCGTATTACCCTGCCATTATCCAAGGACGGGATTATATCGGGCAGTGTGCTGGTGTTCCTGATTTCTACCGGATTTTATGCAACCCCGGTTATTCTTGGCGGTCCATCCAGCACGCTGTTTTCCGAAACTCTTGCCGGGTTCTTTAATGTGGCGGCTGACCGCTGGTCGGTCGGGGCTGCCTTTTCCGGTATCATGCTGATTTCAACCCTGACAATAGCCGGTGTGTTCCTGAAAATCATGGGACGTGGCGGAAAGGGAATGCTGTAATGACACGCAACACCCGACTTTTAATGTCCATGATATTCTGGGCATTTATTATCTATCTGTTCCTGCCATTGATCATGATGGTGATGATGGGGTTCAAGGATTCTGAATTTATCGGTTTCCCTATCCGCTCATGGACCTTCAAATGGTATCAGGTGGCGATTAATGACATGGAGGTTCTGGGAATATTTGCCTATTCCATGACAATTGCCATTTCCACGACGATTTTATCGCTGATAATCGGTACATGGGCAGCCATGGCGCTGGGGCCGACCAAATTTCGCGGCAAGTTCATATTATTCGCCCTTGCCTGCCTGCCGGCGGTTATTCCAGGGATTATTTCGGCAATTTCCTTAAGGATCTATGCGCAGTCACTGGATATCACCCCTGGAATGTGGGCGATTATTCTGGGTCATACTGTTCACAATGTACCATTTGTTACCCTGGTTGGTATTGCCCGGCTCAATTCACAACCGGAAAGCCACATTGATGCAGCGCTTGATCTGGGGGCTGATAATGTTATTGCCTTTATGCGCATTACCCTGCCGTTTCTGGTGCCATCGCTGATCGGTGCCGGAATTTTCTGCATGTTGACCAGCTTTGATGATTTTGTCCGCTCATTCTTCCTGGGTGGCTATGAGCCTACCTTGCCGGTCTATATCTTTTCGCAATTGCGTACCGGCATGTCGCCGGAGATCAACGCTATTTCTGCAATTATTCTGTTAATTACCGCCGCTCTGGGACTGTCTGCTGAACGCCTGATGCGACGCAACAAGAAGAAGGTTTAAACTCGAAAATGCAAACTAATGATTCAACAGTCCGGTTACAGAACATTTCAAAAAAGTTTGGTTCGGTGGTTGCTGTGGAAGATTTCGATATTTTTATCGAACCGGGCCAGTTTGTAACCCTTTTGGGGCCGTCAGGCTGTGGCAAATCAACTACATTGCGGATTCTTGGCGGGTTTATCGAGCCAACTGAGGGTGAGGTGTTTTTGGGTGATGATAAGGTCACGAAGATTCCGCCCAATCGGCGCAATGTCAATATGGTGTTTCAGGACTATGCCCTGTTCCCGCATATGACAGTGTCTGAAAATATTGCTTTCGGGCTGGAAATGAAGGGGCAGAACAAGGCGCAGATCAAAAAGCGTATTGATGAGCTTTTGGAATTCATGCAGCTTGACGGGTTTGGTGACAGAAAACCGGATGAGCTGTCTGGCGGTCAGCGCCAGCGGGTGGCTCTGGCACGGGCGCTGGCACCTGATCCGAAAGTGCTGTTACTGGATGAGCCGCTTGGGGCGCTGGATGCCAAATTGCGCAAGCAGGTACAGATTGAACTGAAAACCATTCAGCAACAGACCGGCAAAACTTTTGTGTTTGTGACCCATGATCAGGAAGAGGCCCTGACCATGTCTGATCGTATCTTGGTGATGAATGAGGGCCGGCTTGAACAGGATGGTTCACCCAAAGACCTTTATTATCACCCTGAAACCACATTTGTTGCCGGTTTCATCGGTGAAACCAACATGCTTTCATGCTCGGTGAAGAAAATCGATGATGATTATGTCGTGCTTGACTGGCAGGGTAATGAATTGCGCGGTGTTTGCCGGTCTGGAACTGCAAAAGAAGGTCAAGATGTCAGTGCTGCCATTCGTCCTGAAAGCATTTCCTGTTCAGCCAAAAAACCTGGAAACAAAGGGGTAATGAAAGCCAAAATCATTCACCGGGTTTTCAAGGGCAGTTTTACCAGCTTGAGTCTGGAGGTTGATGGTGTGAAGGATTGCATTCTCAATGCAACTCTTGCCGGAGCACTGGCAGAACAACTTGGTGATGAAGAGGTCTGGATTAGTCTTGACCCGGATTATCTTTCGGTATTGCTGCGCTGATCAGGTCCTGCAACCCACTGTCTGGATCAAGGGTTTCGCATAATTTCCGGCAATAATCGGCCCCATATATGGTTTTGCCATGCCGGGCGGCGATATTGGTGGCAATTTGCAAATCCTTGATGAAGTGGGAGGCAGTGAAACTGGCGCTTGTATCGCCATCAAGCATTTTACGGCCAATCCGGCTCATTAACGTGCTGGATGCGGTGCCGCTGTTTAAGGCCTCAAAGACCTTTTCAGTGTCAATATCATCGCTTGAAGCAAGGCTTAGTGCTTCACTCATTCCCAGTAATATTCCAGCCACTGCAATCTGGTTGCAGGCTTTGGCAGTCTGACCGGCTCCGGCTTTGCCCATATGGATGATTTTGTTTCCCATGAGCTTTAAAAGCGGGATTGTGCTGGCAAGTGCATCTCTATCCCCGCCAACCATGAAGCATAATTTTCCGGTTTCAGCTGCTGGAACACCACCGGTTACCGGGGCATTCAGGACCCTGATTGATGCTTCAAGGCCCTTTTGATGCAGCTTTTTTGCAAGTTGCGGGGATGATGTGGTCATGTCAATGAGGATGGTGCCGGGGCCAGCATTGAGAACAAGGCCGGCTTTGCCCAAATACAATTCCTCAACATCTTCGGGACCGCCAAGAATCGTGAAGATGATGTTGCAGTCAGTTGCCAGTTCTGCGATGCTTTCGCACGGGCTGGCACCGACTGCTATCAATGGTTCGGCTTTGGCGGGGGAGCGGGCATAGACAGCCAGTTTTTCACCATTGGCCAGCAGATTGCCAGCCATGGGAATCCCCATTTTACCAGAGCCGATAAATCCGATCATGGACGCGCATAGCTGGCGATGGTTGCCAAAACATGATCTGGGCAGTTGGAGCCGATGGTGCAGCCGGGGCTAAGAATAAAGTTCTGGCCATTATTGACGGCAATTGCGGCGTCGCAATCATGTCTGATCTGATCAATGCTTTGTTCGATAACTCCTGACTGGTTGATACCACCCATCAGGCATTTATCATTATGGCTGCGAACTTCCGCCATGGTCGGGCAGGTCGGGTCAAGATCGGCCCAGCTTAGAACTTCATGGGGATAATCATCAACCCGTGACAAGTCCAGATGGTTCTTGCAGGTATGCAGCATCCGAACCATGCCTTTCATTTCTTCCAGAATGGCCTTGTCATAGGGTTGCAGCAGCTCTTCAAAGGCTTGTGTGGTATAGCCTTGAGTGCTTTTTTCCGTAGCAGCAGCACGGGTTGAATAAAACACACCGTCTACACCGATTTCTTTCAGCTTGCGGACATAACCGATTACGGTTTCTGTTGCAGCCTCAAGCATTGGTCTGGCACTTGCCGGATTGTCAAAAATAAGTTGCATTGTAGAAAATCCGGCGCGACGCAATACCTGCTGGATAGGATCAAAGGTGGTGTCGATTACCGGCCATTCTTCGCCAAGTTCTGTTCTGATGCCTTCAAGCAGGTTTATCTGCTCTGCAAGAAAGGGATGAGTTACGGGAACTGAATTGATCCTGGCAAAATCATCGACTGTATTGATGGCGTTCATCCCGTCAGGCATCGGATAGCGGTAGTCACTGACGGCTTTTGCCAGATCAAAGCCGTAATGTCTGAAAAATTCGCAATGTCGTTCAGCTGATTGCTGACCGGTCATATAGCCGGTGACAAAGTGCATCCATGTTGTTACCGGCACCCGGTCAAGTTTTTCGCCATTAACGGCGGCATAAAAGCGTTCGCGTCTATTCATTTGAGCCTCTTTGAGAGTTGTTATTTGGATTCATTATTGTTAATCAGGGTGAGAATGCGGGTGTCATCGACATCCTTTGTCAGGTTCTTGACATCGATTTCCTGTAATGGGCCGCCAATATCCAGATCCATGAACTGGAACTGTGTGAGCAGGGAACTGAGAACCATTTTCCAGCCGCGCTGAATGTGGCTTTTGGTCAGGCTGGCTGCAGCTTCGCGGTCGCCCGAAACCAGACAATCCACCAGCTCGCCATGTTCGGCTATGGTTTCAGTGCGTGATTTCACCGAACCGACCATAATATGACGGACACGGTCGGTTTCATCCAGCAGGTTTGATATCTGGTCTGCCAGTCGGCGATTGCCGGAGAATCTGGCAATGGCGCGGTGAAATTCCGAGTTGCTGCCGATAAAGTCGGAAATACTGGCCGGGTCATTATTCGATATTGGTTTTTCGCAGGCATTGGCTATGGGGCGCAAAACTGCTTCATCAACCTTGCCAGCGGCCATTCTGGCAGCTACCGGCTCCAGCGCCACGCGTACTTCATAAAGGTCAATCACGTCGCGAATGGTGATAGGGGCTATAGTGTGGCCTTTGCGTGGTTCAGAAATAACCAGCTTTTCATGCCGTAACCGGGCCAGGGCATCACGAACCGGAGCCTTGCCGACCTTGTAACGATCCGCCAGCTTGGCTTCACTGATAGCAGAACCAGGTTCGAGAACGCAGCGGATAATATCGGTTTTTATTCTTGAGTAAATCTGATCCTTGTGGCGAATAATTGCATTGTCTGTATCAGATCTGGTTGAGTTTAAGCCCATTGTCAGGTTTCCAGCGCCATAGAGTGTTTCATGTTTTGTCTGAATCACAAACACAGCATGAAGCACCTTATTATCAGTCACAAATCTTGGTGTTTACGCTTCCATCGGGAAACAGAAATACTAAAGGTGACATGTCAGGGTAATTTATATTTGTCTGCTTAACATGTCAAATAATCATATTCCAAATAAAGGCTGGAAGTGGATGTTTTATCAAAACTGCAGACATGGGTAATTGATCAGGTGGTCAGACCTGAAGCAAAATCTCTTCATGGTGCAGTGGTTGGTGTTTTACTGGCCTGATTGCTCAAACAACACAAAATTGGTTGCCTGTGATCCAGCCTTGACGGTAGCAGCGCCTGCCAGTGATCCGGCTATGATGGTTGCGCTCACGAGCAAAAACAGGATGCGCTTCAAGAAGCGTTCATCGGCGGTAGAAGTTGTCATTTTTTAGTCCCCGGTAATTACTCAAAACAGATACGTCAGGTTCTTGATTAAAGCAATAGCACGGTTAACCTTTTTTCCGGCTTAACAACATATTCATTAATCGTTCACCTGTTGCACCGAAACGGGACAGAAAGGTTATTTCCAGTCGCGAATATCGACAAAACGGCCTGTTAAGGCTGCAACAGCGGCCATTTGCGGGGATACCAGATGGGTTCTGCCCTTAAAGCCCTGTCTGCCTTCAAAATTGCGATTGGAAGTTGAGGCGCAACGGTCGCCGGGTGACAATTTGTCCGCATTCATTGCCAGGCACATTGAACAACCAGGCTCGCGCCATTCAAACCCGGCATCAGTGAATATTTTGTCCAGACCTTCAGCCTCAGCCTGTTCTTTCACCAGACCTGAGCCGGGAACCACTATGGCTGCAACATTGTCAGATACCTTGCGATCACCGATCATTGCAGCAGCAGCGCGCAAATCCTCAATACGGCCATTGGTGCATGAGCCGATAAATACATGATCAACCTCGACATCACTCATTTTTTGACCAGCAGTCAGACCCATATAATCCAGTTTGCGCTGAACTGCGGTGCGTCGGGTTTCATCTTCAATGCTGGCTGGATCAGGGGCAGCGCCATTGACTGACACCACATCTTCCGGGCTGGTTCCCCATGTTACCAGCGGTGGCAGTGATGCAGCATCAAGAATTATCTCATGGTCGAAATGAGCGCCCTCATCGCTGTGCAAGGTCTTCCAATAGGCAACGGCCCTGTCCCAGTCATCGCCTTTGGGTGACATTGGACGGTTCTTGAAATATTCAAAGGTTTTTTCATCAGGAGCAATCATGCCAGCACGGGCGCCAGCCTCGATTGTCATGTTGCAAACGGTCATCCGGCCTTCCATGGAAAGTGCCTTGATGGCATCGCCTGCATATTCAATTACATAACCGGTGCCACCGGCAGTGCCGATCTCACCGATAATGGCAAGGATGATATCCTTTGCGGTAACCCCATCGGCCAGTTGGCCATTGACGGTAACGCGCATGTTTTTGGCCTTGGACTGGATCAGTGTCTGGGTGGCCATCACATGTTCAACTTCCGAGGTGCCAATACCATGGGCCAGTGCACCAAATGCGCCATGGGTCGAGGTATGGCTGTCACCGCAAACAATGGTGGTGCCGGGCAAGGTAAATCCCTGTTCGGGGCCGATAATATGAACCACGCCCTGACGCTTGTCGGTTTCAGAGAAATATTGAACACCAAATTCGGCAGCATTTTTTGCCAGGGTTTCAACCTGCAAACGGCTTTCAGGATCATCAATACCCTTTGAGCGGTCAGTGGTTGGAATATTATGGTCAACCACTGCAAGTGTCTTTTCAGGATGCCGCAATTTGCGACCGGAAAGACGCATGCCCTCAAAGGCCTGAGGTGAGGTGACTTCATGCACCAGATGGCGGTCAATATACAAAAGACATGTGCCATCATCACCTTCATCAACAAGGTGAGCGTCCCAGATTTTGTCATAAAGTGTGCGTGGCATGGTTGTCTTGTTCCCTGAAAAGCAGTTCGGTCAGAATTTTGATATTCATTTAGCGCCCCTGATGCAAAAACAAAAGGGGGCAAAATAACATATTGCTGCCGTGATTGGCTGACAGATGAGTTTTCATGATCAAAAAACTGTTTGCAGGGCTGATGGTTGCGGCTGTGTTGCCAGCCCAAATGGCGCTTGGTGATGGATGCGCAAGGGATAAATTTGAAGGCAACAGCTATATTGTCTGCCAGTTTGATATCAGCAGGCAATTTCTGGGGCTGTATCTTTATGATGATACCGGCAGGGTGATCGGGGATTTCAACTCACTGGCAAAATATCTTAAAACCAGAAACCGCAAGCTGGTATTTGCCATTAATGCCGGGATGTATCAGGTTTCGCGCTTGCCGGTCGGCTTGTTTGTGACAGAATACAAGCAGATAAAGCGGCTTAATCAGGCAAAAGCTTCCGGTAATTTCTACCTTAAACCCAATGGTGTATTTCATATAAGCGGCGGGCGGGCTTTTGTTGAAGAAACATCAGTTTACAAGGCACGCAAAAGGGTTGCCAGAATTGCTACCCAGTCAGGACCAATGCTGGTGATCAGGGGGAAGTATCATCCCAAATTCCTGCCCGATTCTGATTCTGTCAAAATCCGCAATGGTGTCGGAGTGGTAAAGGGTGGCAAAATAGTGAAATTTGCGATTTCAGCAACGCCAGTGAATTTTTACCAGTTTGCCCGGTTGTTCAAGCTGCATCTGAATACACCCAACGCATTGTTTCTGGACGGGTCAATTTCCAAAATTTATGCACCTGATGTCGCTCGCCACGATTTTGGCCGACAGATGGGGCCGATATTGGCAATTTCCAGATAAAAAGGCCGGTTACTGAATAACCGGCCTTGAATCTGGGGTTGCTGAAAAGCGGTTTTAAGCTTTTTCAGCTGCTTTCTGGTCTGATTTGGCGCGTGGGGCCTTGCCTGCCATAAGTTCTTTGGCCTGCTCAATCCATTCTTCACGCTCAATGCGACCTTTAAGGTCAAGCTTGGCATCATAATCAGCCACATCTTCAGGAGTCCATTCAGCTATCTGCTTGAAGAAAGAAATGCCTTCACCTGCCAGCTTCTTGGCCAGAACATCACCAACACCGGAGATAAGAGATATATCATCAGATGCTGCAGGTTCTGCCTTGGCAGCCTTGTTTTTGACGTCTTTGGAAACCTGGGAGCGCTGCTTTTCAGCAATACGGGCACGCTTGCCGGTCAGGCCGCGCAGATAATACAGTTTGGCGCGGCGAACCTTGCCGTGGCGCAGAACTGTTACACCTTCGACCAGCGGTGAATAGACCGGGAATACTCTTTCAACACCTTCACCATATGACATTTTGCGGACTGTGAAGTTTTCGTGGATTCCTGAACCGGAGCGGGCAATAACTACGCCTTCAAAATTCTGGATACGAGAACGCTCGCCCTCGCGGATGCGCACTGCTACAACTACTGTGTCGCCTGGTGCAAAGTCTGGAAGTTCGCGCTGGGCATTAATCTTGTCGCGCTGTTCAGCTTCCAACTGCTCAATAATATTCATTGGTACTCGCCTTGAAAAATAGATTTGCGCGTGTTCTAGCGCAAATTTCAGAAAAATCAATGTCTGTATTGCAAAAACTACCCGTAAATGGCGTTATTTTTTATTAACACCATTCAAAAGGTCAGGTCGTCTGGCTCTTGTAATAGCGCGAGATTGCTCAAAGCGCCAGTCTTTAATTGCCGCATGATTGCCAGAAAGCAGTATTTCCGGAATTTTTCTGCCCTCCCAGTCACGCGGACGGGTATAATGGGGGTGTTCGAGCAGTCCGTTTTCAAAACTTTCCTCAATTTCCGACAAATCAGAACCCATAACACCTGGAAGCAGGCGGATAATTGCATCCAGCATTACCAGAGCGGCCGGTTCACCGCCTGACAATATATAATCACCTATCGAGACTTCGAGCAGATTGCGACCTTCAATCACCCTTTCATCAATGCCTTCGAATCGGCCACAGACAATTATCACTCCTTCGCCCTTGCTGAGATCACGCACCATTTGCTGATCCAGTACCTTGCCGCGCGGACTCATCAACAGACGCGGGCGGGTGTCGTTTGCAGGTGAGACAGCATCAATGGCCCGGGCCAGAACATCAGCCTTTAGCACCATTCCCGGCCCGCCACCGGCGGGGGTGTCGTCAACCATGTGATGCTTGTCCAGCGCATGGTCGCGAATCTGGTGGGTATTGAGTGACCAGATGTCATTTTGCAGGGCCTTGCCCGCAAGGGAAATGCCAAGAGGTCCGGGGAACATTTGCGGATAAAGGGTCAATATGTCGGCGGTGAAACTCATATGGGTCAGGCAATCAAAGAAAATTATACGGGTCAATATCTACTGACAGGCGCAATGAACCCTTGGGGGTTACATCTGCCAGCCATTGGCTGATGAATGCCTGTATATTGGATTGGCGCGAGCATTTCACCAGAAATCTGAAACGATAGCGACCTCTTATTTGCGAAAGCGGGGCAGGGGCCGGGCCAAGTACGCTGATATCGGCAGATTTCGGGATTCTTCCAACAAGTGCCATGGCAAAGCTTTGGGCCTGGTTCTGGTCGGTGCCGGAAATGATTATTCCGGCCAGTTGGCCATAAGGGGGAAGTCCGGCGGCCAACCTTATTTGTTTTTCATGGGCAAGAAATCCGTCGTGATCACCGGCGGCCAGTGCCTGTAATAATGGATGTTCGGGCATATAGGTCTGCACCAGCGCCTTTCCCGGCTTGTCACCGCGACCGGCCCGGCCTGAAACCTGCGCCAGTAATTGCCAGGTTCGCTCACCGGCGCGCGGGTCGGTGGTTTCCAGTGCCAGATCAGCATCTATTATTCCAGCTAAGGTCAAATTCGGGAAATGGTGCCCCTTGGCGACCAGCTGGGTGCCGATAATCAGATCATATTTGCCGCGGGCAATATCGGTAATCATCTGGTGCAGGGATTTGCCGCGGGCAATGTCGGATGAAAGAATGGCAATTGCGGCATCTGGAAAGCGCAGTGCGGCTTCTTCGGCCAGTCTTTCAATGCCGGGGCCGCAGGGGACCAGAGAGCCTTCACTTTCACATTCCGGGCAGATTTGCGGTACCGGTTCACTATGGCCGCAATGATGGCAGATCAACTGGTTGCGGAACCGGTGTTCGACCAGCCAGCTTGAGCAATGCGCACAGTGAAAGCGGTGGCCGCAGGTTCTGCAAAGAGTGAGCGGTGCATAGCCGCGCCGGTTGAGAAACAACAGGGCCTGATTGCCATCTTCAAGAGTTTGGGTAACGGCATCGGCCAGCGGGTCTGACAGCCAACTGCCTGATGATGGAGGATTGGTGCGCATGTCGATCAGGGAAATATCTGGTAATTCGGCATTGCCATGGCGGTTTTTTAAGGTCACATGGGCATATTTGCCATTATCAACATTGACCAGTGATTCCAGCGACGGGGTGGCCGAGGCCAGAATTACCGGGAATTTGCCAAGTAAGCCATAGACCACAGACATGTCGCGGGCATGATAGGCAACCCCGTCTGCCTGTTTGAATGCCGGTTCATGTTCTTCATCAACAATGATCAGACCCAGTTTCTGCCAAGGCAGGAACAGGGCTGATCTGGCACCAACCACTATTTGGGCCTGGCCTGAGGCCACACCGCGCCAGACCCGTTCGCGCTCGCGCGGTCTTAATTCGGAGTGCCATTCTGCAGGCGGGGCGGCAAAGCGTTGTTCAACCCGGTTGATGAAAGTGCTGGTAAGGGCGATTTCCGGCAATAACAGCAATACCTGTCTGCCTTTGGCGATGGCTGCGGCCATGGCCTCAAAATAAACTTCGGTCTTGCCCGAGCCGGTAACACCGTCAATCAGGGTAACAGAAAATGAATTGGCGCTGATCGACTGGCGCAGAGTTTTGGCAGCTTTTGCCTGTGATTTTGACAGAACGACAAGGTTGCCAGCCGGGTCGGGCCGGGCGAAGGGTGCAAAGGGGGGAAGTTCAACTGCTTCAAGCACGCCCAGTTTTACAAGTCCGTTAATTACCCCGACTGAGACACCTGTAACTCCTGCCAGTTCTGATCTGGTCATGGCGGGAAGATCGCGGGCTTCATTTAACAGTCTTTGGCGCTGCGGGGTTATTCTGTCTGGCTGTTTGCCGGTCAGCCTGTATGCAAGACGCTGGCGTGGTGGTTCAAAAATACCCTTGGCCCGCATGCCGCCGCGCAGTACCATTCCAGGTGGCGAGAGGTAATAATCGGCTATCCAGTTGATGAATTTGCGCTGTATGGCAGTTAGTGGTGGCAAGTCGATACGCTCTATAATGTCACGAATTCTGGCAGATATCCTGGTGGATTTGTCAGACCAGACAACCCCGACAATCTCACGGGTGCCAAGCGGCACCAGAACGAAATCGCCAATATTTATATCAAGGTTTTCCGGCACGGAATATGAATAGGCTTCATCCAGCGCCAGTGGTAACAGGACCTGAACCACGCCAGCCATCAATAGCCCCAGCGCGATGGCAGATGGATGCCGAAAATCGCCAGCAATTTGACTACAGCAATCAGGGCCACCAATACTCCAACAAACATTACCGTGGTGGTAGGCACCAGATGGGTGTCA
>JALXCV010000128.1 GCA_026990765.1 Hyphomicrobiales bacterium | reverse complement strand
ATGGCGATACACCAGTACCGGTAATTGCAGCAAGTTCTCCGCATGACAGTTTTGACTGCGCTATCGAGGCGGCAAGAATTGCCCTTACCTATATGACCCCGGTAATATTGCTGACTGACGGGTTCATTTCCAATGCCTCATCACCATGGCGGATACCGGATGTTGATGCGATGGAGCCAATAGGGGTTAAAAACCATACCGACCCTGAAGGATTTCACCCGTTGCTGCGTGATCCTGATACTCTGGCCAGAATATGGCCAGTGCCTGGAACTCCTGGACTTGAGCACCGCATTGGTGGTCTTGAAAAGGATTATGACACCGGTAACATTTCATATGATCCTGACAATCATCAGAAAATGACCAATGTTCGGTCTGAACGCATTAAGCGAATTGCCCAACAGATAGAACCTCTGAAGGTTGATCAGGGCGATGAGGAAGCAGATGTCGGAGTGGTGACATGGGGTTCAACCTATGGGCCGGTATCGCGCGCGGTAACAGTAATGCGCGATGAAGGCCATTCGGTCAGCCATATTCACTTGCGCCATCTGTACCCGTTTGCGGCCAATCAGTGTGAAGTAATGAGCAAGTTCAAACGCTTGCTGGTGCCAGAAATGAATGCCGGACAACTGGTTACCCTGATGCGTGACAATAATTGCCCGCAAGCTACCAGCCTGAGCAAGGTAACCGGCAGACCATTCCTGATCCGGGAAATCAAAAAGGCAATTCACCTCGAACTGGAGGCAATAAAATGAATATCAGACCTGAAACCACAGTTGCAGATTTCACCTCTGATCAGGAGGTACGCTGGTGCCCCGGTTGCGGTGACTATTCAGTCCTCAAAGCTGTAAGAAAAACCCTGGTTGATGTTGGCGCAATGAAGGAAAACACTGTTTTTGTATCCGGTATTGGCTGCTCGTCACGGTTTCCATATTACATGGACACATATGGTTTTCATGGCATTCATGGACGCGCCCCGGCAATTGCTTCTGGTGCAATTTTGGCCAATCCGGACCTTGATGTGTGGATCATCACCGGTGATGGCGATGCGCTGTCAATTGGCGGCAATCATTTCATGCATATTTTGCGGCGTAATTTCAATTGTCAGATATTGCTGTTCAACAATGAGATTTACGGTCTGACAAAGGGGCAATATTCACCAACCTCGCATGAAGGCACCAAATCTCCGACATCGCCAATGGGATCAATTGATACTCCGGTTAACCCGGCACGACTGGCTCTTGGCTCGGGAGCCAGATTTGTGGCGCGTGCAGTTGACACCCAGCAAAAGCAACTTGGTGAAATTCTGAAAGCTGCTCATGATCATAAAGGGACTTCATTCGTTGAAATCTTCCAGAACTGCTTTGTCTTCAATGATGAAGTATTCACCGATTTTACCGACAAGAAGAAGGCAAAGGAAAAACAGGTGCAATTGCAAGATGGTCAACCTCTTGTCTATGGCAATGACAGCAACAAGGGAATAAAACTTGATGCTGACTGTTTTGGTCTTTCTGCATGCGAATTTGAACCGGGCAATGAAAAAGAGGCCGGTCTGATTACCCATAATGAGAAAAACCGCGCTTTGGCAATGATGCTGGCTGAAATTGAACCTGGCATGCCGGTGGCTACCGGGGTTTTGTACAATAATCCTGATGACACATATGAAACCGTTGCCTATCAGCAACTGGCAGATGCCAAGGCCTCACATCACGGCACCGGGCGCAGCATAAATGAGGTTATGCGTCAGGGCTTTACCTGGGAGGTTTGAAGAAACCACTTCAGGCCTAACGTACCTGTGCCATCATAACAGCTTTGGCTGTTCAGAGGTCTTGCCAGCTAATCGCGGCTTGATCACAGTTTTGCTTGCGATGAAATAATCATCACGGGACGGGACCATAAGCGGTAATATCGATCTGGTCATGATGCGTTCACAATCCAGCCAGTCGGCATGGTCTTTGGCGTGGATGATCACCGGCATGCGGTCATGGATGGGCTGCAAGGCATTATTGGCGCTTGTGGTTATGATGGCTGCGGTTTCAAATTCTGAACCATCTGCGCCCATCCAGTGTTCCCATATGCCGGCCATGGCAAATAGTGAATGATCAGGGCGATGAATATGGTAGGGTTGTTTTTTACCCGGCACCGTACCCTGCCATTCATAAAACCCGTCAGCCGGGATCAGGCAGCGGCGATGTTTGATGGCGGATTTGAAGCTGGGTTTTTCAGTTATGGTCTCGGCTCTGGCATTGATCAGCGGGCGACCGGTTCTAACCTCTTTGGCCCAGCCGGGAACAAAACCCCAGCGCACCAGTGCATATTCGCGGTTGGCCTGCCACTGGCGGATTATCGCCAGCGGCCCGCCGGGTGTCACATGGTCACGTGGTGGAAACTGTACTTCTTTGCCATAAGCAAAGACAGATTCCACTTCGTTTGGGGTCTTGGTCAATGAGAACATTCCGCACATAAAGCCATTGTGGCATCTGCAGGAATAAAAGGAAAGCCGACAAATGAGCGTCAAACCGGTAGCAGGTGTCAGTATGTGCGTTATTCGCAATGGCAAGGTTCTGCTGGCCAAACGCGGCAACCAGATCGGTTATGGCCTGTGGAGTTTTCCCGGTGGCCATGTTGAAGATGGCGAACCGCTGCGGGCGGCAGCCTTGCGCGAATTGAAAGAAGAAACCGGGGTTGAAGCTGAAATTATCAGGCTGATGGATACTATCGAGATTATCCACAAGGATAAAACCGGCAAGGTGGAAGCACATTTTGTCTTATCCGTTTTCCTCGGCAACTGGATTTCAGGTGAGGCAAAGGCTGCCAGCGATGTTTCCGATGTCAGGTGGATAAACAGCAACAACCATTATGATCTCAAAATGACTCCGGGTACATCTGACTTTATTCAAACAGCATTAAAACAATTCACATAATTCTGATTGGCCATATATCAGCTTTTAATCCAGATTGTTAATCATGATGAGATGCAAAGCTGCCAGCCGTGATAATTTGGTTTTCTGAGATGTACTCTGCCCGGTTTTATGATTTTACTGTGGAAAAAGGGACAGGCATCTGCGCTTGACACTTCCAGACTGGCAGCTGGACGTGATATTGGTAACATCATTGTCCAGACAATAAATGGCAGAAAACCGGTTGATATGACCTATGATGTGACATTTGCCCTTGTCGCTCATGCTTTTCACCCAGAAATAAAAATTATCCGAAAATAAAGTTTTCCACAAATTTTCCAGTCCGCGTTAACCTTTAATAAAGGTTATGGATGCGGGCCGTTTTGGTGGCTGCTAGAGTGGGCTGATAAAACACGCAAAACTAAAAACAAGGGGATATTCGCGTGACACAATCACCCATTTTCAAAATGGATGCAGGGGCTGTGCAAAATGAGATTGAGGATATTGCCCAGGCAAAACATGCCGCTTTGCGCTATATTCTCGATGCCTGGGAAGAAGCTGTTTATGATGGCATTGACCCGGACTGCGTGGCAACGGCGGCTATAT
>JALXCV010000127.1 GCA_026990765.1 Hyphomicrobiales bacterium | reverse complement strand
AAGGGCTGCGGTGCCAAAGCCAAAGGCGCGGCCTGCCATGACAAAATCTGCTCCTGATGCCAGCATGCGGACCACATCAAGCCCTGATCTGACACCTGAATCCATGATGATCGGCATGTCCTTGCCAACGGTTTTTCTCACCCTGTCAATTACTGACAGCGGACTGGGGGCGCTGTCGATCTGGCGGCCACCATGGTTGGAAACGATGATGGCATCAGCACCAATATCTTTGGCGGTTTTGGCATCTATTTCATCCAGAATGCCCTTGACGATCATCTTGCCGGGCCACAATTCACGCACCAGCTTTAGTTTGTCGAGGGTGACATGACCACGGGCCAGTGCCGAGATATAATGTGAAGCGCTGCGCAAATCCTGTCCAGGTTCCACATAAGGTGTCAGGTTTTCAAATTCCGGCATTCCGGCTCGTAATGTATCAAATGCCCAGAAAGGGGCCATTGCGGTTTGCAATACACTTTTTACCCCGATGGAAGGTGGCACAGACAGGCCATTGGCGATGTCTTTTGGACGCCGGGCCAGATAGGGCACATCAACGGTTACAATTATGGTTTTGTAATTGGACTGTTTGGCTCTGGCGATAATATCGCGGTTAATGGTTTCGTCATTGACGATATAAAGCTGGAACCAGGCATTGGGGCCGGCATCACCGGCAATTTTTTCCAGACTGGTGGTAGCAACAGTTGACAGGCAATAGGGAATATTGGTTTCAACGGCGCCCCTTGCCATCATCCGCGCCGCATTAGGCCAGATCAGGCCTGAAAGCCCTATCGGGGCAATGCCGAAGGGGGCTGAGAATTCCTGCCCGAGAAAGCTGGTGGCAAGATCAGGTATTACCTCATCAATGATAACATGCGGTTTGAGTATCAGCTCATTCAGGGTCTGGCGGTTGCGATCAAGCGCGACTTCATTGTCAATTCCGCCGCTTAGATAGTCATAGGCAAATTTCGGTATCCGCCATCTGGCTGCCTTTTGCAGAGAGGCGATTGTCGGGTAGCGTTTGGATAAGGCTATGTGATCAATATCGCTCATGGGTTGGGGATACCCCCTAATTGGCAAAACGTGAATCGAAACTGTCGAGCAATGTCGGGAGCTTTTTAAGTTCCAGACCATTATTCAATTCAAAAAACTGACGGAAAGTTATGACCTGAAAAGCGTCAATTTTTGAGGCAAAGTCTTCTTCGCCCAAAATTGTTTCGGCAAGATTGGCGCACATGAAGGCTTCTTCCTCAGAGGGTTCTTTTTCATTGCTTTTGATCACCATGATCAATCCGGTGCCTTCTGTGACTTCAATCAGGGCATATTGCACCATATCGGAGGCCATATCACCATCCGGGGTTCTGATCTTTATCATCTGATCCCTGCTTGCGCGCGGTTTAAGCGCGATGAAGCGCCAGCCGTCAATTTCTGGGGCTTCTGCTTTAAGGGCGTGAGCAGCCGGGAATGCCTCAACATTGCCTTCTGCAGTGAATATCAAGTCTATTACCGCTTCCTCATTCAGCCCGGCATAGGGAAACAGTCGCTTGTCATATTCATGCAGTGCTTCCATCAGGCCGTTCATGGTGGAATTGATTTCCTCATAGCGTGTGGCTGATGCTTCACTGGCAGTCAGTTTGGCAATGTCGCAAAAGGTTGTGGTCAGGTTTTCACGGTTTTCTTCAAACCAGTTCCAGAATATGGAAGGGCTGGGGCTTTTGTTGCTTTTTGACATTTTGCTTCACTTTTACCAGGTTAGGAATGACCATTGGCTATATGACAGGCTGATTGAGTATTTGCAACATCTTGAGTGATCGGCTAATAGTCGCAGCAATCTTTCAATTACATTCAAATTACAGGAGCCAACCGGCAATGGCGCGGCAATTCATTTATCACATGCATGGAACCTCCAAAACCTATTCAGGTGGCAAGAAGGTATTGGACAATGTGCATCTGTCATTTTATCCCGATGCCAAAATCGGGGTGCTGGGACCAAATGGTGCCGGTAAATCAACTCTTTTGAGAATCATGGCCGGGCTGGACAAGGAATTCACCGGCGAGGCATGGCTGGCACAAGGGGCAACAGTTGGCTATCTGCCACAGGAACCGGAACTGGATGAAACAAAAGATGTTCTGGGCAATGTGATGGAAGGGGTGGCGGAAAAACAGGCCATTCTGGATCGCTATAATGAGCTGATGATGAATTATTCAGATGAAACCGCTGAAGAGGGGGCCGAATTACAGGATATCATCGATGCGCAAAATCTGTGGGATCTGGAATCGCAGGTTGAACAGGCAATTGGCGCACTGCGTTGTCCGCCCGGTGACAGCGAGGTGAAAAATCTGTCTGGTGGTGAAAAACGCCGGGTGGCTCTGACCAGATTGCTGCTGTCAGCTCCTGATTTGATATTGCTTGATGAACCAACCAACCATCTTGATGCTGAA
Source organism: Hyphomicrobiales bacterium (assembly GCA_026990765.1). Lineage (GTDB taxonomy): Bacteria > Pseudomonadota > Alphaproteobacteria > Rhizobiales > Aestuariivirgaceae > JALWJW01. Next base: position 9,074 of record JALXCV010000127.1, on the reverse strand, counting down.
TCGGTTGCCTGGCTTGAACATCATTTGCGTGAATATCCCGGCGCCATACTGATTGTTACCCATGATCGTTATTTCCTTGATAATGTTACCGGCTGGATATTGGAGCTGGATCGCGGGCGCGGCATTCCCTATGAAGGCAATTATTCGGCCTATCTTGAACAGAAAGCCAAACGCTTTGCCCAGGAGAAAAGTGAAGATGCAGCAAGGCAAAAAGTGCTGGAACATGAAAAGGAATGGATTGCTGCATCACCAAGAGCCAGACAGGCCAAATCCAAAGCCCGTCTTAAAGCCTATGATGATCTGATCAAGCTTAATGATGAAAGGCTCAAATCCCATACCGCCCAGATTATCATTCCACCAGGGCCAAGGCTGGGTGATCTGGTGATCAAGGTGGAAGGTTTGAGCAAGGGCTATGGTGACAAGCTGCTGATTGAAAATCTTGAGTTCAATCTGCCCAAGGGCGGCATAGTCGGGATTATCGGGCCAAATGGTGCCGGTAAAACCACCCTGTTCAAAATGCTTACCGGACAGGAACAGCCAGATGCTGGTGAAATCCGGGTTGGTGATACGGTCAAATTTGGCTATGTCGATCAGTCACGCGATGCTCTGGACCCGAACAAGACGGTCTGGGAGGAGATTTCTGAAGGCAATGATATTTTGCTGTTGGGCAAGCGTGAAATGAACAGCCGGGCCTATACATCATCGTTCAATTTCAAAGGTGGTGACCAGCAGCAAAAGGTTGGCTCGCTGTCTGGCGGGCAGCGCAACCGGGTACATCTGGCAAAAATGCTGAAAAGCGGCTCCAATGTGCTGTTGCTCGATGAACCGACCAATGACCTTGACACTGAAACCCTGGCTGCGCTGGAAGAAGCGCTGGAAAGCTATGCCGGTTGCGCATTGGTGATCTCGCATGACCGCATGTTCCTTGATCGTCTGGCAACCCACATTCTGGCATTTGAGGGTGACAGCCATGTTGAATGGTTTGAAGGCAATTTTGAATCCTATGAAGAAGACAAAAAGCGCCGTCTTGGTGCTGATTCACTGATGCCCAGAACAATCAAGTACAAGAAGTTTTCAAGGTAAAGAAAAAGGCTAATACATTCATTCACTAAGTGCTGCTGATTTTACTCCAAGTTAATGCAAGTCAGGCATATTTGACGCCTGTTTGTATTGTGGAGTGAGTAAATGAGCGTTTACGGGATTGAGAGTGATATTGGCAATCTGGCAACAAGGCGCCAGAAACAGGTGTTGTGGAGCTTTACCCTGACGCTGTTTACCAGTGCCCTGTTATTGTTCGGGGTGCAGCCATTATTTGCCAAGATCGTCTTGCCGGTGCTGGGTGGGTCAACGGCTGTATGGTCGATTGCGCTGGTGTTTTTTCAGGGTGTTTTGCTGCTTGGCTATCTGTATGCGCATCTGATCAGTAAATATCTGCCGGTAAAAGCTGCCATAATTGTGCATCTGCTGGTGCTGGTATCAGCTTTTGCCTTTCTGCCACTGACATTTCCTGCCGGGTGGACGCAGCCACCACAAACCGGGCTTTCCTTGTGGCTGGTTGGCTTGTTTGCTGTTGGTGTGGGTTTTCCGTTTTTTGCAGTTTCTGCCAATGCGCCACTGCTGCAATCATGGTTTGCACGCACCGGACATCCCCACAGTAATGACCCGTATTTTCTTTATGGTGCCAGCAATATCGGCTCATTCGTAGCCCTGTTGGCTTATCCTTTCATCATTGAACCATTATCATCAGTGCATTCACAGACATTCGGCTGGAGCGCTATATATGGTGTGCTTTGTCTGGCTGTTGCCTTGTGCGGAGTGATTTTGTGGCAACTGGCCGGGAAGAATGTCGTCAAGGCCGAGGAGATATCGAGCCTTGATGACAAACAGGTGACAGCAATCAGTAATGGGCAGCGGCTATCATGGATCGGGCTGGCGATGATACCATCAGGTCTGCTGGTCAGCCTTACTGCCTTCATAGCTACTGATCTGGTATCGGCACCCTTCTTGTGGGTGTTGCCACTGGCGCTGTTCCTGTTGACCTTTGTTATTGCCTTTCAAAGAAAGCCGATATTACCACATTCCATGGTGTTGAAAATTCACGCATTTCTGGTGGCACCTGCTGTCATATTGCTGTTTGTCAGCAAGGTCAGTCTGTCGCAAATACCATTACACATGATTGTTTTCTTTATCTCCGCCATGGTCTGTCATGGTGAACTGGTCAAAAGACGGCCCGATTCAGCCCATTTGACCGAGTTTTATCTGCTGATGTCGCTGGGCGGGGTAATTGGCGGCATACTGGCTTCACTGGTGGCACCGGCAGTGCTTGACCGGGTGCTGGAATATCCGGTGCTGCTGGCGCTGGTTTTTGCCTGTCGCCCGGAAGTAACCAGAGCTTTTGCCCGGCATGAGTGGAAGAAGTTCAAGCTGCTGTTGCTGATTATACCGATTGTGGTCCTTTCCATGTTTTCAATGTGGCAGGGAGCATTTTCGCTGGCGGTAAATCTGTTGATCCTGCTTTGTGCCGTTGGTGCGGTAATTCTATACAAAAAGCCGGTGCAGGCAGCCTGTCTGGTGGGGGTTGGCATGACCCTTATTCTGGTCAATCTGCATCAGCCCAATACAGTTGCACAGGTGCGCAGCTTCTTTGGCGTCAAAACTGTTATCGCCAGTCAGAATAACAAATATCATGTGCTGGTGCATGGCACTACCTATCATGGGGCCGAGCAGGTTCTGGATGATGATGGTGAGGCAATTGAGGGGCGCCCGGAACCCTTGGCATATTATTATCGTCAAGGTGGTCTGGCCGTTGCGGTTGATACTGTACGTGCTGCAAATGGTAGCATTAAAGATGTGGCAATTGTCGGGTTGGGTTCTGGTGCCATGGCCTGTTTGCGCCCGGCAGATGAAAGCTGGAAATATTACGAGATCGATCCTGAAATGGTGAATATTGCCCGTGACAGGAAATTGTTCAGCTATCTTTCACGCTGTGGTGAGAGTGCCGGTATTGTTGTTGGTGACGGGCGCATTGCACTTGCCAAAGAGGATAATGCGAAATTTGACCTGATTGTGCTGGATGCGTTTTCATCTGATTCAATTCCGGTGCATCTGATTACCAAGGAAGCCTTCCAGCTTTATTTTGACAAGCTGAAACCGGGCGGTTCAATGGTTCTGCATATTTCCAACCAGTATCTGGAACTGGCAAGTGTAATTTCCTCGATTGCTGATAGTCTTGGTGCCAAAACTGTAATCAGTACCCGTAAAAAACATGAATGGAAGCATGATGAAAAGAATTTCAGATTTGCTCCCGTGGTGGCGGTAGTCAGCAAATCACAAAAGGTCATGGACAGTTTTGGCCGTGACAAGCGCTGGTTCAGTCTTGATCGCAAGCAATATTCGAAAGTTTGGAGCGATGATTATTCCAATATTATCGGCTCAATCTACCGCCGGGCAAAGTACGGAATTGTTCCTGCGCAATATAGATGATGGGTCAATGTTTTTGCAATAGCATCGCCTTGCATGGGTTCTCCCCTGCAAACGATATGGGCAAAGACGCTATTGACGGCTTTGGTGAATGAAGGGGAGGGTGCACGGTATGATTGATCGCTATATCTGGGGTTGCACCCCACCCCCTCATCCGCCCTGTCGGGCACCTTCTCCCGCAAAGGGGAGAAGGGGCAGGGTGTTAAAAATCTCTGATCAAAATCTTGCCAACTTCCATATTGTTGCAGTTTTCAAGGGTTTGCAGGCCGATTGACCTTATCTCACTGGCAAGCTTGTCATCGCCGGGCAGCATTTTGGCGATCACTTCACAGATCATGGCTTCCGAGGCGCGTTTGGCGCCGTCATCGGCCTTGATGGCGATGCCGATACCAAGTTCGGGGATGGCGGCGCAATAAACGCCTTCAGCACCGGTCTTGGTGAATATTCTGGTCTTTCCAGCCTGCATGATTTTAGTGCAGGCCCGGTCGGTGCCAGCCACATACCAAGGGTTTTGGGTGCAGGCATCATAAAGTCGTTTTGCGGCTTTGGCCCGTTCAGCTTCCAGTCCGGTGCCGGTAACAAATCTGGCAAAGCCATGGGCCAGTGCGGTGAGCGGTACGGCATAGGTGGGGACCGAGCAGCCATCAATGCCGCAATTATCTACGCCATGGGCGGCTCCGGTCATGTGCTGTAACACGGCACGAATTTCAACCTGCAGCGGGTGTTCGCGGCCAATATAGCCGGTATGTTCGATGCCCAGATGACAGGCAAGACACAAAAAGCCGGAATGTTTGCCAGAGCAATTATTGTGTATGGAATGGGGTTGTTGGCCAGCCTCGGCAAGTGCCAGACTGGCTGCTTCATTGACCGGGCGATGCGGGCCGCATTCAAGTGCGGTTTTGTCAAGTCCGATCTTGGCAAGGATAGAACTGGCGGTGTTTATGTGTTCAGCCTCGGCTGAATGCGATGAACAGGCAAGCGCCAGTTCATGCGGATCCAGCCCGAAATGATCAGCAGCCCCGGTTTCAACCAGCGCCAGTGCCTGCAATGCCTTTACTGCCGAACGCGGAAATACCGGGGTTTCGACATCGCCAATACTTAAAACACTGTTGCCATCACCATCAATAACTGCAATGGCCCCGCGATGGCGGCTTTCGATTAGATTGCCTCTGGTAACTTCAACTAGAACCGGGTTGGTCATGATTATTCTTTCTGGTCATTTTTTCAAAGTGATGCAGCAGATCTGGCTGCCTGGGCGTAGTGGCCAGACAGGGCGCGCAGGTCTCCGGCAAGGTAACTGGCTATTTCGTTGGTAAGGCCTAAGGTTTTTGTGGTCTTGACCAGCAGGGCTTCGCGAATCTGCTTGTATCTGGTACAGGCTCTGGCTCCTTCATCGGAGATTGATACTGTCTTTTCCTTGCCTGCCTTGCCGGATTTGACCAGCCCTGCCTTTTCCAGCTTGCGGATGGCATAGGTTACCAGATGGGTGTCTTCTATTGACAGGACCGTGCATATATCGGCCAGGGTCTTGGCCCGGTCGCGGTGGTTTACCGAATGCAGAACCAGTACTTCCAGCGCGCTGATTCCGGGCACACCGGCAGCGGCCATGCAGCGGACTATCCAGCGCTCAAAGGCGTGACTGGCCAGTATCAGACCGAATTCAAACTCGGAAAGGGCAGGCATTTCGCCGGTTGCCAGATGGGAGGAAGATACAATCGGGCCAGGTTCAAGGCCGGTTGTTTTGCTGTCAGTCATGCTGTTGCTCCTGTTAACACTTACATTTTATCGATAAATTGTTGACGAAAGCAAGGGTTTTTGTTTAGCTGCATTTCACTCAAATACCATCAGGAAAAGACAAATGACAGCGCCAATGTGGGATTTCTGGATAGATCGTGGTGGCACCTTTACCGATATTGTGGCGCGGCGGCCTGACGGGGAAATAGTTTCGTGCAAATTATTGTCGGAAAGCCCGGAAAATTACAAGGACGCCGCCATTGCCGGTATCAGGCAGCTTATGGGATTGGGTGAAGAAGACAAAATCCCTGCCGGTGAGATTGCCAATGTTAAAATGGGAACCACGGTTGCTACCAATGCGCTTTTGGAGCGCAAGGGTGACCGCACGGCTCTCATCATAACCAAAGGGTTTCGCGATGCGCTGGAGATTGGCTATCAGGCCAGACCAAATCTGTTTGACCGGCATATAATCAAGCCGGAACTTCTATATGAAACGGTGATGGAGGTTGATGAGCGCCTGTCGGCAGATGGCAAGGTGCTGCAAGCGCTTGATCGTGATGCGGCAAGAGCTGGAATGAAGCAGATATATGACAGTGGCATTCGGGCAGTGGCCATTGTGCTGATGCACGCCTACCGGTTTTCAGACCATGAATTGCAACTGGCTGAACTGGCGCGCGATATCGGTTTTACCCAGGTATCGGTCAGCCATGAAGTATCACCACTGATGAAGCTGGTGGGGCGCGGTGATACCACGGTGGTTGATGCCTATCTGTCACCAATTCTGCGCCGTTATGTGGAGCAGGTTGCGACAGAACTGGGGCTGGATGAGAACAGCTCGACCAATTTGATGTTCATGCAGTCATCTGGCGGCTTGACGGCAGCAGAACTGTTTCAGGGCAAGGATGCGATATTGTCGGGGCCGGCTGGCGGGGTGGTCGGCATGGTTGAGACCGGGGCGATGGCCGGGTTTGACCGGTTGATCGGTTTTGATATGGGCGGCACCTCAACTGATGTGGCCCATTTTGATGGCGAGCTTGAACGGGCATTTGAAACCGAAGTTGCCGGGGTGCGGATGCGCGCGCCAATGATGCGGATTCATACAGTGGCCGCAGGTGGTGGTTCGCTGCTGGTATTTGACGGTTCGCGTTTCCGGGTGGGGCCGCAAAGTGCCGGGGCCAATCCGGGGCCTGCCTGTTACCGGCGCGGTGGACCGCTGGCAGTAACAGATGCCAATGTGATGCTGGGCAAGGTAAATCCGCAATTTTTCCCGAAAATCTTTGGAAGGGATGGTAATCAACCGCTGGACCGGGATGTTGTGGTTGCAAAATTTGCCGAGATTGCTGCAAAGGCACCTGGAAACCGCAGTGCCGAGCAGGTGGCTGACGGGTTTATCCAGATTGCGGTTGAAAACATGGCCAACGCGATCAAGAAAATATCGGTGGAGCGCGGCTATGATATTACCTCTTATGTGCTCAACTGCTTTGGCGGGGCGGGCGCACAACATGCCTGTCTGATTGCTGATAATCTGGGCATGAAAACCGTGCTGGTGCATCCATTGGCCGGGGTGTTGTCGGCATATGGCATGGGGCTGGCTGATATTTCAGCTTCGCGTGACCGCTCGGTTGAACAATTGCTGGATGACAATATTTATCAGCGCCTGCAGATGATGATCGAGGAATTGTCGCAGGCTAACCGGGAAGAACTTTCTGGCCAGGGTGTCAGTGCCGATGAATCGGAAATCCATCCGCAGGTGCATTTGCGCTATGAGGGGACCGATACTTCTTTACTGGTCAACTTTTCGACAATTGTCGAAATGCGGCAGGCATTTGAAATTGCTCATAAAAAACAGTTTGGCTTCATGTCACCGGGCAAGCAAATAATTGTCGAGGCATTAAGTGTCGAGACTGCGGGCGGTGGCTCAAAATTTGCTGAACCGGTGGTTGATCTGGTTGCAACCGAGCCGGAAAGCTTTGCCACTGCAAGGCTTTATTCTGATGGTTCTTGGCATGACGCACCGGTTTACAGGCGCGATGATCTGCAAGCTGGTCACAAAATATCAGGACCGGCGCTGATTATCGAGGCCAATAATACTACGGTGATAGAAGCTGGCTGGCAGGCGCAAATATCGCCGCGCCGGCATTTGTTGCTGACAAGGGCGGTGGCTGCGAAAAAGCGGGTGGCGATTGGTACTGATGCTGATCCGGTGATGCTGGAAGTATTCAACAACCTGTTCATGTCGATTGCCGAGCAGATGGGGGTAACGCTTGAGAAAACCGCAATGTCGGTAAATATCAAGGAGCGACTGGATTTTTCCTGCGCGATCTTTGCAAGTGACGGCACGCTGATCGCCAATGCACCGCATATGCCGGTACATCTGGGGTCGATGGACAGCTCGGTTCTGACCATTATTGAAAATAACCCGGTGATGTATCCCGGCGATGTGTTTGTGCTCAATGCGCCTTATAATGGCGGCACTCATCTGCCTGATATTACCGTGGTAACGCCGGTATTTGATGAGGCGGGCAAGAATATTCTGTTTTATGTCGCCAGCCGTGGGCATCATGCAGATGTCGGCGGCATTGCGCCTGGCTCAATGACCCCGCTTGCCACTTCTATTGAGGAAGAAGGGGTGGTGATCAACAATTTCAAGATGGTTGATCGCGGTGAAATGCGTGAACAGGAATTATATGAAATTTTGACACAAGGTGAGTGGCCGTGCCGCAATCCGGTGCAGAATGTGGCCGATCTGAAAGCCCAGGCCGCAGCCAATGAAAAGGGCATGGGCGAATTGCTGAAAATGGTTGACCAGTTCGGGCTGGACGTGGTCGAGGCCTATATGGGCCATGTTCAGGATAATGCTGAAGAAAGCGTTCGCCGGTTTATTGATGTGCTGCATGATTGCCAGTTTGAATATGAGCTGGATCAGGGGGCGGTGATCAAGGTGGCGATCAGGGTTGATCATCAACAGCGCACTGCCGTGGTTGATTTTACCGGCACCAGCGGCCAGCAGCCAAATAATTTCAATGCCCCGGCACCGATAACCCGGGCAGCGGTTTTATATGTGTTCCGCTGCATGGTGGATGATAATATTCCGATGAATGCCGGCTGCATGAAGCCGATTAGCATTATTGTGCCTGATGATTGCATGCTGGCGCCAAAATACCCCGCTGCCGTGGTGGCCGGTAATGTCGAGGTGTCGCAAGCCATAACTGACACGCTGTTTGGCGCGCTGGGAGCAATGGCGGCGGCGCAGGGGACGATGAATAATTTTAATTTCGGTAATGATCGCTATCAGTATTATGAGACCATTTGCGGTGGTTCCGGTGCCGGTCCTGATTATGACGGCACCAGCGCCATCCACACCCACATGACCAATACCCGCCTCACCGACCCGGAAATTCTGGAATTTCGTTTCCCGGTATTGCTGGAGGATTTCCACATCAGGCGCGGTTCTGGTGGTGAGGGAAAGCATCATGGCGGTGATGGCACTATCCGCACTATGGTGTTTAATGAGGCGATGGAAATTTCCCTGCTGACCGGTCACAGAATTGTGCCGCCTTTCGGGCTTGATGGTGGTGGTTCTGGCCAGTGCGGGATTAATAGCTGTCGCCGGGCTGACGGCACGATTGAGCAATTGGCAGGCTGCGACCAGATTATGGTTGCTGCAGGCGATGCAATAATCATCCAGACCCCGACCGGTGGCGGCTATGGCAAGAAATAACACCTCCCCTCCCCCTTGTGGGGAGGGGCCGGGGGTGGGGTTAAAAATGTCAGTTAATGTTATAAGTTGAAAATTGATTACAGATTTGGAATGCGCTAACCGCGCATGCTTTTTTATTTGAACCCCCACCCTTAATTCC
>JALXCV010000126.1 GCA_026990765.1 Hyphomicrobiales bacterium | reverse complement strand
TGATCGCACTGCATGCCCATGGTGTGCCGCACCGGATGCCGCAGCGGGTCATTGATGAAACTGAAAAGCTAAAACCCTTCAACCCTGACAATGCTCCCCATCACAAGGATATGCGCCAGCTTGAACTTATCACCATCGATCCGACAGATGCAAAGGATCATGATGATGCCATCTGGGCTGAAGCAGACACTTCAGGTGACAATCCAGGTGGTGTAAACATCATAGTCGCTATTGCAGATGTTGCTTATTATGTGACTACTGATTCCACAATCGATAATGAAGCCCTGTTTCGCGGCAATTCCACCTATCTGCCAGACCGGGTGGTGCCGATGCTGCCCGAGCGCCTGTCAACTGATCTGTGCTCGCTGAAACCGGATGTTGATCGCCCTGCTCTTGCCTGCTTCATGAGCTTTGACAGTACGGGTAAAAAAATCAAACATCATTTTGACCGCATCATCATGCGCTCACCGACCAAACTGTCCTACCAGCAGGCACAAAAACTGGTTGATGACGGAGCCAATGATGTTCCGGTGCTCAAACCATTATGGCAGGCTTATGAGGTGTTGAAAAAAGGTCGCGCCCGGCGTGCACCGCTTGAACTTGATCTGCCGGAACGCAAATTGCTGCTTGATGCCCATGGAATGGTTGAACAGGTCATAACCCCCAATCGTCTTGATGCCCACAAGCTGGTTGAGGAATTCATGATCCAGGCCAATGTTGCAGCCGCTGAAAGTCTGGAAGCAGCCAAAGTGCCGGTGATCTACCGGGTACATGATGCCCCCTCACAGGAAAAAATTATAGCTTTGGCTGATTTCCTTAAAACCATTGGCTTGTCCGCTCCCAAAGGCCAGGTAATGAAACCGGCCAATTTCAACTCTATCCTGAGCAAGGTCAAGGGTGGTGAATATGAGCATGTTGTAAATATGGTCGTATTGCGCTCACAGTCACAGGCTGTCTATTCAACCGCCAATCTTGGTCATTTCGGTCTTAATCTGCGCCGTTACGCTCATTTCACCTCACCCATCAGGCGTTATGCTGATCTGTGTGTACATCGCGGGCTGATCAAGGCTTTCAAGCTTGGCAATGATGGTCTGAGCGATAAGCAGACTGTCCAGCTGGAAGAAATAGCTACCGCGATTTCCGGCACCGAGCGCCGCTCCATGCTTGCTGAACGCGACACCAGCGATAGAATGATCGCCAAATATCTGTCAACCCGCGTTCACCAGTCATTCAACGCCCGCATATCTGGCATTTCACGCGCCGGTCTGTTTGTCATGCTGGATGATACTGGAGCAGATGGCTTTGTCCCGGCAGCCAGTCTGGATACAGAATATTTTGTCCATGATGAAAAAGCCCACGCCTTTATTGGTGAGCGCACCGGTGAAACCTTCCGTATTGGTGATAATGTCAGGGTAAAACTGGTGGAAGCATCCCCGCTTTCAGGTGGTTTACGGTTTGAAATGATCAGTCAGGGACGCAAGGGCAAGCCAGTTTCCAGGCATCGCAACCAGCCACGCCGCCAACATCGCGGGCGAAAAGGCAAACGCAGATAATACATATTATTTTCAATATGTTAGGTTTTCATGACATCCGTCAATACGATCCGGCATTTTGCCCGTTACCCTGATGCGTCATCTCGCCGCGCGACCGACAACGGGATTTATCACCGCCCGAAAATATTGCAAAATCTGACCAAGGAATCAGAAAATAAAAAACAGTTCTGAACATGCCAGCTATATTAGACATTCCGTCTGCGCGAAAAAACCCCAATGCCAGACGTGCGTGGTTACCAGCAGTCACTCGTGGTTTCATGAATCGCTGTCCAGCCTGTGGTACAGGTGAGCTGTTTCACAGCTATCTCGAATTCAACAAGAAATGCCCGCATTGCCGTGAAGAACTGCATCATCACCGTATACACAGCATTCCGTGCTTCATTTCGTTTTTCCTGATTGGTCACCTCTTGATCCCGCTGGCTCTTATGGTTGACATGATGTTTGAACCGCAATTATGGGTTCATTTTGCCTTGTGGGTGCCTTTGACAAGCATTCTGGGATTATTATTGCTGCCCCGTGTCAAGGGCGCAATGCTATCCCTGCAATGGGCTTTTTGCATGCACGGCTTTGAGTATTCCGCCTTGTGCGACCCGGCCAAGCCACGTAAAAATTGACCTGATCAGTTTTTTCGTTTTTATAGCGGTATGAAAACAGCTACAGAAAAGCCTCATCCAAGCCTGAAAAATCCGCATGATGCCGCTACCTTGATTATCATCCGCAAAGATGGTTCAAGTCCGGTAAAAGTCATGATGGGCAAACGCCATGAAGCCCACAAATTCATGCCCGGGAAATTTGTTTTTCCAGGCGGGCGAATTGATGTCGGTGATGGTCGCATCAAGGCACTTGCAGAACTGGACGGCAAGGTTGAAGCCAGTTTGAACTGTAAAATGCGTGGCCGCCCCGGCAAGAGCCGCGCCAGAGCCATTGCCATGGCCGCCATCAGGGAGACTTTTGAGGAAACCGGCCTGATAATCGGCAGGCCCAATGACAAAGGCCTGCAAAGCCGCTCAAATGGCTGGAAACAGTTTTACCGCACCGGTTATGCCCCCTGTCTTGACCAGATAAGATTTCTGGCCCGCGCCATAACCCCACCCTTTCGCCCGCGCCGCTTCGACACCAGATTTCTGGTGGTTGATTCATCAGCTGTTGCCAATATAGATTCCCCGCTTGCGGTTGAAACCGATGAACTGCTTGAAACGCACTGGGTAACTATTGAAAATACCGCCGACCTTGACCTGCCATGGATTACCCGCCAGATTCTGATGCGTCTTGAAACAGCACTCGAGCAACCAGATGGCCTTGCACCTGGTGCACCTGTTTCATTTCAGTACATGCGCTCAAAACAGTGGGTATACGAGACAATTTGACCATGTTTGGCCATATTTTCAAGATTTTCCCTGCATTTTCATGAGCCAGTTGAGTTAACCGGCATTAGGAATTTACCTTTCACATCCATTATTGCCCTGAAACGCCCAAGCGCTGTTGACTTTGAAACCTGCTTGCGCCATATAGCTGCTCACTAATTCGAATTATTGGCGCAAACTGGCGCTGGAGATAAAAATGGCTAAAGCAACCACCATCAAGATCAAACTCGTAAGCACGGCAGACACCGGCTATTACTACGTAACCAAGAAGAATTCGCGCACCCAGACCGAAAAGCTGCATTATCGCAAATATGATCCGGTGGTTCGCAAACATGTGGAATTCAAGGAAGCCAAGATCAAATAATCGGCTTTGACAGCACCAAATACTTTTAAAGGGTTGCTCCGGCAGCCCTTTTTTATTGCTTTTAGCACAAAAAGGGGCCGGCCCGGAGTTCACATTGCCGAGGAGGCCTCTCGATGTGTCCGGGCCGGCCAACCCCGTGGGCTCAGGAGATGCGGCGGACCTGATGCGTCGCGGGGTAACCAGATTTGACCATCCCCCCATTTCTGAAACACAAATCTGCGTTTCATAATATAACAGTCAGTCAAACTATATATAATTGATTGCAACAGCTGTGCCAGTTTGCTTAACACATGGTTAAGCTGCGAATTTAATCACCTGGTTACGTCCAGAATCCTTGGCCTTGTACAGCGCCTGATCAGCCCGTTTGAACATGGCTTCCATAGTATCAGAACTGCCCTCATAGGCTGAAAGCCCAATGGAGATGGTGATATTCAACCCGGTTTTAAGGTCTGGAACATCAAACAGCTTGCTGCCAACCGAGCGGCGCAATCTTTCGGCCACCTTTTCAGCAACATTGATATCTGTATCAGGCAGGACCACGATAAATTCTTCACCACCCACCCGGCAAGGCAGATCGACATTGCGAATATTTTCTTTTATCCGCTCTGAAAGCTCTTTGAGCACCATATCACCGGCATCATGGCCGTGGGTGTCATTTACCTTTTTGAAGAAATCCACATCCAGCGTCAAAATCGACAGTGACTTGCCCCTGTTGGCAGCATTATCGACCAGTGTTTCAATCTGGGTTTCCATATATCTGCGATTATACAGCCCGGTCAGCGGATCAGTGACCGCCAGTTCCATAGATTGTTGAACATTATCACGCAGTCTTTGCGCATAGCGCCAGCGTTTGATCTGGGTATCAACCCTGGCTGACAATTCCTGCCGGTCGATCGGGCGCGTCAGATAGTCATTAACCCCCATTTCAAGGGCACGCATCATCCGTTCATCATCCGGTTCAACAATGATCAATATTGGAATCTGTCTGGTTCTCTCCAGTGACCGCAATTGCGAACACAGGCGCAGTCCGTCAAAATTCTCCAGATCAAGATTGATAATAATCAGCTCATATTCATTTTCTGAAGCTTCAAACACCACCTGTTGCGGTTCTGATATTCCAGTCAGCTTGTGATCATTATTTTTAAGACTGCCAGCTATCCTGTCCAGAAGTGAACCTTTGTCATCGACAACCAGAATATTGCCGCCTCTGGTATCACCAGGCAGTTCAATAGCGGATTCATTCAGCGTTGAATTGCTGGATTTTTCAACCCTTGAACGCAATTCATCAGTCAGCATTTTCAGTCTGGCCAGGCTTTTTACCCGGCAAAACAGCGACATATCATTTACCGGCTTGGTCAAAAAGTCATCAGCGCCAGCCTCTAACCCCCTCACCCGGTCTTCGGGCTGGTCAAGAGCTGTTACCATTACAACCGGAATATGATGGGTTTTCGGATTTGACTTGATCCGGCGGCAAACCTCAATACCATCCATGCCCGGCATCATGACATCAAGCAGCACGATATCAGGACGGGTGCGCTGAACACTTTCCAGTGCATCAACCCCGTTCATGGCTGTAATAACATCAAAATATTCTGCTGTAAGCTTGGCCTCAAGCAGTCTGACATTAGCCAGCAGATCATCTACTACTAAAACGCGTGCGGTCATTTTTCTTCTTTAAGAAAGCCATCAATAGTTTGCAGGAATCCGGCAACTGATATTGGTTTTGAGATATAGGCCTCGCATCCACCTTCACGGATCTTGGTTTCATCTCCCTTCATGGCAAATGCGGTAACCGCAATAACCGGAATATGACGCAGTTCATCATCTTCCTTGAGCCACTTGGTAACTTCAATACCTGATACTTCCGGCAATTGAATATCCATCAAAATCAGGTCCGGCATATGCTCACGCGCAATATCAAGAGCTGACAGCCCATCGCGCGTCTGCAGAACCGAATAGCCTTGTGCTTCTAAAAGATCATTGAACAGTTTCATGTTCAATTCATTATCCTCAACCACAAGGACTTTTTTGGCGACAGTTGTTGCAGCCTGTGTCATGTTAGTAGTCCCAACCGGTGATACTTCGTTATATTGCATTTGTTATATCCACCCTGTATCAGAGGTCATCCGCCAATTGAATTTGGCGAATCCATCCCTTTTGAATATAATCATCATTGCAATTTAACATTGCCAAGCGGTTAACTTCCCTCGAACGCACGCCATGGATGTAAAATCTGGTTAATCCCATGTTAAAAGGTCATAAAAAACTTTCTGAAACAAGTGAACAAGCTGAAATTGTCGGCCTGAACATACTGAAGTTCCTGGCCAGTGACGAAAAGCGATTTGCCAGATTTGTCAGCCTGAGCGGATTAAACATTGAACAAGTGTCGCAAAATGCCCAGTCACCGGAGTTTCTGGGGTCACTCTTTGATTATCTCTTGTCTGACGAAACCCTGTTGCAGGTCTTTTGTGCCAATGAAATCATTGACCCGGCAGCCATAGGACCATTGCGCCGAAAACTTCCCGGTGCCCCTGTCGAGTACTGATTATGCCGGGATTCTGCCGTGATTGTCTGACTGAATTGCCACAAACAGTCACTCGCTGTCCCAAATGTCACTCACCGCGAATAATGCAGCACGGCGAACTTTATGATCTCAGCATAGCCCATATTGATTGTGACTGCTTTTATGCAGCCGTGGAAAAACGCGACAATCCCGATATTGCCGACAAACCGGTTATAATTGGCGGCGGCAAACGCGGCGTGGTTTCAACGGCATGCTATATTGCCCGTATAAAGGGGGTAAAGTCAGCCATGCCGATGTTCAAGGCTCTAAAACTTTGCCCTGATGCTGTGGTTATTCACGGGGATATGAGCAAATATACCAAAGCTGGACATGAAATCCGCCAGTTGATGCAAGAATTGACACCTATGGTTGAGCCATTATCAATTGATGAAGCATTTCTGGACTTGACCGGCACCGAACGCCACGCTCATGCTCCACCGGCCATTTCACTTGCCAGGCTGATAAACAAGATACAAGAACAGGTTGGCATATCTGTATCAGCCGGTCTGTCTCATAACAAGTTTCTGGCCAAGGTGGCATCTGACCTTGACAAGCCACGCGGCTTTTCAGTCATTGGCAAGAGCGAAACCAAACAGTTTCTTGCCGACCAGCCTGTGAGCCTGATCTGGGGCGTTGGCAAGGCCATGCAGAATTCACTGGCCAAACGCGGAATTAACCGCATCAACCAGCTATTGCGTTATGAAAAAGCAGAACTGATTGAACAATACGGGGTGATGGGATCAAGGCTGTATCACCTGTCACGCGGTGAGGATAATCGCAAGGTCTCCACCAGTGGAGAGACTAAAAGCATTTCCAATGAAACCACTTTTTCATCTGACATCAGCGATTATGATGAGCTGGAAACCGTGTTGTGGCAATTATGTGAAAATGTATCACGCCGGGCCAAAAACTCAAAGCTGGCCGGGTACACCGTCAATCTGAAGTTGAAAACTTCCGGTTTCAAGTCAATTTCCCGTTCCACCACCCTCACAGATGCAAGCTTCATGGCCAATCGTATATTCGATGCTGCTGCTGCAATGTTAAGGAAACTTGCCAAAGGGCAAAGCTTTCGCCTGATAGGGGTTGGCATTTCCCATCTTGAAGCCATGCAGTCAGATCAGGAACATGGAGACCTTGACCAGATCGCCACCCGCAAGATCCGCACCGAACAGGCCATGGACAAGGTCCGCAACAAATTTGGTCAACAGGCCGTGGTCAAGGGGCGTTCATTGCGAAACAGGAACTGATAATTCCAGCAGCCCTGATTATTGCCTGCATGGTGTCTGCTCCAGCTTGTCAAGCTGAACCAGACTGCCTTTCATGGCAAAATCGCCATAATCCAGCACCAGATTACCGGCAACACCATTTTCAAACATTACAAAACTTACCTGATAGGCTGGAACATCACTGTCCTTATTGTCATCGGTTGGAAAATAAGAAATTGAAACCGGCCAGTAATTGATCCCGTCCACCAGTGACTTGCCATTGCCTTTCAGCTTCATATCCTTGATACTTAGGTGTTTTTTCTTGCCGATAAAGCTGATCGCCTGAAAGGTCTTTTTCCCGTTTGAGCCATCATAGACAATGCTTTTGTCCCGCATTTGACCAGCCATTGCCACCTCGATCAGATGTTTCTGGTGCTGGATGGGGAAATAGGTATTGGCTGGAAGAGTATATGAACCCGGCTTTGGCTGGCTCTGTTTGATAATTGCCTTTTCAGACATATTATTGCGCCTTACCGTCAGGCGCACCTTATCCTGCTGCCTTGAATCCACCCTTTCATCTTCAACATATTGCAGTTGCATTCCGTCACCAGATTCCCATGAAGATGATCTGGTATCAACCAGACGGTTGCGCCCCTTTGACAGTTGAAAATCATTTACCAGCCGAAACTGCACAGACCAGCCTTCACATGATGATCCCTCCATTTCTATCACCATGCGGCCATCAACCCCGCGAATACCACCACGTTCTTTGGCAGATTTCAGTTCAAGATCATAAACCGCACGATGCGAAGCCAGATGCGGCGCCGCAATTGCCGGAACCGCCGTTAATCCTGAAGCCATTGCCAATATAATGATGGGGGTAAATTTCATTCTTGCGAATCCCTTTGCTTGTTCTAATCTGTGTCTGACAATAAAGACATTTCATCAAAAATCAAAAAGGCAGCAATATGACTGATCGCGCCCGCATCCTTGTCACCCGTAAATTACCGCAAACCGTGGAAGACAGATTGCAAAAGCAATTCCGGCCCGAATTTAACCGGAGCGATGAAATCTACCCGATTTCCAGAATTATCAAGGCCGCTGCCGGTTTTGATGCCCTGCTGGTAACCGCCACTGAAAAATGCGATGCACAAATGATCAGCGCCCTGCCCGATTCGATCAAGATCATAGCCACCTATTCTGTCGGATATGACCATATTGATATTGAAGCTGCCCGCAAGGCCGGAATAGCCGTCACCAACACCCCCGATGTCTTGACCGATGCCACGGCTGATCTGGCTATTTTGCTGATGCTTGGAGCAGCGCGCGGTGCATATTGGGGTGAACGCATGGTACGCGAAAAAACCTGGGCCGCCTGGTCACCAACCAATCCGCTTGGTCTTGATGTGACAGGCAAGCGCCTTGGCATTCTTGGCATGGGTCGCATCGGACAGGCAGTTGCCCATCGTGCCAGAGCCTTTAACATGCAAATCCACTATCACAATCGCTCCAGACTGGATGCAGAAAAGCAACAACAAGCAGTTTTTCACAGCCAGCTTGAACAAATGCTTCCCCTTTGTGATTTCCTGTCAATCAACTGTGCCTCAACTGCACAAACCCGTAATATCATCAATGCTGAAACCCTGGCCATGCTGCCGAAAAATGCCGTAATCATCAACACGGCACGCGGTGATATTATCGATGATGAGGCGCTGATTTCCGCCCTTTCCAGCCACCAGATAGCAGCTGCCGGACTTGATGTTTTCAATAATGAACCAGACATTGACCCGCGCTACCGTGAGCTTGAAAATGTGTTCCTGCTGCCGCATCTGGGCAGTGCCACACCTGATACCCGCAACGCCATGGGCATGCGGGCAATCGACAATCTGGAGAGTTTTTTCAACGCTACAACTCCCGGTGATCTTGTCACCTGATACTGGAAAATGCTTAAAGGATAACAACCAACAAACCGACAGCAATAATGAGGAAACAAATGGGCAAGATTGATGATCGACTGAACGAACTGGGGATCAATATACCCAAAGCAGCTGCCCCGGTTGCCAATTATGTTGGCTGGGTCAAAACCGGGAATCTTGTATTCACCGCCGGTCAGGTGCCGATAAAGGATGGCGAATTCCTCTATAAGGGTATTGTCGGCAAGGATATTTCGGTTGAAGATGCAACCGCTGCAGCAAGACTTTGCGCTATCAACATGATTTCACAGGTAAAAGATGCCTGTAATGGCGATCTTGACCGGGTGAAACGTGTAGTCAAACTGGTGGGTTTTGTTAATGGAGTGCCAGGGTTTGAGGGCCAGCCGACAGTGATCAACGGTGCTTCTGACCTCATGGTAGAAGTATTTGGCGACAATGGCAAACATGCCCGCTCAGCCGTTGGTGCCGGATCATTGCCGCTCAATGTTTCAGTTGAAATCGAAGGCATTTTCGAAATCGAATAATAAGGGTCAAACTAATGACAGACAATCTGGATTGGCTGACCGCCCGTCCCATTGCCCATCGTGGCCTGCACGATATTGACAATGGTATTGTTGAGAACACCCGCTCAGCCTTTGCTGCTGCCATTGAGGCTGATTACACCATCGAGCTTGATCTGCAGATAACCAGCGATGAAAAGGCAGTGGTATTCCATGATGAAACCCTCAAACGCCTTACCAGATCAACGACCCCGGTAAATGAATTGACCGCTGCCGAATTGCAACAGGTGGAATTCAAGGACACCAGCGACAAAATACAGACATTTGAACAATTGCTTGAATTCATTAATGGCAGGGTTTCAATCCTGATTGAGCTGAAAAGCCTTTATGATGAATCCACCAGACTGGCTGAACTGGTGATTGAAACCTTGAAGGATTATCAGGGTAAATTTGCCTGCATGTCTTTTGACCCGGTAAAAATGGCCACCATAAAAACCGGCGCACCGCATTTCATCCGCGGTGCACTGGCCATGCCGCAAACCCAGAAACGCTGGTTGCGAGCCAGCAAGGAAAATGATGACATGACAGTCATGGAATTCATTGACCCTCATTATCTGTCATATGATGTAAGAGGTTTTCCCAGTGAATTCGCCCAACAGTTTCGCGACAGTGGCAAACCGGTTACCTGCTGGACTATCAAGGATGAAGAAACCGCAGAGTTTTCACGCCAGTTCAGCGACCAGATAACCTTTGAAGGATTCAGACCATAAAGACAGACTGGTTCTAAGAAATATTATCTTCAATCAGAAAGGTCTTATGTCGCTGAAGACAATGAGTTATTGTCTGCCCACACACCATTCAAGAAATCCTGAAAGGATCGACAATGTCTGCCTATGACAATGATAATATATTTGCCAAAATCCTGCGCGGAGAGCTGCCCGCCAACAAGGTTTACGAAGATGAGCACTCCATTGCCATAATGGATGTGATGCCGCGGGTTGACGGACATTGCCTGGTATTGCCCAAAAACCCGTCACGCAACCTGTTTGACATTGCCCCTGATGATTTGTGCAATCTGATGCTGGCTGTGCAAAAAGTCATGAAGGCAGCCAAAAAGGCTTTCAAGGCCGATGGCATTACCATCCAGCAATTTAACGAACCGGCAGCCGGCCAGGTAGTATTCCACACCCACATCCACATCCTGCCCCGCCATGAAGGCAAAAAACTGGGGCCTCACACCGGCGAAATGGCCGATGCAGCATTACTGGCTGAACATGCCAAACGGATCAAGGCGGCGCTTTAACTAACCGCCTTTAACCGTTCTACAGCCTCAAGAACCTTCTGTTTGCGCTCCTGCAAATCGATCAGGCGTTGTCTGGTTTCCTCGATCACTTCTGCCGGAGCCTTGGCGACAAAGCCCTTATTGGCCAGTCGGCCCTCGATTGAACCGGTTTCCTTGGCAATTTTTTTCAGTTCCTTGTCCAGCCTTGCCTGTTCTTCGGCAAAATCAATCACTCCGCGAAGTGGCAGGGCAATGGTGGCCTCATCAACCACAATCTGGGCTGAACCTTCTGGAACCTTGTCGGCTACTACCAGGCTATCCAGACGTGCAAGTCGGGAAATTTCATTTTCCCATTGTACAATCCGGCGGCGGTTTTCAGCATTGGCCCCGACAATCACACAAGGGATTTTGGCACCGGCTGGAACATTCATTTCTGAGCGAACCGAGCGAATATCGCTGATCACCCGGATAACCCATTCAACTTCACTATCGGCAGCATCATCATCAAGCCCGGAGATTTTCGGCCAGCTTTGCGCCATCAGCCAGCCATCGCGTGACTTGCCCTCACCTGCCGTCTGCTGCCATAATTCTTCAGTCATGAACGGCATGAACGGGTGCAAAATGGTGATAATCTGCATCAATATCCAGTTGGCGGTTTTGCGGGTTTCATCGGCTGCAATTTCATCATCGCCATTCAGAACCGGTTTGATCAGTTCCAGATACCAGTCGCAATATTTGCGCCAGACAAAATTGTAGATCGCATTGGCAGCATCATTATAGCGATGTTCCTCAATCCCTGAGGCAACCGCATCTGCAACCCTCATTACTTCCCCTGCC
Organism: Hyphomicrobiales bacterium; assembly: GCA_026990765.1. GTDB lineage: Bacteria > Pseudomonadota > Alphaproteobacteria > Rhizobiales > Aestuariivirgaceae > JALWJW01. The sequence goes on along the minus strand of JALXCV010000126.1, from coordinate 32 downwards.
ATGGAGCGGTTAAGCGTCAGGCGGGCAGAATG
>JALXCV010000125.1 GCA_026990765.1 Hyphomicrobiales bacterium | reverse complement strand
ATGGGCCATCACTGATCCTCCGTTTCGGACAGGTTAACCATCATCGAACTGAATTCTGCACCAACCTTCAAGCCGATGAGTGAGTAAATGATAGGAATGACACCAGCTGAGAACATATCGCCCAGAGTTCCCAGAGGCAGAATTGTATTATCAAGGAAGCCACTGCCTAAAAGCAGACCGATCAGACCAAGCAGAATAAAGGCCAGACCTGAAGCTGATTCCAGTTTGGCAATCAGGCGATGCGAGAAGTGTCGCATTGGATCGGTCAGCAACATCAAAAGAACTGCTGAAGCAATGATTGCACCACCCTGGAAGCCACCGCCCGGGGTCAGGTGACCATTGACGAAAACATAGGCACCAAGCAACAGTACCAGTGGCACCAGTAACCTGTTGCCAATATGCAGCAATTCGCCAGAATCAAGCCAGCCAATCTGGCGCTGGTGCTCAGAATGCAGATTGCGTTTCAAAACCAGGGCAATGATCGCAGCGGTCAGGAACAGTACGGTTACCTCGCCAAGCGTATCAAGACCACGATAGGTTACAATAATAGCCGTTACTATATTGGCTGAACCAATTTCACCAGCGGTATTCTGGGCATAGTAATTGGCTGTATAATTAAGCGCCGCATCAGGTGAATAGCCAGACAGCATGGAGGTGAAGATTACTGCTATACCGGCAAGAAGCAAAAGTGCAATAAACCGACTAATCATATTTGCCACCCCTTATGCGCCCCAAAACAAAGAAGAACAGGAAAGTCGTCAATCCACTGCCAATTGCAGCCTCGGTCATTGCCACATCAGGGGCTGCCAGAAGCAGGAACAATACAGAAGCCAAAAGGCTTACTGCTCCAGCTGCCAGAATGGCTATTGATATTCTGTTGACACTGATAGCCACAAAGGCGGCGCCAATTGCAGCAGTTGCTATAACCAGAGCCATTGCTGTTAATAGTGAGCTCATGACGGATCTCCGTGATCTTCTGCAAAGGCGTCAATTCTGGTTTTGGGAGTCTTGTCAACACCGCTACGCTCGGCGGAACGGGCCAGCACGTGCGAAGAAAGTGGATTGGTAAACAACAGGAAAAGCCCGATCAGCAATAGTTTGACGCTCCATTCAGGATGCATGAAACCAATACCGGCAAGGGTCAGCAGGGTTCCAAGCGTGGTAGCTTTGGTTCCGGCCTGAATACGGTTGAAAATATCGGGCATGCGAACCAGACCCAATCCCCCCAGCATCAGGAAAGTTGTTCCCGATACCAGTAAAATTCCGCCAATAATATCCAGTAGAGTTTGCATTCAAGAACTCCTTTCCAGATAGCGGGCAATAACGATAACACCCATAAATGACAGGAGAGCATAAACCAGAGCCACATCCAGATAGATGCCGCGTCCGGTAATCATGGCAGTCATGATTATGCAGGTTATGGTAATGATGGTCATAACATCAAAGGCAATTACCCGGTCATATGCCAGGGGACCCTTAACGAAGCGGTAAAGCGCCATGAGGAAAGCAATGCCTGCAAGCGCTGCTGCCAGATATATCAGCATGTCAACCATACATAACCTCCAGATGACATTCAAAACCTGCAACAATCTTGTTGGTTGCAGCTTCTATGTCAGTTGCATCCGCGGTAACCCAGTGGATGTAATACCACTCGTCTTCTATTTCGACGGTCAAGGTGCCGGGAGTAAGTGTAATTGAATTGGCTAAAAGCAACCGTCCCATTGGGCTGGTGAGCTTGGTGCGAACCTTGACGATGCCGGGATTGATCGGCAGGTCAGGAGAAATGACAATTCTGGCAATACGGACATTCGAGACCACCAGCTCTTTCAGGAAGAAGAAGAAATACTTTATCGCGGCGACAAATGCCTGCGGTGTCATTTTGAAATCAGTCAGATATGACAGGCTGTCCCGGAAGAAATATGTAATGGCCAGACAGGCCAGCACGCCAATTATCAACGTATCTATTGCCAGAGTACCGTTCAGCATTATCCAGAAAATTAACAGGCTAGCAAACAGTTTGGCCGAATCACGTTCGCTTGTCATTGTTCCCGCTTTCATTGATTCGATCATGGTCGCTGGTCTCACCTTTTAGCCTGCCAGATAGCAGGAATCCCGGAGCCGGTGAACTTTTCAAAGTCCATATAATGGCGTTTCCAGGTAGTTCGTTTTATAAGCATTGTAACTCAAATGACGAAAAGGGGTCGTTTCAGACCTGCGTGTATTTGAATATCATTATATACTAATGTTAATAGCACCCATGTGCTTTTTTTGCATAGCTGCAATGTGATTTTTTCAAATAAAAAATAGAATTTATTACCTGCCAGAACCAGCTGCGTGGTGCCATTACCTGCCAAAAATCATGTCAATGATATTGGCCAATTCAATATGAAATCTGCTATTTTTTTGGCCAGTGGCTTTCAGCCCGCTTGATGTTGCTGCGGGCCAGCGGGTCATTCATTATCAATAATTCTTGCTCTTTCAGCCGTTTGACTTCATCGCGCAGGCGGGCTGCTTCCTCAAATTCAAGGTCAGCTGCAGCATCGCGCATCCGGGTTTCCATATCAGCAATAATGGCGGCAAGATTTTGCCCGATGAGTGCTCCGGCAGCTTCTTCTCCAAAGCCTTCGCCCATATCGACAGTCACATGATCAGCCTCAGATGAACTGCCCAGAATATCACCAATATTCTTTTTGATACTTTGGGGCGTGATATTATGCTTTTTGTTATAGGCTTTCTGTCTTTTCCGGCGCCGGCTGGTTTCAGCCATGGCACGTTCAATGGATCCGGTGATTTTATCCGCATACAAGATCACCCGGCCATCAACATTGCGTGCAGCCCGGCCAATGGTCTGGACAAGAGAAGTTTCCGAGCGCAAAAACCCTTCCTTGTCAGCATCCAGAATTGCCACCAGCGCACATTCGGGAATATCCAGACCCTCACGCAACAGGTTGATACCGACCAGAATGTCGAAAGCTCCAAGCCTCAAATCGCGGATGATTTCAATCCGCTCCAGCGTATCAATGTCTGAATGCATATAACGAACCCTGATACCCTGCTCGTGCATATATTCTGTAAGGTCTTCAGCCATACGCTTGGTCAGAGTGGTTACCAGCGCCCTGTATCCATTTCTGGCTATGTTATGGCATTCAGCGATAAGATCATCAACCTGTGAGGCAACCGGTCTGATTTCAACCGGTGGATCGGTAAGTCCGGTTGGGCGAATAATCTGTTCAACAAATACACCGCCCGTCTGTTCAAGTTCCCATGAACCGGGAGTTGCTGAGACATAGACGGTTTGCGGGCGCATGGCGTCCCATTCTTCAAACCGCAATGGCCGGTTATCAATGGCTGAAGGCAGCCGGAAACCAAATTCTGCCAATGTTGCCTTGCGGTTGAAATCTCCCCGGAACATGGCATTAAGCTGGCCAATGGTCACATGGCTTTCATCGATGAATACCAGAGTATTATCGGGCAGATATTCAAACAGGGTTGGCGGTGGCTCTCCCGGTGCCCTGCCGGTCAGATAGCGTGAGTAGTTTTCGATCCCGGCACACGAACCTGTAG
>JALXCV010000124.1 GCA_026990765.1 Hyphomicrobiales bacterium | reverse complement strand
ATTCAGTCCGTGAACTTCCAGTGCACGGGTTAAAACCATCGTGTTTTCATCCTGCTTGTTAGCACCAAAAATACCGGCAAGCTTTTTCAAAACCATGTCAAACTCCTTTTCCGGACTGACTGTTCCAACATACCCCTATGGTCCATTATCAAGTTCGAAACAGTCAGATCCCAGATAAATATTCGAGCAATAATATATGATGGAAGCAAAATGTGGCAAGTCATTTGCCTGAGTGATGTTGCCGCAAACAGACAGTTTTGGCCTGCCGGAAAGAATTTTTTGGCAATATGGCTAACAGTATCGCCAACCATACTGAAGGACTGGCTGACCGGAAAAAGCGATAAATTCAATTTACAGGCATTTTTTAATAGCCAGCAGGTAATAGACAACTTGCAGACACAAAACCCAGGCCATACAGAGTCTGTACCATGTGACATATTCATACAGGCAAATATTTATTTATCAATATGTTTGGTAAAAAATAATAAGAAATAACAATAACTTACCTTGCCCAGCGATGTTGTTTTCAGCTTGGTATAGCGTACTTTGGTAAAATTTTAGCAATTGCAGATTCACTATTTTAAAATATTGGCACGATACTTGCGTTTAATGGGAAAGTTGGGTGATTGTCTTGTATCAAGGCAATAAAAGAAGGGTGACAGCAGGGTGAAACGGGATTTGAAAAACCAGGTTTTATGGCCTTTCAGGGTCTTGAAAACTGCCTTGTGCGGTGCGGCAATGCGTTCAAGCATTGGATTCATATTCAAAATAAGCTATAGTTCAAGCATCAAGCCGATACAACGAGGCAATTGTCGGGTTTCACCGGGCAATATGGTTTCGGCTTGTTGCTGCTTTGGCTGGACACATCGAACCAACCCGAAAGCTGGCAAGATCTGCGGCGAAAAATTGGAATCCGGTACTGGTCGGTCTGGGGACAGGCATGCCAGTGTTTTACCTAAGGGAAGTAGAATGACTGTATTGTTGCGTAATGTTTTTCTGGCCACGTTTTTACTGTCTTCAGCAAATATTGTATCGGCTAAAGACTATAAGACAGTGAAAGCCGAGGTTCTGGATACCTCCAGTACTGTCACACTTGGCGCCACTGTTGTTCCATATAAGGAAGTAACCATATCTGCCCAGATAGCCGGTCAGGTAAAATTTCTTGGCGGCCAGGAAGGCGATGCTTTCAAGGCAGGTGACAAGCTGGTGGCCATTGATGATGATGATTTACAGGCAAGACGCCGTTCAGCTGTTGCGCAGATATTGTCAGCCCAGGCTGCATTAAACAATGCAAATGTGCAATATTCAAGTGAACTTGTATCGCCGTCGATCAATCGTTCACAGGACCGTGCCACCGGTTTCGGCATGCCGATGATGTTTGATAATTTCTTCACCCGTCCAATGGCATCAACTCTGGGCCAGGCCCGTCCCGGTGTTCAGCGCTATGCTGATGTGCAGCGAACCGCAAGCGCAGTAAACCGGGCCCGCAGTGCCCTGATGGCTGCCCAGGCTGCCGTTCAGGAAATAGATGTCAAATTGCGCGATGCAATTTCGACAGCCCCGTTTGACGGGGTTATCATTGAAAAGAAGGTTGAAGTGGGTGATGCGGTACAGCCGGGAATGGTGCTGCTGAAATTTGCCTATGTGGATTTTCTGCGTATTCGGGCCGAAGTGCCGGTCAGACTGGTATCGGGTCTAAAGCGTGGCATGATGATACCTGCCAAGATCGAGGTGGGCGGGGGCCTCAATATCATGGCCCGTGTATCCCAGGTTTTCCCGATTGCTGATCAGTCCCGTCATACGGTGACAGTAAAATTTGATTTGCCAAAGGGCGTGCCGGGCGGTCCTGGCATGTATTCGGAAATCCAGATTCCTGATCCAACTTCTACCAATGCCGCACTGCCGGTGATACCACAAAGCGCTGTAGTCATGCGCGGTTCCTTGCCGGGTGTCTACATACTCGCCAATGGCAAAAAATCATTGCGCCTGATCCGGCTTGGCAGTCCGGCAGGAAACGGGAAAATATCTGTTTTGTCAGGCTTGCAGGGTGGTGAAGATGTTATCATCAATGCGGTATCGAGCGAAAACAAATAAAGGCAATTGATTGTTTCAATCAGAATGCAAGCAACAGGTTAGATAGGACAGGCAGGGAAAAATGGCTGAGCTGGATCATGATAAACTGGACACGAACAAACCCAAGCCACTGGGCATGGCGGGTAATGTTGCCAAGGCATTTATACATTCGCCAATAACCCCCTTATTGCTGGTCGCCTGTTTGTGTCTCGGTCTTGCCGGATTATTCCTCACCCCGCGCCAGGAAGACCCGCAAATATCTGTTCCGATTGCTGATATCTTTTTCAAGTTTCCCGGTGCTTCGGCAAGACAGGTCTCGACCCTTGCAACTGATCCGCTCGAGCGGATGATGAGTGAAATTCCAGGCGTTCGTCATGTTTACTCCGCATCTGAGCGTGGCCGCGGCATGGTTACGGTACAGTTCAGGGTTGGTGAGGAAATGGAGCCATCGCTGGTCAAACTGTATGACAAGCTGATGTCCAATATGGACAAGATTCCCCCCGGGGTTTCCCAACCCCTGGTCAAGCCGAAAAGTATTGATGATGTACCAGCAGTGACGCTGACGCTGTGGTCGGAAACTGCAGATGATTCATCCCTGCGCTTGCTGGCACTGGAAGTCATGCAACGTTTGAAAGAAGTGCCAAATACCGCCCAGAGTTTCATCGTTGGTGGCAGACCGGAAGAATTGCGCATTGAAGTCATGCCTGAACGCCTGTCAAGCTTCGGGATTTCCATCGGGCATCTGGCCAAAACCATTGCCGGGGCCAATGAAAAGCGTGAAGTTGGCTATAGTGAATCAGGCGGCACCAGTCTTAAAGTCTATTCAGGCAGTTTCCTGAAACATGCAAGCGATGTTGAAAGTCTGATTGTAGGGGTGAAAAACGGCAGCCCGGTCTATGTGCGTGATGTGGCCCGCGTCAGTGAAGGTCCAGGTATTGCCGAAAACCTCGTTCAGTATTTCTCCGGCCCTGCTGCTGCCAAAGATGCACCCAAAACCGATGGCGCCCCTGCTGTAACCATTGCTATCGCCAAGAAGATTTCCACCAATGGTGTTGATGTAGCCAATGATATTCTGGCCAAGGTGGAAAGCCTTAAAGGCACTGTCATACCTGATAATGTAAATGTGTCTGTTACCCGAAATTATGGTGAAACCGCCAATAACAAGGTAAATGAGCTGATTACCGAAATGCTGGCTGCAACTCTGGTTGTAACCTTGCTGATATTCTTCTTTCTTGGTATTCGCCCCACCATTGTCGTGGTCATGGTTATTCCGGTCATTATTCTGCTGACCATTTTTTCAGCCTATATGCTGGGCTTCACCATTGACCGTGTATCATTGTTTGCCCTGATTTTCTCTATTGGTATTTTAGTGGATGATGCCACAGTTGTGGTTGAAAACACCTACAGGCGCTGGCTGCAAAAGGGAAGTGTCGATACTGCAACCACCATTGATGCGGTGCGCGAAGTTGGCAATCCGACCATCCTTGCCACCATGACCATCATTGCTGCACTTTTGCCGATGGGATTCGTCTCAGGCATGATGGGGCCATATATGCGACCTATCCCGGTTCTGGGTTCAGTGGCAATGATGTTCTCGCTGTTTGCCGCTTTCATCTTTACCCCATGGCTGGCTATTCGTATCAGGCCCAGCCTGTCAAAACTGCGCAAAATGCAGGATGATGAGCATAAAATGGCAGCTCGACTGGATGGTTTTTTCCGTCGTCTGCTGGGTCCCCTGCTCGATAATCCGCGCAAGGCCAGAATGTTTCGCATAGTTTTGTGGGTAGCATTCATGCTGGCCTGTCTTATGTTCTATTTACAGCTGACTGTGGTCAAGATGCTGCCTTTGGACAACAAGCCGGAATTCAATGTGGTGGTGAACATGCCTGAAGGTTCTTCATTGCCGCAAACTGCCAATCTGATTCAGGAAATGACCGACAAGGTTCTAACCATTGATGAAGTAACCGCTGTTCAGACCTATTCAGGCACTGCATCCCCGTTTAACTTTAATGGTCTGGTGCGCCATTATTATCTGCGCCGCCAGCCATGGCAGGGCGACATACAGATACAATTGCTGGACAAGCATGATCGTGAACGCTCCAGTCATGAAATCGCAGTTGCAACCCGGGCCTTGCTGACCCCGCTTGCCAAAAAGCTTGGTGCCAGAATTCAGGTCGTTGAAATGCCACCAGGTCCCCCAGTGCTGCAAACTGTTGTTACAGAAATTTACGGCCCCGATGACAAGACCCGTCGTCAGGTAGCAACTGACGTAACCAAAATCTTTGAACAGTCTGAAGGTGTGGTTGATGTTGATAATCTGATGCGCCAGCCGCATGATCAATGGACCTTTGAGGTTGACAAGAAAAAGGCTGAGCATCGCAATGTATCAATAGCCAGTCTCAACAAGCAACTGGCCATGGTCATGGGTGGCTACAAGCTGGGTGATGTAAAGATTGGTCATGAACTTGAACCGCGCTACATTATTCTGCAGGCACCGCTTGATGTGCGTGGGCAGTTGAACCGGGTTGGTGAATTGCCGATCATGACCCGCTCCAACAAGATGGTACCGCTTGGCGAACTGGGCAAGTTTGTCAAAAGCAAGGCCGATCCTGTTATCTTCCACAAGGATTTGCGCCCGGTCGAATTTGTTACCGGTGAAGTTGCAGGCAGACTGGCTGCACCTGTCTATGCCATGCTCAATATTTCAGCCAAACTGGATGATTACAAAACCCCAGATGGTGTGGTTATGGCCTCCAATTTCCTGGGCTTTTCCGGTCATTTGCTTGGGCCGCCAGACAGTGATTTCAAATCAGATTTTGAATGGACCGGGGAATGGACGGTTACCTATGAAACCTTCCGTGACATGGGGCTGGCATTCATGGCTGCGCTGGTAATGATCTACATGCTGATTGTGCTGGAATTTGGCAATTTCCGCCTGCCCGGTATCATCATGGCTCCAATTCCGCTAACTCTGGTCGGCATTATTCCAGGTCACTGGCTGCTGGGTGCCGAGTTTACCGCAACCTCGATGATTGGCTGGATTGCACTTGCCGGTATCATTGTCCGCAACTCGATCCTTCTGGTTGATTTTTCCAAACAGGCCGTGGCTGAAGGCATGGATCACCGCGAAGCGGTTATTCAGGCTGTGCGAACCCGTACCCGGCCAATCCTTATTACCCAGTTGACGATGATTGCCGGATCGCTTGGCATCATTCTTGATCCGATTTTTCAGGGTATGGCAATTTCCCTGCTGTTCGGTGCGGTAGTATCGACTGCCCTGACACTGGTTGTGATTCCGCTGGCCTGTTACAAATCGCCAAACGCCTATAAATCATCGGGTGACCCTGATGCCTCACCGGTGGTCAATACACCAGCCAAAGTGATTGCAGAACCGGCCAGTCCGGCAAAGGCAAAGCGTAGCATGAAGCTGAAAAGGGCTGAAAAATCAGAAAAGTCTGACGGGCTTCTGGCAAAGCTGAATACCATCTTGAAGATTATTCCGATATTTGCTTTTAACTGGATTTCAGCAATTTTTGGTTCAGCCGTGCCAGCACTTGGCAAAGCCAAAGAAGTTGCACGCAAAACCCCCTATGTTACCTGGCATAAATTTGCGCCAAAGGGTAAAATTTCAAAACCTGATCAGGCCAGACAGGAATTTGCTCAGGTCATAAAAGATGCAAAATCAGGAGCCGCTGAAAACTCGCCTGATCCTGAAACCGCTGATTCAGAAGCAACTGCCAGACAGGTTGTTGCAGCAGCTGCCGCCCTTGAAGAAGCCAAACAGCGCCAGCAGCAGGTAGAGCTTGAAGAACATGCACAGGCTGAACGTCTGGCTGAAGAAAAGGCAAAGGCTGTAGCGCTTGCAGAACAGGCAAAAGCAGCAGAGCGCGAAAGACAAAAGCTTCTTGCACGAGAAAGCTCCCGCAAACAAGAGCTTGCCCGTCAAGAGGAACAGGAACGGGCAGAACAACTGAAGCAAAGTCAGGAACAGGCCCGGCTTGAAGCCCGTCTGCAGGCCGAACGTCTTGAGTCTGAAGAGCGCGCCCGTAAAAAGGCTGAAAAAGCAGCTGCTGCGAAACTTAAAAAACAGGCGAAAAAGGCAGAGAAAAAAGCCCGCAAGGCTGCAATGGCTGCCCAGCAGGCCCGTGATGAGGCCGAAGCTGAAAACGCCCGCAAACTGGCCGAGCTGGAACAGCAATTGAAATCTGCTGAAACCGCAGCAGCAGAAACCGCCGAAAAGTCAACCAAACCCGGCAAGGACAAGAAAAAGAAAAATAAGAAAAAGAAAAACAGGAAGAACAGCAAGTCGGACAAAAAGGCAAAATCTGTCAGAAAGTCTATTGCTGGAAAAACAATGGCAACTGAGGCGCACGACCTGAAACGTATTAAAGGTATCGGCCCGAAAGTTGAAAAGGAACTCAACCGGCTTGGTGTTACTGCATATGAGCAGATTGCCGGCTGGAAAGCAGATGATATCGAACAAATCCAGAGGCGCGCGCGCATGTCACTTCGCATTGATGACCATGATGGTGACAGCTGGATTGATCAGGCCCGTATCCTTGCTGCAGGAGGTGAGACGGAATTTTCTGCACGGGTCGATGAAGGAAAAGTACCTTCAAGCCAGAAGCAGAAAAACTAGTTTAACAATCAGGATCGCCCAAGGAGAATTTAGTAAAATGAACACAAAAACCAAATTATTTACCAGTGTCGCCATGATTGCCATGGTTGCTCTGCCCGCTTCAGTCTGGTCACAGACAAACACGCCAACACCGCCGCCGGGACCGTTTACTGCTACATCGCAAAGCAATGATAATCAATATCCACCAGCCGGATTTGACCCCGAAGAAGAAGCCAAGAAAACAATGCCACCGGCAGAGATCACAAATTCGGATAAACCTGATGCAACTGCTCCGGCAAAGGTTGAACAACCAGCACCAGTTGCACCGGCAAGCACAACACCTGCTGCTCCAGCTAAAGCTCCTGCAGTAAAAAGCCATGAATGGCCAGATCCAAAAAAGGCTGAAACCGGCAAGGAATATCCGCCAAAAGAAGGTCTGAAACTGCAGGAACCTGAAAAGGCTGAAACCAAAAAGTCTGAGCCTGCAACAGCCCCGGCAACAGCTGTAGCTCCAATATTTCCCGGCCTTCCAGCTGGCCAGGCACCATCGCCGCAAAACTGGACAACCGGTTTGCCCGGTGCCCAGCCACAGGTGACACAACCCCAATATGCCCCGGCTCAATATCCGGCCAGCCAGCCATGGAGCGGTCGTGGGGTGCTGCCAGGTGCCCCGCCGCCACCGCCCCCGGGAATGGGAGGACAATGGCCTGCACCTGTGCCGCAATGGGCCGGGCCGACCAATAACTGGCAGGCTGAACAGAAGAAGCACTGGGAAAAAATCCGCAAGGAACAGGCTGAAATGGCCAAACGCTTTGCCAAACAGCAAGAAGAAATGCGCCGCCAGATACAAGCTGCCCGCACTGCTCCTGCCAGACAACAGGCCGAGATTCAAAAACAGATTGAAGCTGAGCGCGCTGCAATTCTCAAACAGGCAGCCGAGCGTGATGAACAGTTGCGCAAGGCATGGGCTGAACAGCAAGCTGCAATTGCCGCCCAGATGAAGCAGCGTGATGAAGAAATGCGCAAAGCCTGGGTGGCCCATCAGGCCGAAATGCAAAAACAGTGGCATGCCCGCTCATCACAGATGCAGGCCCAGTGGCAAAAGCAAAATGCTGAAATGCAAAAGGCTCAGGATCAAATCCGCAAGGCCTGGGAACTGCATCGCCAGGAAATGGCCAAAGCTGACGCTGAAACCAAAAAACAGTGGCAGGCTCAACAGGCTGAAATGCAAAAGGCCTATGATGAAATGCAGGCTCAATGGCGCGCCCAGCAGGAGCAGGCCAAAAAAGCTGATGCCGAGTTGAAAAAACAATGGCAGGCCCAGCAGGCTGAAATGTCCAGAGCTGATGCTGAATTACGAAAACAGTGGCAAAAAATGACCAAAGAGCAGCAAAAGCAGGCTGAAGAAATGCGCAAGGCTGAAGCCAGACTGCGCGAGGAATGGCGCCAGCAAGAAGCCAAAATGAAAGCCCGCTGGCAGGCCCAGCAGGCAGAAGCCCAAAAGCAGATGGAAGCGGCCAGAAAGCAGATGGAAGCCGATCGCAAACAGGCCGCTGCAGCGGCAGGCGCTCCGGCAGCGGCAGCTCCGGGTGTTCCACGCGCAACTGCTCCGGCACCAAGGCCGCCATATGGTGCCATGGCCCCGCGTCCCTATTATCCGCAATGGCGTCAACCATATTGGGGAGCCTCGCGTCCATATGCTCCGTATGGCTATCAGTGGCGGCGATAATCTGAAAGCTTTGTAAAACCTTTTAAGTTGAGTAAGTAGTTTGTTTGTGCGTAAAAAAATAGCTCCTGTCTTGTGGATTGCCGGCATGTTGCTGGCAAGCCCGGCATTTGCCGAAAGCACAAATCCGTGGGCGCTGCCGGTGCAACCGCAAAACCCTTCAGGAGGCGGGTTCAATATGGGTGGCGGATTTACCATGGGTTTCGGCTTTGGCGGATCTACCGGCTATGTACCACAGGCAATTGCCCCGCTGCCGCCTGGCTATTCACCGCCACCGGCACCGGTTGAGCCAAAGGCTGCAAAACCGCAAGCACCTGCTTACCCGATGTTCAGACAACCGGGCCAGTTTGGAGAATACCCGCCGCTTTCAGGCAAGAATTCGGCAACCGAGTTGAAAAAGCCACAAACAGTGCCACGCACGCAAAATCCGGCAACACCGGGCATGTATGGGACTGTGCCGCAATGGCCGACATCGCCTTATGGATATGCCAATCCTTATGGCATGCCCGGACTTTATGGATCACCCTATTACGGCTTACCGGGAGGTTTTGGGCTTCCCGGCCTGGTGGCACCGCCGCCATGGTGATTTGGGTTTTGAGAATTTGATGCACGCATCAAAACGGCATCAAGCAAGACGGGATAACCTTTCTTCCCGGCATATTGCAAAAGGAGGGAGTTTAACGGAGAGACGATAATGCACAAAATAGTAAAATCTGCCCTGATCGCCGGTACTCTTGCAGTATCAGCAGCAGCCATGACCACAGGCGCTTCAGCCTTCTGGAACAATGGCTGGGGTCCATTTAACAATGGCTGGGGCAATAATGGCTGGAACAACGGCAATAATGGCTGGGGTAATGGCTGGGGCAACGGCAATGGCAGCGGTAATGGCAGTTTCTCAATGGGATTCTCAGGCCGCGGCAATGGTTATGGCAATGGCTATAACGGTTATAATGGCTATAATGGTTACAATGGTTACGGCGCACCTTATGGTTATGGCGCACCCTATGGCTATGGCGCACCCTATGGCTATGGCGCACCTTATGGTTACGGTGCACCGGCTGCACCTTACGGCTATGGCGCACCAGCAGCACCTTATGGCTATGCACCGGCACCGGCACCGGCTCCTGCACCAAAAGCCAAATAAAATGACCGGGATATTTTTGGGAAAGAGTCGGGAATTTATGTTCCCGGCGCTTTCCTGAAATACCGTTTCTTTGATCAATAATTTTGTAAAGTTGTCAGTTCGATGAGTGATTCCAACCAGAAACCACGAAAAAAGCGCGGATTTTTTTCTGCTTTAATGTCTCATTTCTTCATTGCGATTATGGCAGTTGCCGCCTTTGCCGTATATTTTCACCAGAGCGACATCAAAGCCTATATCGGAGCAAATATCTGCCGACATGATGTTTTGGGGAAATATGGCGATAATTACAAAGTGCCGCCAATTGCCCTGACCAAGCCTGAAACAGGACAAACGGCAGAACCTGAAAAAACTGCAACAACAACAGATACCAGGGCTGATGCAACTGAAAAGCCTGAAACCCTGCCTTTGGCAGCACCGGTAAAATCAGCAGCATCAAATGATAATCCACCTGCACCACCAGCCCCTGATATTTCTGACAAGCCCGATCTGGAAACTGGATGGCGCGAAGCCAGAAACCTGTTCTGGCAGGGCAGCAAGGATACACAGGCAGCCTATGAAAAGCTGATTGAGGCCTATCCTGATAATGCTGATCTGGTTGGTGAACTTGGCAATGTCTATTATAGAGATGGTGAACCGCTGAAAGCCGCAGACATGTATTTCAAGGCCGGTGAGCTGTTCATTGCCGCCAAAAACTATGATCGAGCCAGGGACATGGCAGCTATTCTGGTCAAACTTGCACCCCAAAAGGCAAAGGAACTGCAAGCTGCAATGCAACAATGATTGACATATTCCACTTTCACAATGTCAAATATTGTGATAGAGATAGGAAAAAATAATAAAAGTCAGGGCAGGGGACTGCCATTCCGTTACTGGAAGGCAGTCTGGAATATTTGCTCAAGGCTTATCTGGAGGAAAAAGGATGGACAAGAATTCCAAAGTTGCACCAGCAGCACCAGCACCCGTGACCATTCCTTTGGAATCAGCAGAAAGATTCTTTGATACTTTCGAAAAAAGTGCCAAACGCTGGGAACGGATAATGTATCCCGGAATGATCATTCTGGTCCTGTTCATGGCTTACGGGTTTTATATCATATATAATCTGACCAGAGATATGCGGGTAATGATTGCTCGCTTCAATGATCCTGAAATCACCAATAATCTGGGCGAACTGGCAACCGACATGCAACGCCTGTCTTTTGATATTCACAAAATGACAAACCGGGTTGAAGCCATGGCCAATGACACTGCGCAAATGGCCATGAGCACCAATTCCATGTCAAAAAACACCCAGAAAATGACCAAATTGATGGATTCGGTCAAATATATGAAGACCATGGACATGAATATGCAGGCCATGAACAAGGAACTGAGCAATATGAACCGGTCAGTCTATCGGCTTGGAGGTGACATGAACCGCATGGGTCGTGACATGCGTTCAGTTTCAAGGCCAATGAATTTCATGAACAACTTCATGCCGTTCTGATTTGTCAGTCTTTATGGTCTTGCCTGTCGGCAAGGGCATAGCGCTGTTCCATTTCATAATAATCATCAAAACCAACTGCCTTGCGCAGATCTGCAAAATCCAGCAATTCTCCAGTCAGGTCTTTGCCGGCCTGCAATCCTTCAAGTGCAGATCGCATGGCCTTGATGGATGCCGATAACAAGGTGAGGGGATAGGCTACAATATTATAGCCAAGCTTGTGCAATTCACCAGGTGGCAGTATCGGGGTGGTTCCACCTTCCAGCATATTCGCCATATGAATGCCTGGTATTTTTTCAGGTATTATCGCCAGCTCCTCAATGCTGCCCGGGGCCTCAACAAATAAAATATCAGCACCGGCCCGGCTGAAAGCCTCGGCCCGCCACAAGGCTTCATCAATTCCCATAACACCAAGCGCATCGGTCCGTGCCAGAATTAAAATGTCAGCACCTTCATTGCGGGCATCCACCCCGGCTTTTATCCGGCTGATTGCTTCATTGCGATCAACAACCTGCCTGCCTTTGGTGTGACCGCAGCGTTTGGGGTGGATCTGGTCTTCAATCATGATGGCGGCAAAACCGGCCCTTGCATACATTTCCACTGTACGGCGTATATTCATCGCATTGCCATAACCAGTATCGCCATCACCAATTACCGGGATGCTGGTTGCAGAGCAGATATTGCGTCCCTGATCCAGCATTTCCCCAAATGACAGCAATCCGGTATCGGGCAGTCCGGCCCGCCCGGCAGATACGGCAAACCCGGACATGAAGGTAAAGTCAAACCCGGCATCTTCAATCACCCTGGCAGACAATCCGTCCCAGCAGCACGGCATTGGATGGCATTTGTCCTGTTGCAGCATCAGGCGCAGTTTTTCAGCCGGTGTT
>JALXCV010000123.1 GCA_026990765.1 Hyphomicrobiales bacterium | reverse complement strand
CTATAGGATTGGAGAATATGGTCAAGCCCGTTGTTGATCACGCCCATTGCCTTCTTGCATGTTTGCTTTGGGCATTGGAACTAGTCGCGGTTGGCAGCTGCGCGGTGGAGGCGGTCGTTTATGGCTTCGCCGAGGCCGGTTGTGGGGATGGGGGCAACAGCAATGGCGGTGGCGGTTGTTTTATCCAGTTGGTGCAGCATTTTGAACAGGTTGGCGGCAGCTTCGGTCAGATCGCCGGAAGGAGAGAGATTTGGGTCGGGCATGTCGCCAAAGCCCAACAGCACTTCGCCTTTGCCTGCCTTTGTCGCATTCATTCGCAATGGCAGGCGCGGGGCGTAGTGGCTGGTTAGCTGGCCGGGGGCTGATGGTTTGTCACCGGCGGTGGTTTGGGTGGGGAGGTGAATATCAAGCAGTGTTTCGATTTGCTGGCGAGTTATGCCGCCATGTCTTAGCAGGACCGGTTGATCATCCACACAGGAAATGATGGTCGATTCAAGCCCTAGAGAGCATTCACCGCCATCCAGCAGCACATCAATTTTTTCACCCAGATCAGCTTTCACATGTTCAGGGCTGGTGGGGGAGATGAAGCCGGATGAATTGGCGCTGGGGGCAACGACCGGCCCGGCAAATTGTTCAAGCATGGCATGGGCCATTTTATGCGCCGGTATCCTGATGGCTATGGTTTCAAGCCCGGCTGATGCCAGAAGCGAGATTTTGCAGTCTGCTTTTTTCGGCACAACCATTGTCAAAGGTCCCGGCCAGAATGCTTTTGCCAGTTTGAGCGCCATATTTGAGAATTCACCTATTGCCATTGCGCCACCAATATCTGCCACATGTGAGATAAGCGGATTGAAATGCGGGCGGCCCTTGGCTGCAAAAATTGCGGCTACCGCCTTGTCATTCATGGCATCAGCACCCAGCCCGTAAACGGTTTCAGTGGCAAAGGCGACGAGTTTTCCCGCTTTCAGTGCCGATGCTGCAATCAATATGTCTTTGGTTCTTTTCATTTGGGCGACAAAGCCCTAAATCTATTATAAAAGCAAGAAGGGAAAGCCTGATATCATGTTCACGCCACAAGTTGAAGACCTCAAATATACGATCAATGAGATTTCAGGTCTAAGGGAAATGATCGAACGCGGACTGTTTCAGGATATATCTGATGATCTGGTAGATGCCATATTGAATGAAGCGGGACGGTTTTCGCAAGAAGTCATTGCCCCGCTCAATCGCACCGGTGATGAAACTGGATGCAAATTTGATCCTGAAAAAAATGCTGTCACCACTCCGCCGGGCTGGAAACAGGCATATGATCAGTGGGTTGAAGGTGGCTGGCCTTCCCTGCCCTGTCCGCAAGATTTTGGTGGCCAGAACCTGCCAATGCAGATCTCACTTGCAGCCCAGGAATTGTGGAACAGCGCCACCATGGCCTTTGGCCTTGGGCCTTTATTGACTCAAGGGGCGGTGAATGCGCTTAAATCGCACGGCACAGATGAGTTAAAGCAGAAATTCCTGCACAAGATGGTATCGGGTGAATGGACCGGCACCATGTGCCTTACCGAACCACAGGCCGGGTCTGATCTGGGAGCGCTTAAAACCAGAGCCGAACCGGCTGGTGATGGCACCTATAAAATTACCGGCACCAAAATTTTCATAACCTATGGCGAGCATGATCTGACAGACAATATTGTGCATCTGGTTCTGGCCTGTCTGCCCGATGCACCACGCGGTGAAGGGATGATGAAATCAATGGTGCCAAGTTCGCTGTTTGTGGTGCCAAAATTCCTGCTGAATGAAGATGGCTCACCGGGCAGGCGCAATGATGTCAAATGTGTCGGCATTGAACACAAGCTGGGCATTCACGGTTCACCCACTGCCACCATGCAGTTTGGAGATGATGGCGGGGCAACCGGATATCTGGTTGGCGGTGAACATCGCGGGCTTTCGTGCATGTTCACCATGATGAATGATGCGCGGTTGCATGTCGGCATGCAGGGGGTTGCGGTGGCCGAACGGGCTTTTCAGCAGGCGCTGGCATATGCTTTTGAGCGCAAACAGGGCCAGATCAATGGCAAGAACGTAACTATTATCAACCACCCGGATGTGCGCCGGATGCTGCTTGACATGAAGGCCAAGATCGCAGCGGCGCGGGCACTTTGCTATCAATGTGCGGCAGCGCTTGATCTGGAGAAATATTCAACTGATGAGGGCGAAAAACGCAGCAACAAGGCACTGGCAGCGCTATTGACGCCGGTGGTCAAGGCATTTGGCACTGATATCGGGGTGGAAGTGGCATCAACCGGCATACAGGTGCATGGCGGCATGGGCTTTATTGAAGAAACCGGGGCTGCCCAGCATTTGCGCGATGTACGCATTACCCCGATCTATGAAGGCACCAATGGCATTCAGGCACTTGATCTGGTGATGCGCAAGCTACCAATGGGCAAAGGCGGGGTTTACAAGGCGTGGGCAAAAGAACAGGCAAAAATCTGCAAGCAGATTGCCAATATCATGCCTGATGTTGCCGCCCGGCTGGCACCGGCAATTGACGAGTTGAATGATACAACTGAATGGCTGCTGCAACGGCGCGGCGAGCATGATGCAAGGGCTATTGCATCTACCACAAATTATCTGCGGGCCTTTGCGCTGGTGGCTGCAACAGCAGCACTTGCCAAAGGGGTAATAAATGGTTCTGACAGGGCCGATATTGGCGCACGCAAAAAGATTTTAGCGTATTTTGCCGCCAATCACCTGCCAAAGGCTGCCGGGCTGTGCAATATCGTCAAGCATGGTTCAGCCGCAATTATTGACAAAGACAACGATCCACTGGCTATGTAAATGCTTACACTCAATCTTTCCCATCCCGTCTGTCTGCAACATCAAGGCCTGGAAGGTCACCCGGAGCGGCCAGAGCGTCTGCTGGCGATCAAGCAGATGCTGGATCATCCCTATTTTGCCGATCTGGTGCGCGAGGAGGCCCCCATGGGCCGACGCGAAGATGTGTTGCGGGCGCATCCCCAGGAACATCTGGAATTCATTGAGAGTTTTCACCCGGAAGATCTAATTGAGCAGGTCGATGCTGATACCTATATGAATGCCTATTCTCTTGATGCAGCAATGATTGCGGTTGGCGCGGCTACCCGGGCTGTGGATGCGGTGTTGTTGCGCGAATTTGACAATGCGTTTTGTTCAGTGCGCCCGCCCGGGCATCATGCAGAGGCAAATCGGGCCATGGGGTTTTGTCTGTTCAATTCAGTGGCAATTGCGGCCAATTATGCCCGTGATGTCTATGGGGCCGACCGGGTGGCGGTGGTGGATTTTGATGTTCATCACGGCAATGGCACCCAGAATATATTCTGGTCAGATCCTGACATGTTTTATGGCTCCAGCCACCAGATGCCGCTCTTTCCCGGTTCTGGCGGTCTGAACGAAACCGGTGAGGGCAATATTTTCAATGCCCCGTTGCGGGCAGGCGATGGGTCCGAGCAGTTCCGTGAAGCCTATGAAGCACGCATATTACCGGCGCTTGATGCGTTTGAACCAGATATTTTGCTGATTTCTGCCGGGTTTGATGCCCATCAGAATGATCCGCTTGGTTCGCTTGAGCTGAAAGAAGAGGATTTTGCCTGGGTTACGCTGAAACTTATGGAAATAGCCGACCGGCATGCTGATAACCGGGTTATTTCGATGCTGGAAGGTGGATATGATCTGGCAGGGCTTGCATCATCTACCGGTGTGCATCTACAAGCATTGATGCGTGGCACCGGCGAAGGTGATGTTCCAAATTATCAGGATTTATGATTATGGCCGAAACAGATATTGAAAAAATGAGCTTTGAGGCCGCCTTGGCTGAACTGGAAGCAATCGTTGAAACCATGGAGGCCGGCAAGGTTGATCTCGAGAATTCGATCAAGACCTATGAGCGTGGCGAAAAGCTGAAAAGCCATTGCGAAAAGCTGCTGAAGCAGGCCGAAGCCAGAGTTGAGAAAATCACGCTTGATGCCAATGGCAAACCAACTGGCAGCGAACCGCTGGATGTGGAATAATTACGCTAGCGCATGTCGCGTTTGAATGGATTCAAGTATTCACTTGCAGATATGAGGCAGGTCTTGCAAAGCAAGGCCGTTCATATCAGCAAAGTGAATTCAACTTAACGCGACACGCGCTTACCGGTATTGAGCTGTTCTGCTCGGCATATGCTATGGCTGACCATCATGAGAATAGATGAAGCAGCGCCCCTTTAGCGCACCCTCGGGCAATGCCATTTCTTTCAGTTTGTCAAAATACATGCGATCGCTGGAAACCATTATTGCGCCCTTTGCCAGTAGCGGTTCGATTGCCGGGGATATCTCTTGAGCGAATTTGTCGTTTTTTTCCAGATTATGGCCACCAAAATCACCGTGAATCAACGAAGCTGTGGCACCAAAGTTTGCAAGGGCCTCAGGTAATGTCTGGCGCATGTCGCCAAGTATCAGTTCTTCATCGGTCGGGGTAGAAGCAGGATTGGAGGCAACCTGACGTTCAAACACGAAAATCTGGCGCCTGCCGACCTTTTCGCGCAAATGATCATAGGTTCGGCCATTGCCCAGTCCCAGTTCAAATATTGGCCCAGGCAGGCTATCGGTTCTGGCAATGGCATAGTCCAGACAGGCACGCTGTGACAGTAAGCGGTCTATGAAAAAATCAAGTCGGCTCATATTGATGGCTCCGGCAAATATGTTTCATGCCTGACAGGAGCGTATATGTGAGCACAAATCTTTCTATATATCCACCAGTTGCACGATCACATCTATGCGATCGATTTTTTTGCCGGGAGGAATAGATTCAAGGCCCTTAACCTGAATATTGCCAGCTGGAATATCAACCAGCTCATTGTCGCCATTATTCTTGATATAGAAATGATGATGGTCGTTTATATTGGTGTCATAATATGAGGTGTTACCCTCACAGGCAACTTCACGCAGCAACCCGGCATCAGTAAACTGGTTTAACGTATTATAGACAGTTGCCAGCGATATATCCAGCTTGGCACTGATCGCCTTTTTGTGCAGTTCTTCAGCCGTGACGTGGCTTTTATCCTTGTCAAATAGCAACTGCGCCAGTGCAATACGCTGGCGGGTGGGGCGTAATTTTGCTTCTCGCAGCCTGTTTTCCAATTCTTCAGTCGTCAAAATCACATTCCTGTTTATGAAAGCTGGATATAATGTAGGTGCTAACAGCTTTTTTTCCAGATGCAAGTTTTAATGAAAACCATTATCACACATTTTGTGAAGGAAGCTGATGAGCCCGGCATCGACTTTTCTGGCCAGTTTTTCGCAATTATCGCCCGCAATATCATCTCCGGCAAGCAACGAATCATGGCATTTGCGCAGTGCTGAAAACTCATCAGTTTGCGCCATGGTTTCATCACCCACCAGCACATAGGCCTGCTGGTCTTCGGACTTGCCTTTCAGGCTTACCTTGCCTGCATCCAGACTGGCAAAGTTCTTGATCCCCTCAGCGGTTGAGCCTGCAATAACAATATCATAGCCAACTTCCTTGCAGGCGCTTTCCATCCTTGCCGCCACATTCACCGCATCACCGATAACAGAATAATCAAACCGGTCCTTTGAACCAAGATTGCCAACGCAGGCCGGGCCCGTATTGATGCCTGTGCCAATGGCAATTTCAGCAAAGGGATAGCCATCGCGCTTGAAATTAAACGCATCAGTTTCATTCAGGCGTTTCAAGGTTTCGCGCATTCTTAAAGCTGCCCGGCAGGCACATGCCTGATGGTCTTCAATCCTGACCGGAGCATTCCAGAAAGCCATGATCGAATCACCTATATATTTATCAATGGTGCCTTTTTCTTCAACAATACAGGTGCTCAATTCATCCAGCAGACGGTTAAGAAATTTTACCAGATCCCCAGGACTTAGCCCTTCACTCAAGGGGGTAAAATTGCGAATATCGACAAACATTATGGTCAATTGCCGGGTATTGCCGCCAAGCTCAAGTCCTTCAGGGTCACTGCTGATTTCTTCAAGTACTTCGGGTGATACGAATTTGGCAAAGGCACCTCGGACAAATCTGGCCTGCCTGTCGGTGATCAGATAATGATAGGCGGTCATGGCAAAATGGGTAATCAGCCCGGCAAAAACCGCATAGGCCGGATCAACCAGCAAGCCATAGCGTGAAAAAGCTATCCAGGCCCCGGTGATTATTATCAAGGTAGTGATACCGCCCAGCGACAGGGAGGTAATGGGAGAAAACCATGAGGTGGCAATTATGATCAATATTCCCAGAACCACAACAAGGGCAATTTCCACCCCTTCAATATAATCGGGACGCCAAAGCCTTACCCCACTCAATATTTGCTCAACTATCTGGGCGTGCAATGAAACGCCAGGTATCTGTTCGCCCAAAGGGCTGGTTCTTATATCATGCAGGCCAACGGCCGATGTGCCAACAAACACAATATGGCCTTCAATCAGATCTTTTAATCGGTCAATATCCTTGTTTTCCAGATTGAGCACCTTGTAGGCGGGGACATAGGTTTCGGGTATATCTTTGCGATAATGCAGCCAAAATTCACCATTCCAGGTGGTATCTATATCAAATGCCCCGATCCTTACACCCTGGACTATTCCCGGTTCATGGGCAGCGCCCTGGATAATATAGGTGCTCTGGCCCTGCGCCACTCTTAGCGCTTCCATATCAAGGCTGGGGAAAACCTCACCATCCTTTGTCCATAATAGCGGGACCTTGCGGATAATATCATCATTGCGTCTGGGGGTTACATTTATCGAGCCTATGCCGCTGGCTGCCTTTTCAATAATATCAATATTGGAAGTCACATCTTCAAAATGCGGCAGCGCTGATAATATATCCATGCCACGCACCACCTTGCCCCATTTTACCGATGGTCGTTTCTTTCCGGTATTATCGGCAATGGAAAAGCCGACTACCACTGGCGCATTGGCAATGGATTTGGCGAAAATTTCATCATTATCAGGGAAATTCCGCTCTCCTGGCCGCGACATATTACTGTCGACCCAGTTTTTCATGTCCTTGCGATTCAAAATGGTTTTGGGCGACAGGCGATCAGGTTCGGGAAACACCATATCAAAAACAATGGCACCGGCACCCAGTTCATTGAGATTATCAACCAGCCTTGCCATTTCGCTGCGTGGCCATGGAAACTGGCCAATTGCTGCAAGTGAAGCTTCATCAATATCAATAATTCTGACAGGCTGGGGTGTATTGGGGCGCGGTGACAGGCGCTGAAACTGGTCAAAAACCATATTGCGGACAGTCTGCACCGCAAATCCGTCACCAACCCGGAGAAATACCAGAGCAGCAATGATCAAAATACCAAAGGCAAAACTTGTCCAGCGCGAGTCACTCATCAGGTAAATTTAGCAGAAATGCCTGTCTGTAAAAGGTTTTCTTTTAACTTCAGCATATTTATCCGGCATATATTGCTCTGGTAAGCCCTGCAAAGCCTCAATAGGGTGTGGTGCCACCGCCATAAGATGAAGAATGCGAAGAATTACCTGAATTACCTGGCCTGTCTCCCTCATCAGTTTTGATTATTCCGCCATTTCTTTGCTTGTTGCAACAATCGCGTGAACCTACCCTGAAACCACCTGGCAACCTGCTCTCATTTAGAGCATAGGGGAATGAAAATCGCAGAAGATTCAAGGGAAGCTGGCTGGCGCTGCCACGATGAATTGGTCTTGAACCACGCGTCTGGGCCACTTCAAATTTATGACTGATATCCAGACAATTGCCGGCTGATGCGCATATATGCACCACACCTGAATAGTGAATTACCGTAGTACCGCTGCGGGTGGCAAAATCAAAGGCAGTGCCTCTGATACCGATAGTGGCGGCCCTTGTATTGATCTTGTAAGCATCCTTGCGACTTTTGCCGGACAGAAACCGGAAACTGCCTTTTGCGACTTTCAAAACAAATTCTTCAGCCTTGTTGTCATCGGAAAAAACATACTCATCCAGAGTTATTTTTGATCGTGTTGACACCGCAAGCCTGGTATCGTCAACAAACAATAACTGCACCTCTTCGGTGTACCCGGTCTTGATCCTGTCACCCTTGAAGACTTTTGAATTCATTTTAAGAGTTCGCGTGCCCTTTGGTCCTGTTACAGTTGGCGCACCCCTGATGCCAACCACTTTTCCTATGGGCGAATCTTCCTGTTTGATCGAGGCAGGTATGGCTGGCTTGGGCGCGCCGGCAGCTTTTGCCACTTTGCCCGGATCAAGGGCATGGGAAGATACCGATGTCAGCATTAACAAGGCCATAGACATCATTATTGTCTGATAAATTTTCATGGGATGGTGCCGATCATAAAAAACGCCATATAAGTGGTTGATTCTAGCATAGCGAACAACGTAACGTCAATGAAATGAGCAGTAACAACATCAATGATCAGGTCATAATTCATGATGGTCGCCAGTCTGAAACTGCAGCAGCGATACAACGCGGTCTGTGCCGCATGTTGCGTCAGGCAGGGCACACAACGCTAACCGAGCTGGTATTGCCCACTGGCAGACGAGCAGATGTATTATCTGTTTCAGCCAAAGGTGAAATCTGGATTATCGAGATTAAATCGTCACTGGCAGATTTCAGGGCTGATAATAAATGGCCGGAATATCGTGCCTTTTGTGACCGGTTGTTCTTTGCCAAACCGATTGAACTGGCCGATGAAATATTCCCGCCAGAGGCCGGACTGATTGTGGCTGATGCCTATGGGGCTGAAATTTTGCGAATGGCTAAAGCAGAAAAGCTGGCAGCAGCCAGACGCAAGGCTATGACACTGCTGGTAGCGAGAACAGCCATGGGGCGGCTGCAAGCAATTTATGATCCTGCAAGCAACAATTAAGCTTTAATGAGGAGCGCGCTTGGCCAAAATCCGCTGCAAGGTTCGACGGTGCATGTTGAGGCGGCGTGCGGTTTCTGAAACATTGCGATTGCACAATTCATAAACCCGCTGAATATGTTCCCAGCGTACCCGGTCGGCTGACATGGGGTTTTCCGGCAGGGCATTGCGTTCATCAGGATCAGCCAGAAGCGCTGCAAACACCGCATCAGCATCTGCCGGCTTGGCCAGATAGTCAAATGCGCCAAGCTTCATGGCGGTAACAGCAGTTGCCAGATTGCCATAGCCAGTGAGCACAATGGCTCTGGCATCGGGTCTGACCCTTTCAAGCTCTTCAACCACATCCAGACCATTACCATCATCAAGCCGCATATCCACTACAGCAAAGGCCGGGGGAGATTTGCGGACCGAAGCCAGACCTTCTGTTATGGTTTCACAGGTTGTGACCTCAAAGCCTCTGGATTCCATCGCCCGACCCAGACGATTGAGGAATGGCCGGTCATCATCAACCAGTAACAGGGTTTTATCTTCAAGGGCTGCAACTTGTTCGTTCATATCAGATTTCTCAATTTCAGTGTGCTGTACGGACCAGTTCCAATAAACACTAATATTATATGGATAAGAAAAATATACAATATTTGCTTATTAGAGAAATTGAATTTGTAGCTGACAGATTTCAAAATGTCCAGTCATGGTCTTTTTGCTGAATTTTTTCACTCGGCCAGGCAATCCTGATCACCGCTCCGGTTTCAGGCGCAGCCAGATTTGCCAGCGCCACGGTGGCACCTGATCTGGTCAGCAGGGTCTTGGCAATGAAGAAGCCAAGTCCCATGCCCGGATGGCCGTCAACCGGTTCACCGGCAAGCTGGGCAGCACTATAGCCCTTGCGGCTGGTCACATATGGTTCGCCAAGCTTGTCTATGATATCTTCTGAAAAGCCGGGGCCATCATCAGAAATAGTAACGATGACTTCCTCATCTCCCCATTCCATTTCCACCAGAATGCGCTTCTTTGCATAATCAAGAGCATTATCCAGAAGGTTTGCAATACCATAGCGCACACCTGGATTGCGGGATACTATTGGTTCGGGCTGTTCATCCCCGACTGGTTTGGTGCGAAGTTCGATTGTTTTGTTGAGCTGACTGCGTGGCTCGATGATTTCACCCAGCAACACACTAAGCCTGACCTTGGTCATTGCATCATCAAGCTGGGCATCACGATTGGCCAGAGTTGCCAGAATTTCCCGGCAGCGGGCAGTCTGGGAGCTTAGCAGTTCAAGGTCTTCACTGTAATCTGCAGCATTGGGCAGGTCATGTTGCAGCTCCTTGGCAACAAGGGCAATGGTTGCAAGGGGAGTGCCAAGCTCGTGAGCGGCAGCAGCAGCCAGCCCATCCAGTTCTGACAAACGCTGTTCCTGGGCCAGAACATATTCAGTTGCAGCCAGCGCATCTGACATATTGCGAGCCTCGGCTGATACTCTGTATGTGTAAAGAATGGAGAATGTCATGCCACAGGAAATGGCGCTCCAGATACCTGCTATATACAAATTGGGCAAGGTCATGAGCTGACCTGCCTGCCATGGAAGCGGGTAGTGAAATACTGAAAGGAAGCTGGTTATGCACAATACAAATATGACCAGCAATATGGTGCGCTGGAATGAAAGACTGGCAGCGGAAACCGTAACCGGTACCAGAAACAGAAATGAAAACGGATTGCTCAGACCACCGGTCAAAAACAGCAATGCGGCAAGCTGCAATACGTCATAGGCAAGCAGTAAAGTGGCGTAATTGCCCGGCAGACGCAGGCTGGAAGGCCAGCGCACGGTCAAGATTATATTCAGCCATACTGAAAGTATGATCAGCGACATTGAGGCAAGAAACGGAAACGGAAACTCAAACAGAAAATAAACCACTAAAATAGTGGTTGCCTGACCGATTATAGCCAGCCAGCGCAGTCTGATCAGGGTTTGCAGCCGCAGGCCCTGGGTGGCGCTGGGGGTCTTGGCGCTGGCATAGGTCATTTGCCGCACTTTTTTCGGTAACAGTTTTGGTGGACCATTACTCAACATTTGCAAATCCTTCCTAACGGCATCAATGATGAGTCTATCCCAGTTTCTCTAGCAGGGGCAACAGATCATCTCTTTCTTTTTGCGTTAATGGGGCAAGAGTCTTCAGGGTTATTTCCCGTGCCGACTTTATTGCGATTTGCACCTGATCGCGTCCCTTGTCTGTCAGACGCAACAATATCCGCCTCTGGTCAGATGGATCGCGGCGCGATGACAGCAAATTGCGGCGGCGAAGGCGATCGGCAACGCCCTTGATGGTTGCAACATCCATCGCTGTTTGCCGACCAAGTTCATTTTGGGAAATTTCGCCCGCCTCCAGCAAACGGGCAAGGGCGGCAAACTGGGTCGGGGTCAGGTTACCTGGCATGTGTTCGGAAAAAATAGCCGTATGGCGCTGATTGGCGCGGCGCAACAGGAAGCCAACCTGTTCAGCAAGAAGATAATCGCTCATGAGACAGACTTTCTATCGCAGGCCATCTTCACCCTTGACATCTTCAACCCCAAGACCTCCCACACGGGAATGTACCCTGCCCCCTATGCTCATTGCCAGTATCAGCACAATTTCATCCGAACGGGGAGCATCTGGTATGCCAAGTTCCATTGCATCATAATGAGAGCGCACATATGAGGCATTGGCATGGGTCAAGGGGATATCAATTCTGGCGCCCGGCCCGGCAACCTTCTTGGCAGAAGGCACGATTGCCTTTGAGCTGGTGACAGCATCACGCATGGCATAACCGCCAGGTACATGCCACAGCGCCCCGTGTTCAAGCTCTCCGGCTTCACCAACAATTGCACCCTTGCCATAGGATTCAATTTCATCACCACTGGCGCCCATTGCAGCGATGAGCCGGGCAGCCATTTCAGCGCCCAGCGGTTCCAGAGTTGTCATGAATTCCTGGATTTCCTCATGATAGCTGCCGGCAAAAGGGTTTTTGATAACACTCAATATTGCCCCGCGGCGAACCGGTTTTGCAGCAACCGGGCCGCCTTCATGGAAGATTTCTTCAAGGACTATCTGGGTTTTTCTGATTTTGACCTGCAATTGCGCCACCACCTTTCAGTATGCAGCAATTACTATGCACTTTAACAGCAGCAAGGGCAATATTCAGGCATTACCTATTATTATACCGGCAAGAAAAACGATAAATCCACCAACTGCTATCTGGAAAGCGGCCCGCAGGAACGGGGTATCCATATATTTGTAACGGATCCACGAAATGACCCACAATTCAACGAACACAATGAAAACCGCCAGCATGGTTGCTGTCCAGAAATCACTTATCAGATAGGGCAAAGTATGGCCAAGGCCACCAATAGTGGTCATGATGCCGGCAGCAAATCCGCGCACTATCGGGGCACCGCGCCCGGTCAGTTCACCATCATCTGACAAAGCCTCGGCAAATCCCATGGAAATACCGGCACCGATTGAGGCAGCAGCCCCGACCAGGAAGGTTTCCCAGGTGTTTGCTGTGGCAAAAGCAGCGGCAAACAGTGGTGCAAGAGTTGAAACCGAACCGTCCATCAACCCAAGCAGGCCGGGCTGTATCACCTGCATCAGAAACAGGCGCTTTCTGGTATCCATCTCATCCAGCTTGGCATCGGCATGCAAATGCTTGTCCCCAAGTTTTGCGGCAATCGATTCATGCTGTTTTTCGGCATCGGCCAATTCGCTCAACAGCTTTTTTATATCCGGGTCTTTAGAGCGCTCGGCTGAGTGTTTGTAAAACCGGTAATTTTCCAGCTCCATCATTTCGGCCCGCTTGCGCATCGCATCAAGGCTCATATTACTGATCGACCACACTGGAGGCAATTTGACAAATCCGGCAACATCAGAGCGGCGAATCAGGGGAATATAATCGCCAAATTTTTCCTGATAAAGCGACATAAGCAAACGTCTGTGTTCATGTTCTTCTTCAGCCATATCAATAAACACATGGGCTGAGGAGGGATAGTTGTCATGCAGTTGATTGGCAAAGCCGGTATAGATTCTTGCATCATCATCTTCGCTTGAAATTGCAAGCGCCAATATCTGCTGTTCTGTAAGTTCTGAAAATTGCTTCATGATTCCTGTACGATCTTTAGAATTATTCTAAATCATGTAGTTGTTAGCAGGCATAGGGTCAAGATGGAACAGATATGTTGACAAAATCTCAAGTCTTTACTTGACCTGACGCCATAGTTTGGCTTTTATACGCCAAGGTTTGAAGGCTACGGGTGAGACGTTCAGAAAAATGAAAAAATCATATTTATGGCTGCTTGGCCTGTTATTGATAAGTATCAGTGGGTGTGCGTCTTCCAGACCAATTGAGAATGTTGCCTTAAGAACACTGGTTCCTGTGCATGCTGTCACCTTGACTGATGAGCAATTCCAGCCGCTGGCGGTTAGCGAACAGAATGAGACAGATGCGAAAAATCTGGATATTCTTGCCATTTCCGGTGGTGGCTCCAACGGAGCTTATGGTGCCGGAATCATCTATGGCTGGACCAAAAGCGGCAAACGACCTGAATTTGATGTGGTCACGGGAGTATCAACCGGGGCACTGATAGCGATACTGGCTTTTGCCGGGCCTGAATATGATGAACAGCTCAAAGAGCTTTACACCCACCAGACCAATCAGACCATTTACAAGAAAAAAGGTCAGATTGCAGGTTTCTTCTCTGACAGTTTTTACGATTACACCCCGTTCAAGAACCAGATAACCAAAATTGTAAATGCCAAATTGCTGGACAAGGTGGCAGAGGAATATCGCAAGGGCAGACGGCTGTTTATCGCTACTACCAATCTTGATGCCGGCAAGCTGGTTATCTGGGACATTGGCAGGCTGGCTGCTTCCAACAGACATAACAAGGTATTGCGCTCACAAAAAATCATTCGGGCATCAGCCACTGTTCCCGGATTTTTCAAACCGGTTTATATCAAGCCACGCAATGGCATAGAAATAAGACAGGCCCATGTTGATGGCGGGGTGAAGGCTCCGGTACTGGTTCGCGGCTTCATGTTTGACCGACCGGCAAAAAAGAAGAATCTTTATGTGATTATCAATTCACAAATGAAGGATGTAGATGCCGCCAAACCGGTGAAACCTGATGTATCAAGCATTTCGACCAAGGCAATCAGCGAATTATTGCGCGGACTTACCGAAAAAACCGTTTATCAGTGTTATGTAAAAGCCAGAAATGCCAAAGCCAACTTCAACATGACCAGAATCCCTGATAATGCCGACCCGATTGAATTCCCACTTAACTTTGAGCAGGACAAGATGAAGAAACTGTTTGCGCTGGGTGAACAGTTCGGCATGAGCCAGAATGGCTGGGAACATGAACCGCCAATGCTTGATGCTCATGGCCGTATTGCCTCTAATAATTAACCCGTCTGAGGGTGAGGTTTATTCTGCCGCCCTGACGCAACAGATCAGATGATCCGGCAAATACCCGGTCTATGCCATGATAGCGCAGTCTGGCATCTCCAGACAGTATCAGGCAATCACCTGACATTAGCCGCATTGATCTGGTCGGGCCGCCGCGTTTGTGACCCCCTATGCGAAATGTAGCGCTGTCTCCAAGCGATATTGAAACAATCGGGGCGGCAAGGTTGTGTTCATCATTGTCAACATGTGCACCCATTCTGGCCTCAGGTGAATAATAATTGACCAGACAGGCTTCTGGTGGGACATGCCAGTCTGACAGCTCATTCCAGATCGTCATGATATCATCAGGAATTGGCAACCACGGCCTGCCTGTAACCGGATGGGATGGCTGATAACGGTAGCCCTGTTTGTCAGAAACCCAACCCAGCGAACCAAGATTTGTCATTTTAACACTAAATGGTTTACCGGTTCTGGGCATACATGGTTGAAACAGGGGTGAAACAGCAACACAATCACGCAACAAGCCAATGATTTTCTGCTGTTTTTTCTCACTTAGCCAGTTTTGATAATATTTAAGTCCTGAAATTCCCAAATATGCCAAATTCTTTTACCTCAAAAACTTGATGCACGTGGATTGCGTACCTATATAAGCCACGAACTTAAGGAAACCTTCAAATCAATTAAGAAGGTTTTGAAGCAAATTCTTTAACCAGTGGAGGTCGGTTCCTTATTGAAGGGACATGAAGTGCTGATTGTCAGGCTTTGAAGTGACCTGCCGAATAGAGGACTAAAAAAATGAGTAAAGTTATTGGTATTGACCTTGGCACCACCAACTCCTGTGTGGCCGTCATGGATGGCGGAAGCCCGAAAGTAATTGAAAATGCGGAAGGTGGTCGCACCACCCCGTCCATCGTTGCATTTAACGATGATGGTGAAACCCTGGTTGGCTTGCCTGCCAAACGTCAGGGTGTAACCAATCCTGAAAATACCCTGTTTGCCATCAAGCGACTGATCGGCCGCCGGTTTAATGATCCTATGGTAACCAAGGACAAAAAGCTGGTGCCTTACAAGATCATCAAGGCTGACAATGGTGATGCCTGGGTTGAAGCCCAGGGCAAAAAATATGCTCCGGCACAGATTTCAGCCTTCACCCTGCAAAAGATGAAGGAAACCGCTGAACGTCATCTGGGCGAGGAAGTGACACAGGCTGTGATCACCGTTCCTGCCTATTTCAATGACAGCCAGCGCCAGGCAACCAAGGATGCCGGCAAGATTGCCGGACTTGAAGTTCTGCGTATCATCAACGAACCAACTGCTGCAGCCCTTGCTTACGGGCTGGACAAAAAGGAAAGTGGCGTTATTGCGGTTTATGACCTTGGCGGTGGTACTTTTGACGTTTCCATTCTGGAAATCGGCGATGGTGTGTTCGAAGTGAAATCAACCAATGGTGATACATTCCTTGGTGGTGAAGACTTTGACATGCGGCTGGTGGATTATCTGGCTGATGAGTTCAAGAAAGAGAACTCAATGGATCTGCGCAATGACAAGCTGGCATTGCAACGCCTGAAAGAAGCAGCTGAAAAGGCAAAGATTGAACTGTCATCTTCTACCCAGACAGAAATCAACCTGCCATTTATCACTGCTGACCAGAATGGTCCGAAACATCTGACCTTGAAACTGACCCGTGCAAAGATGGAATCACTGGTTGATGATCTGATCAAACGGACCATTGATCCATGCAAGGCAGCTCTTAAGGACGCTGGTGTTACTGCAAGCGATATTGATGAAGTAATTTTGGTCGGCGGTATGACCCGCATGCCCAAAGTTATTGAAACAGTCAAGAACTTCTTTGGCAAGGAACCACACAAGGGTGTTAACCCTGATGAAGTTGTAGCCCTGGGTGCTGCCATTCAGGCTGGCGTGTTGCAGGGTGATGTCAAAGACGTATTGCTGCTTGATGTAACACCATTGTCACTCGGCATTGAAACTCTTGGCGGTGTGTTCACTCGACTGATTGATCGCAATACCACCATTCCGACCAAGAAAAGCCAGACCTTCTCAACCGCTGAGGACAACCAGACCGCTGTTACCATCCGGGTATTCCAGGGTGAACGCGAAATGGCTGCCCATAACAAGGCGCTTGGCCAGTTTGATCTGGTTGGTATCCCGCCATCACCGCGCGGCATGCCACAGATTGAAGTGACTTTTGACATTGATGCCAATGGCATTGTCAATGTATCGGCCAAGGACAAGGCAACCGGCAAGGAACAGCAGATTCAAATTCAGGCCTCGGGCGGCTTGTCTGATGATGAAGTTGAAAAAATGGTCAAGGATGCCGAGGCTCATGCTTCTGAAGATGCCAAACGCAAGGAAGAAGTTGAAGCAAAGAACCATGCTGAAGCCCTGATCCATTCCACCGAGAAATCGATGGAAGAAGCTGGCGACAAGATTGGTGATGCAGACAAGTCAACCATTGAAGCAGCCATTGCTGATCTTAAAACTGCTATGGAAGCTGAAAATATTGACGTTGAAGCCGTGACCGAAAAAACCAATGCACTGGCCCAGGCTGCAATGAAACTTGGTGAAGCCATGTATCAGTCCGCTGAAGGCGAAGAAGCCCCGGCAGATGATGGGGGCCAAAGCGCGGCCATGGATGATGATATTGTCGATGCGGATTTTGAAGAAATCCAGGACGATGACAAAAAGTAATCTGATGGCAATCAGATAACAAATAACTGCCTCGCGTTCCGCATGTTCGGGACGTGAGGCTTTTTTGACCCGATAGTTTTAGAGATAACCATATGGCAAAGCGTTGTTATTATGAAATTCTGGGTGTATCTCGCACTGCAGATGACAAAGAACTGAAAAGTGCTTTTCGCAGACTGGCAAAGAAACATCATCCCGATGCCAATCGCGATGATAAAACCGCCGAGCAAAAGTTCAAGGAAGTCAGCGAAGCCTATGATGTGCTGAAAAATGAGCAAAGCCGGGCCGCCTATGACCGGTTCGGTCATGCTGCATTTGAAGGCGGAGGACCTGGTGCTGGTGGCCATGGTGGATTTGGACCTGAATTTTCATCTTCAATGTCTGACATGTTCGAAGACCTGTTTGGAGATTTTATGGGTCATGGCGGGCATTCAAGACAAAGACAACGTGGTGGCGGCGGTGCTGCGCGTGGTTCCGACCTTCGCTATAATATGGATATCAGCCTTGAAGATGCCTTTACCGGCAAAACTGCCAATATAAAAGTGCCAACTTCAGTTGCATGCGATGTGTGCTCAGGTTCCGGGGCGAAACCTGGATCATCACCTTCAACCTGCTCTACCTGTGGCGGCTCTGGTGCGGTTCGCACTTCATCGGGTTTCTTTACGGTTGAGCGTACCTGCCCGACCTGTCAGGGACGTGGCCAGACAATTTCTGACCCTTGTGCTGATTGCAATGGTCAAGGAAGGGTACAAAAACAGCGCACGCTTTCAGTCAATATTCCAGCCGGTGTTGAAGATGGAACCAGAATCAGGCTGGCTGGCGAAGGCGAGGCCGGGGTTCGTGGCGGGCCTGCCGGTGATCTTTATATATTCCTTTCACTCAAGCAGCATGAATTCTTCCAGCGCGACGGGGCCGACCTGTTCTGCCGGGTGCCAATATCAATGACAGCAGCGGCACTTGGCGGTGATATGGAAGTGCCAACCATTGACGGGGCCAAGGCCCGCGTTGCCATTCCTGAAGGAACACAAGCTGGAAAACAGTTCCGGCTCAAATCCAAAGGCATGCCGATTTTGCGTTCCCAGCAAAAGGGCGACATGTATATTCAGGTAACAGTGGAAACCCCGGTAAACCTGTCACGCAAGCAGCGCGAGCTACTGCAGGAATTTGAAAAACAGGACCGCGACAATTCTCCGCAAAGCGATGGCTTCTTCTCAAAGGCCAAGGCTTTCTGGGAAGGGTTCAGCAGTTAAATGATTTACCTCAAAAGATAATCAATAACTGCATTCAAGACCTTGCGTCCATTGCCAGATACCTTGACCGTACGGTGTTCATGCCGCAAAAGGTCTTGTGAGACCAATTGTTCCATCCTGTCAGCAGGCAGCCATTTATCTGCAATGCCCTCTTTAAGCCTTAACCCCATCAAAACCAGCTCGCTGGCCTGATCAGCATCGCTTAATATTTCAATTTTGCGGGTGCTTTCAGCATCGGTGTACCATTTGTCAGGATTGCGAATATTGGCGATTGCGCGTTTTTTACCATCACCAAACACCACGCGTGAATGGGCGCCCGGTCCAATACCGGCATATTCGCCATAGCGCCAATATAGCAGATTATGGCGGCATTCATTGCCGGGGCTGGCATGGTTGGAAATTTCATAGGCCGGCAGTCCGGCCTTGTCGGTCATCTCGGCTGTCAGCTCATACATTGCAAGCGCCAGATCATCTTGCGGTATTGTCAGGCGGCCCGACTGGTGCAAATCAAAAAATGCAGTTTGCGGCTCGATGGTAAGCTGATAAAGCGACATGTGACCTTGCGCATATTGCAGGGCCTTGCTTAATTCATCGCGCCACTGATCAAGGGTTTGCTGCGGGCGGGCATAGATCAGGTCAAAAGAGGTGCGGTTGAAAATTTTTGTTGCCAGCTTGTAGGCTGCAAGCGCTTCATCAACCGTATGTTTGCGGCCAAGGCGTTTGAGGTCTTTTTCATTCATTGCCTGAATACCTACAGACAGACGGTTTACGCCTGCCAGCCGGTAACCCTTGAAATTCTGCGCCTCGATAGAAGTCGGGTTGGCTTCAAGGCTGATTTCAGCTGCATCAGCAATTCCCCAAAGCTCATCGATGGTTTCAATAATATCAGCAACAATCTGCGGCTGCATCAGTGACGGGGTGCCGCCACCAAAGAATATGGTATCAACTGTGCGCGGTCCGGTTTGATCGTAAAACCATTGCAGTTCGGCAAGATAGGCCTTGACGAACTGGGTTTGATCGAGCGGTGATTTTCTTACATGGGAATTGAAGTCGCAATATGGGCATTTGGCCAGACAATAGGGCCAGTGGACATAAATCGCGAACTGATCAGCCAAAATGCCTGTCCATCAACATGGCAAAGGCGCGGGCGCGGTGTGATATTTTGTGTTTGGCGTCCGGGTCCATTTCACCAAAGGTGATGTCATAGCCATCTGGCAGGAATGCCGGATCATAGCCAAAACCATTTTCACCGCGCGGGGGCCAGATCATCTGGCCATCCACCCTGCCCTCATGGATTTCATGCTCGCCATCAGGGGTGCACAGACAAAGGGCGCAGACAAAATGGGCACTGCGATTGGTCGTGTTTTTTGCCTGCAAGGCTTCTTCAACATTGCGCATGGCAAGGCCAAAGTCCTTGTTCTCACCGGCCCAGCGGGCTGAATAAATTCCCGGATCGCCACCCAGCGCATCAACCGCCAGCCCTGAATCATCTGACAGGGACAACATGCCGGAGGCTTTGGCGGCGGCCCTGGCCTTGATCAGCGCATTGGCGGCAAAGGTCTCGCCATCTTCAACAGGTTCCGGCAATCCCAGATCACCGGCTGATATGGCGCTTAAACCATGTGGCTCGATCAGGGCATTGATTTCGCGCACCTTGCCCTGATTGTGGCTGGCAACGACGATTTTGGTTCCTGCTTTAAGCGATATGGTCATTGGTTTGCGCTTTCATATTGTACCGGTCGGGCTTTGCCCACGCCAGATATTGTGATTTGAATATCATTAGATATTCATGCCTTTTTCTGCAACTCAATCAGATCGGCAATGCCGGATTTGGCCAGCCGCATCAGTTCCATAAACATTTCTTCAGAAAACGGGTCACCTTCTGCGGTTCCCTGAATTTCTACAATATCGCCAGAGCCGGTCATGACGAAATTGGCATCGGTTTCAGCTTCTGAATCCTCAGCATAGTCAAGATCGCAAACAGCATGGCCTTCATAGACACCGCAGGAAATGGCTGCCACCTGATCTTTCAGGGGTGACTTTTCAAGCATTTCACGCTCCAGCATCCAGTCAATACACTGTTTTAGCGCTACATAGCCACCGGTGATCGAAGCGGTTCTGGTGCCGCCATCAGCCTGTATTACATCGCAGTCAACAGTGATCTGGCGCTCTCCCAGAGCTTCAAGATCAACCACAGCGCGCAGGGAGCGGCCAATCAATCGCTGGATTTCAACGGTACGGCCTGACTGTTTGCCGGCACTGGCTTCACGGCGCATGCGCGATCCGGTTGAGCGGGGCAGCATGCCATATTCAGCCGTTACCCAGCCGCGCCCTGCCCCGCGCAGCCATGGCGGAACCCGCTCTTCAAGTGAAGCGGTGCACAAGACATGGGTGCCACCAAATTTTACCAGGCAGGAGCCTTCGGCATGTTTCGAATAGCCGGTTTCAAGAGTAACGGGGCGCAGCTCGTCAAGAGCTCGTTTGGAAGGGCGCATGAATAACCTTTTTAATGAGTTTTGTTGGAGTTCCCAGCCTTGTATAGCGCTATTTTGCGCAATGCAATCAGGAACCGCAAAAAACCGGGTCAGCCCTTCATATCTTCGGCAAACTGATCATAGCAGCGAAGCGCATCAGCAGCATACATCAAGGCTGGACCGCCACCCAGATAAATGTTCATGGCCAGAATTTCAGCCACTTCCTCGCGGGTTGCTCCCAGCTTGATCAGGGTTTTGGTGTGAAAACCGATACAGGCATCACATTGCATGGCAACCGAGATGGCAAGGGCTGCAAATTCCTTGGTCTTTTTATCCAGTGCACCATCCTTGGTCGCCTGACTGGCAAGGGTGGAAAAACCAGCCAGTGCATCAGGTACAAGTTTGCGCAATTTGGGTGTATATTCATTTATCGAAGCGGTAATGGCTTTGTAGTCTTTTGGCATTTGTGGCTCCTGACTGATGTTGAATCAATATAGTTGTGTTAAAGAACTGTAGCGGAGCTGCGCCATGCGTCAACCGATTTTGAAGTTGAGCAAAGCCGGGGGCATTTCAACGCCTTCCAGATTGCGCGGATCATCAATCGGAGCACCCATCTGCATTGATATTGGCAGAACACCGCCCCAGATCGGCAGGGCGTAGTCTTCTTCATCATCAACAGGAAAACCGGTGCGGATCTTGGCAGATGCTTCATCGACAGGCAGGCAAAGAACCGCAGTTGCTTTCAATTCCTTGTCAGTTATCGGGCGCAGCATGTCCCATCGGCCCGGAAACAGGGTTTCAATCATGCCTTTAAGCTTTTCGCGTTTTTCATCGCGATCCTTGATCAAGCTTGCCTTGCCAAACAACATCACAGAGCGGTAATTGGCCGAATGATTCATCGCAGAGCGTCCCATCACCATGCCATCTAGCAGGCTAACCGACAGGCAGACTTCTTTCCCGGCACATTTTTTTATCAACCGGGATTTGGTTGAACCATGCCAATAGACGTGATCGCCTTCGCGCCAGTGCGATGTCGGGGTGACAACAGGCATGCCATCCAGCACAAAGGCCACATTGCACATAGGCACGGCATCTAGAATATCACAAACGGTCTGGCGATCATATTTTGCCCGCTTGAAACCACGCTTGACGCGGGTACGTTCACTGGGGGCATCGGTTTTTATGGCCATGGAGTTTCTCCTGCTGATTTACAAGTCTGTTTGGCCAGATACAACTTGACTGGTATGTTGAAAATATCCAATTACTACAATATGAATAATACCACTTCCCAGCTTCCCGGCATATTTCTGCAACGCGGCAGTGATATGCCCATGTATCTGCAACTGGTGCAGCAATTACGCCGTGATATTTTATCCGGCAAACTGAGCAGTGGCATGCGATTGCCATCCAGTCGGGCTTTGGCAACTGATCTTGAAGTATCAAGGGTGACGATAATCAATGCCTATGAGCAATTGCTGTCAGAGGGTTATTGCAGCGCTGCGCGCGGTTCGGGAATATTTGTCAGTGATGAAATTCCTGACGATCTGCTGCAGGTTGATCACAGACTCAAGCCCGTTTACAGCGATGAATCCGAACCGCCTGCATATCCAGCCATTGATTTTAATGCCGGTCCTGATATGCGATTGTTCCCGCATGCTGCATGGGCGCGATTGTTTCAGCAGGTATGGGCAAAGCCATCAGCCAGACTGCTTGGCCGCACAGATGCTGCCGGGTGGATTGAACTGCGCGGACAGATTGCTTCACATCTTAAAATCTGGCGTGGAATCACCTGTTCTCCGGCACAGATATTCATTACTTCTGGCGGGGCTGAATCAATTGAACTGATCGCACAAGGCCTGTTTGACAAGCGACAGATGATTGCCATGGAAGAGCCTGGATACAGGTCAAGCTGGCAAAGTCTTGAGCGGTTGGGCTTTAAGCTGCAACCGGTTGAGGTCGATGAAAACGGGCTTGACAGTGAAAGGCTGAGCGATTGCCGGGCAGCAGTCATAACACCTTCACGCCAGTTTCCGCTTGGACATACCATGCCGCTGGCCAGACGTTTGCAGATGCTCAAATGGGCTTGTCAAAATAACGGTCTGATTATTGAAGATGATTATGACAGCGAATATCGCTATCGCGGCCTGCCTCTGCCTGCCTTGATGAGCCTTGATCATGACGAGCGGGTTATCTATATGGGCAGCTTTGCCAAAATATTCTCCAACTCATTGAGATTAAGCTATTTTATTGTCCCAGCCAGATATGTTGAATGTATGAACCAAACAATCAGCCATATGGGGCCAAGGGCGGCATTTCTGGCTCAACCGGTTCTTGCAAGGTTCATGCAATCAGGCGCATTTGCTGCCCATATACGCCGTATGCGGCGAATATATGCCAAACGTCTTGACAGTTTCAGGGCAGCTTTCAATCAGCATCTGGCTGATTATATGCAGCTATATGATGAAACCGGGGGAATACATATTGTTGCCGAGTTGAAAGATAAGATCAGCGCTCACATATCAGACAAGGAGTTTGCGGCCAAAGCCCGGCTAAATAATATTGCTCTTTCTCCCCTGTCAAAATATTATAAAACCTCAAAAAAGAAATACGGGTTTATCTTCGACTTTACCGCACTTGACATAGATCAAGTGGAGAAATCAATAAAAGCGCTAACCTTGCTGCTGGAAAAGGAAACGGGAAACATCAATCATGCGCTGTACCAGTAAAATGGCACAATTCAGGAAGGACCGTAAAACGGTCTGGATGATTGTTGCTGTTCTGCTTGCCAATGCGCTTTTCCCGTCTGCAGCAGCTGCACTTTCTTTTGTGCATCCACAAGCCAAACAGTTTTTCGATGCGGTTATCTGCTCACCTGATGGTCTCAAACAGCTTTTGCCGAATGGCCAGCTGGTTCCCATCAAATCTGACAGTCCTCTGGCCCCGACAAAGCCGGTTGCCGCGCAATGCCTGGCCTGTCTGACTGCTTCCGGGCCGATGGCTTTCAATATCCCGCAGGCTGACATTGATCTGAACAGAAATCCGGTAATTGCCAGCAGCATTTTTTTCATAGCCAGCAAAGTATTTCACCCCGAAACGAGAAGAGCACGACATTGTGTGAGAGCACCACCGGTCTAGACTCTCATTATCGAAATCCAAAGATGCGCCGGGTTGGTTCCTGCTACCCGGCGCTGACTATTTTACAATGGAATAATAAAAATGCTTCACAACAAGGTTTTTCTGGCCGCTGCCTTATCAGCCTCATTCACTCTGACAGCAATTGCTGGCGCCATGGCTGACACCATTGTGGTATCTGACCAGCATGCAAGGCCAAGCCTTGGAGTATCAAGAATTTCTGCCGGTTTTCTGACACTGAAAAATAACGGTTCTGAAGATGACAGGCTGATCTCGGTTGATTCAGATGTTGCTGAACGGGTTGAGCTGCACACTCATATAAATGACAAGGGTGTGATGCGGATGCGGCAGGTAAAATCAATTCCCGTCAAGGCCGATGATATAACCATGCTGAAACCGGGCGGCTATCACATAATGTTCATCAAAACCGCGAAACAGCTGAAAGTCGGTGACAGTTTCAGGATCAAACTGAATTTTGCAAAAGCCAAACCTGTCAGCATCACCATGCCGGTAACCAAGATCATGGGGCATGGAATGATGATGAAGAAAAAGACCAACTGATTATGAAATAATCGATCAGATCAACGCTCGCGCAGGGCCTCATTGGCCATGCGGTGCATGGGTTTGGTCATGTAGTTGAAAATCGTCTTCTTTCCGGTCATTATGTCTACCTGCGCCACCATACCAGGCTTGATCGGCAGTTTCTTATCCTTGTGCTGCAGGTAATTCTCATTGGTTCGCACATCAACCACATAATAGGTTTCACCACGTTCATTGGTGATACTGTCTGCCCCGATACGCTCAAGCCGGCCTTTCAGGGAACCATAAAGCGCATAATCATAGGCTGTAAGTTTAACCACGGCTTTCTGGCCGGGGCTTAAAAATGCGATATCCCTTGGCCGGATGCGGGTTTCAACCAGCAGGGTTTCTTCAACCGGAACAATTTCCACCAGATCAGCACCCGGTTTTACCACCTGTCCAATGGTGTTGATGTGCAGGGTTTTGACTATCCCGGCAACTGGTGAGCGCACTTCGGTTCGTTTCACCTTGTCCCGGTCCGCTTTGATAGTCTGGCCAAGCGCTGCATATTTGACCTGGGTTTCATTAAGCCTGCCAAGTGTTTCTGCCTCAAAGCGACTTTGCTTTTCCTGTTTCAGATTATTGATTTCAGCAAGACCGGCACGCAATCTTGGCAATGAAAGTTCCAGCGCTTCCAGCTGGCCGGCCAGATCATTGGACTTGGATCTGGCTGCCAGTAATTCTGCTTTTGACACTACCGCATCCCTGGCAAGTCTGGTGGTCATGGCCAGTTCTTCATCAGCAATGGCAATGGCAGCCTTAAGGGTTCTGATATGCGATTCGGTTTCGGTTTTTTCCTGCAATTTTTGCCTGGCTCTTTGATCAAGGGCAGAAAGGGCCGCCTTGATTTCCTGACTGCGGGCCTTGTACAGATCAAGGTTCTGCTTCACAAGATCCGGGTATCTGGCGGTAAAGTCAGTTGAATATTCAAGGGGTTTATTGGCCAGTCTGGCGGTAAAACGTATAATCTTGGCCCTGAAACCTGCCAGATATTCCCTGTTCTTTTTAAGGCTGGAATCTGCTCCTGTCGGGTCAATGCGCAGCAATAGCTGGTCTTTGCTGACCCTGTCACCGGTTTTAACCGCAATAGCTGAAATGATGCCGCCTTCAAGATTTTGCACCAATTGCACTTTGCCAGCTGGTACTACGGTTCCCTGCCCGGCTGTTCTTTCTTCAATCTCGGCATGGACCGACCATGCAATAGCTGCCAGAATTGCCGTTACCAGTGACAGCGACATGATGCGGGCGCTGCGCGATACAGGCTGCATCAGGTCGGCACTTACCGATGTCGGCAGGCCGGTTGGCGGCTTTGGCTGTTCTGGCCTTGATGCCTTTTCCACAGCATCACGCAATTGCTGTTGCAAACCGGCAGCGTCAGTCATGCGGCACTCCTTTGCTTGCGTTCAGCAGTTATGGTTTTAAGCTGTTCAATCACTTCGGCCTTGGGACCATCCAGCAACAGCTTGCCATGTTCCATCACAATCAGCCGGTCAACCAGTTCAAGCATACCCGGTTTGTGGGTCACCAGTAGCAATGTGGTGTTGGCATGATATTTTTTCATGCGCTGAATAAAGGCTTTTTCCATAGTTCCGTCCATTGAACTGGTCGGTTCATCCAGCAGCAGTATGGATGGAGAGCGCAAGAAAGCACGAGCCAGACAAAGGGTTTGTTTCTGCCCGCCTGACAGACCACCGCCGCGCTCGGAAATGAAAGTATCAACCCCTTGCGGCATGGTTCTGATCCAGTCAAGCGCCCCTGATATTTCAAGGGCTTTC
The DNA here is from genome assembly GCA_026990765.1 of Hyphomicrobiales bacterium. GTDB lineage: Bacteria > Pseudomonadota > Alphaproteobacteria > Rhizobiales > Aestuariivirgaceae > JALWJW01. Next base: position 13,701 of record JALXCV010000123.1, on the reverse strand, counting down.
AATAATCTGCCATCAGAAATGCTCGCCCCGCCCAGACAGACATTGGAGCGAACATCGCCATTAAACAACATCGCATCCTGCATCAGTGCCCCGATTGCAGTGCGCAGATTTGCCGGGTCAATCTGGCTGACAGGCAGGCCATCTATCAATATGCGGCCATCGCGGGGATGCAGCAGTGACAGGATCAGTTTCAGCAATGTGGTTTTACCAGAACCAATGCCGCCGATAATCCCGACTTTTTCACCCGGCTTGATGGTAAAACTTATATCGTGCAAGGCGTCCGGTGCTTCTTCCTCATAGGCAAAATTCACCCGGTCAAAGCTGATCTCGCCATCAAACCTTGTCTTTGACAGATAGGTTGAACCCGGTTTTCTTTCTTGCGGCAAATCAACAATCTGGCGAAGGGCGCTAAAAGCCATACGGGCCTGATGCAGGCGGGTAAGCAATCCGGCAAGCTGGGCCAGCGGTCCCATGCAACGACCATTGAGGATTACAGCGGCAAACATGGCGCCTGGGGTAATGGTGCCAGCGGTTACCAGATAGACACCAAACACCAAAAGCCCCACTGTGGTAATGGTGGTGGCAAAGCTTATCATATTGGCCCCGAATGACATCAAGGCGCGTGATTTGAGTGAATGGCGCAGGGAGGATGCGACCGAGCGCTCCCACTGGCTGGCAGCCCAGCTTTCAGCTGCCTGGGTTTTCAGAGTTTCAAGCCCGGTCAGACTTTCAACAATTACCGCATTCTTCTGGGCGGCCTCAATGAAGCCTCGGGCAACTATCGTGTTCAGTTTGCGCTGTGTCAGATAGCCTACGATCAGCACAACCGGAATGGCAATCAGTGGCACGACAACCATTGGCCCCGAGACCAGATATATTACTATAACGAACAGGGCCAGGAATGGCAGATCGCCCAAAGCTGCAATAGTTGCTGAATTGAAGAATTCACGCAGGGCTTCAAATTCGCGCAATGTATTGGCCTGAACCCCGACCGACGCCTGACGGCCAAGCAGTCTGGCTCCAAGCACATGGGAGAAAATCCGGTTGGCCAGCAAAACATCGCTGCGAGCGCTGGCCCGGTCAATCATGATTGCCCTGACGGTGCGCAGCAGCAAATCAAAGATTGCCGCAATGGCTGCTCCACTTGCCAGCGTCCAAAGGGTGGTGAAGGCAGCATTGGCTACTACCCGGTCAAAAATATTCATGGTAACCAGCGGAACGACCAGAGCCAGCAGGTTGATTACCAGAGTTCCAAGAATTATGTGGCCATAAATGCCACGATTGATCTTGAGGGCGCTCCAGAACCAGTGAGCAGATTTTGGCACCGGGATTTCATCGGTGCGGCTATCGCTGGTTCTGGACGGAGCGGCTATGAAAATGGCGATGTCATCAGACAAGGTAATCTGGTCTAACGGTAAGGTTTCTGCATCACCATCATCATTCCTGAGATGAGCAATCAATGTATTTTCACTGGAAGTTGAAATATCTTCGACAATGAAGGCCTTGTCGGATTTCTTGTCTATCACCAGAAGCGGGCAGCAGCTGTGATCGAGCTGACTGGCCGGGCGTTGCCATGCGGTCAGTTTGATGCCTATGCGATCAGCAGCGCTTTGGAGATGTTCAAAGGCCAGCCTGCCATTTTGCAGGGCAAGACCGTGCAGAACTGCCTGATGGCTGGTCCTGATCGAGAATAATCCAGCCAGATCAACCAGACAGTTTGCCAATATATCAGGCTTGCCATTCCTGTCAGGATCAACTGCTTCAGCCATTATTTACAGACCCTGAAAAAGGGGCAATTCAGCTGACATATTTGCGAAAAGGCAAATTTACGCTCAAACTTCCCCAATATGCTTTCCCCCTGGCTCAGCTGTTTCCAGGTGATGGCAATGCAATGTTCAGTGATGGAACCAGTTGTCCCATGGCTGCCAGTACCTTGTAGGTATTGTAGCGAGCCGAGAAGATTGCGGTTGCAAGTGATGTGCTGGAAACAAATACCTCGTTCTGGGTATCAAGAATATCCAGCAAGGTACGTTTGCCAATTGTGAACTGGCCTTTTTGTGCACTAAGGGCCGAGCGATTGGCTGCCAGTTGACGACGCAGATAGGTTACGCGAGCCATTGCCGCTTTTCTGGCATTCCAGGCAAAACGGATATCACGTTCAACATTCCGCAAGGCTGCATAGGCCAGACTTTTTGATTCTGATGCGCGATATTCTGCTTCACGAACCCTTGCAGTATCAATACCGCCATTAAATACATTCCAGCGCATGACCATCAAGGCCTTGCCATGAATGTCCCTTGATGAGGTATATTTGATACGGTTGGCATAATTGCCGGACAGCTCAACATTGAATTTGGGCAACAGGGCCGATTTTGCCGTACCGATTGCTGCTTCTGCTGCAAGGGCGGTATGGCGAAGGGCGCTGATCTTGGGAGATGATTCACGCGCCCGGCGAATAGCCTCATTTAGAGAACGGGGCATATTGGTAACCGGGGCGGCTCTGGTTGTAAGTTTTTTCGGGGGCCTGCCAACAGCTGCTATATAAAGCGCATAGGCATCTCCTAGCCGTTGGCGGGCTTCGGTTTCAGCAGCTTTTGCCGATGCAATACGAGCGCGCGCCTGTGCGGTTTCTGCCCGGTTGCCATGGCCGCCACTGGCGCGGCGTGAAACCAGATAAGAAATATTGCGCAAGGCTTTCAGATTTTGCCGTGAAGCGTTTAATACTGCACGCGCGCGTTGAACTTCAGTGTAGGCCTGTGCCACCCTGAGGGCTACAGCATTAGCAGTATCAGCAATGCGCCCCTTTGCTGATTTAACCCGTTCGCGATGGCGTTTGGTTTCAGATGACCCGCGACCGCCATCAAATACCGGTTGCGAGAGGATAGCAGATAATTCAAACCGCTCACTTTCAGTATCCTCATTAATATAGCCACCGGCTTTGGCTTCAATATCAAGCTTTGGCATCCACAGGCCTTTTGCTGCTTCAAGTTCCTGGGAAATTGCCTGCTGGTTGTGACCAAGGGCAGCAATTTCGGGATGCGAGTCCAAAGCTTCATGAACGGCTGCTTTCAGACTTTCAGCACAGCTTGAACCTGATGAAAGCAAGAGTGCAGCCAAAGCAGCTATGCCAATGAATTTTCCTGTTTTTAACGCCATGTCTCTCCCCCGGCGAATCAGCCAAATGATGTGCTTGTCTGGGAAATGTTTGTCGTCTTGATATGGTTAACAACCAGTTAATATTCTCGCTTTAGTTGTACGAAATTGGTATTAAAAAGGCCATGCAGGGTGGTAAAACCCTGCATGGCCATTGATATTGGCTAGTTTTTCGCCTGCCAGAAGCTAAACAATCAGATTTCCGTTTGCTTCCATGGCGTTAACATCAAGTCCGGTAATGCCGGTCAGGACCACTACATCAGTGTTGAATGTACCTGTCCCGGACTGATCCACCTGCACTGTGGTATTACCACCTGCCTCACTCAGATTAACAAAATCAGCAAGGACATCAGTACCGGCATCATAACCTGGCAGCAGGGCTGACAGATCAAGGGCATCATTGTCACCGGTTGTAAAGTCGCTAATTGTATCAACCACACCACCAAGCGTATCATCAGCTCCCCAGGCAAATACATCAGCTCCGGCACCACCGGTCATGCTATCAGCACCATAACCACCGGTGATAGTGTCATTATCGGCACCGCCATCAATGGTATCATTGCCTGAACCGCCAGACAGAATATCAATCCCGGCAAGACCGGATATTGTGTCATCGCCTGCAAGGCCGACCAGATTGTCATTACCGCCGCCACCGGTCAGGGTTTGCGGGGCAACCGGGTCAAAGGTGACATCGATTGATCCAGTTTTGGGGGTTCCCAACACACCATTATCATTGGCAACTGCAGAAATGTCGATGGTGAATGTTCCATCAGGTCCGGTGGAGTAGATAGCAAGGGCATTGGCTTCATCACTGGTGCCGGCAAAGCTCCAGCTTCCACCACCATTATCTGTCAAGGTTCCACCTGCTGGAGCATGAAGCCCGACACCGGATGGTACATTGCTAAAGGTGATTTCAACAGTTTCGGGTGGATTTTCACCATCAGTAAAGCCTCTTTTGTCACCCAGCACCACATCCATATTCAAATCAATGTCAGTGCCTTCATCACCTGATTGCGGCAACAGGGTCATCAGCAGCTTGTCAGCAACAGGTGCAACATGAACTGTGAAATTGACCGTACTTTCAGCTGTATCACCATTGGCATCAAGCGAATATCCATGCAGGGTAAGCTCCCTGTCACCTGAATAGTTGCCTGGCATGCGCACGGCAAGTATTGCAAGGTCAGCCGGATCAACGGTCCATGAACCATCACCATTATTTATGCCGTGAGACAATATGGCCCGACCCGGCAATCCTGAAATGGTTACTGACAGAATTTCCGAACCATCAGTATCAACCAGATCAGCCGACAGGCCGACAAAGCCGATTACCGTTCCTTCATCACCGCTGGTATCACTGGCAGCAAGTGTTGGCGCATCTGCCTGCGCATTGACATTGACCACAAAACTGGAAGTTGAGGTCTGGGTATCATTATTGGCAGGCTCAACACTGTCAGCACTGACTGAAACATTGACCGGACCATGATAATTCAGTGCCGGAGTTACGGTCAGTCCAGGTAGCTGGGCCTGTGTCAATTCATAGGTGTTCACTCCGCCAACGCTGGATATCAAGTTTCCGACAGACAAGGTTGCATCATGGTCAACGCTGATTGTTACCGGATCATCGATATATTCATTTTGAGTGCCATTGGTATCAATCAGTGCAAGATTTACATCAAGGGCAATGGCTGTGTCTTCATCTCCACCAGGTGAAGCAATGGCAATTGTAACACCATCGGCAACCGGGGCAACATCTATATCTGCATTGATTTCACCGGTTGTTGCTGACAACAGGTTGGTATTGGTGGCAACAGCCTCAACAGTCAGGTTCATAGTGCCAGAGAAGTCTTCCGGCGGCTTGACGGTTACACCGCCAGCATTAACCGTAGCTGCATCAGCAATCCAGGTATCATTGACCGGATTATATGAAGCACCGGTCACTTCAGCACCAACTGGAACATTACGGATGATCAGGTTAACCGTTGGAGTGGATGGTGAGGGATCAGCCGGATCGGCTTCGGCATGCACATCGAATACTACCGCGCCATCTTCATCTGTTGGCATGGCATTGACAGTAACAATTGGTGGTAATGGAGCAACCGTTGAGCCACCTCCGCCGGAAGTTGAAACTGTCAGATCAAATGTGGTGGCATTGGTTGCCCGGTCACCATCATCTTCAGTAGCAACCGTGGTCAGGGTAAGGGTTACAGTACCCTCACTGCCACCTGCGGTCTGAATGTTGATATCTGCAAGGTCAGACGGGTTCAGCAACCAGGTTCCATCATTATTGTTCAGACCCAGCACATTGCCAGCTGAGTCTACAAAGCTCATTCTGATGCCAGGTTCATCCTGCACACCTGAAACGATGTAGTAAATATCTTCTGATGCGGTACGCCCAAGGCCGGAAGCATCAGTATCAGTTGTATCACCGCCAAATTCAACACCTGTTGGATTAATCGGCAGGATTGCACCTGAATTGCCAGATACATCATTGGCAAATACGGTAGGAATATCTGCATCACCGACAAGATCAATGGCAAATGTGGAATTGACCGTCCCTGTTACAATGGTAGCGCCAGCCTGATCCTGAATGTTGGTTACCACCGGCAAGGTAAAATCAATATTGGAATCAAGGAAGGCAGCGGCATCAAGGCTGATACCGCCAATATTTCCGGCAAGCACGGTAATGGTGCCATCACCATTATCGGTGAAAGTGCCATTGATATGATTGGTTATGAAGTCATTGGCATCGGCCACCAATGTCCCGATCTGGGCATCTGCAACGATAGAATTAAAGTCAATATCATAGGAAACCACTGTTTCTGAACCATCATTGTCAGACAGTGCGGTAACCGCTATTCCAGCCAGCGGAATGTCGTTGTCTTCAGTTACTTCAACAGCGGTTCCAGGGGTTGCTGTATCAATTACCGGACTGATAATTATCGATAATGGCACATTAGTAGAAGTCTGATCGCCATCATCTTCCTGTGACACGGCCCTGATTGACAGTGTCGGGGCATAATCTGCCACATAGTCACCAGAAAAATTGGCCGGTGAAGGTATGGTCAGACCCGGCATGTCAGCAGCATCAACCTGCCACTCACCGCCAATGAACGTACCGGCAGAGGGCACAACACCGGCAGGAAGTCCAGATATGATATAAGACAGGGATTCTGACCCGTCAGTATCAGCAAGACCACCAGTTACCGCCAGACCAAGCGGTATCGGGCTGTCTTCAGGCGATACGACCGGATTGGTAACCACATTTGGTGCATCGGCAACACCTATCACTTCCACATCAAGGGTGGTGGTGGAAGATGCACTATCACCATCACCTGGAAGACCGGGGGTATTTTCGGTTGAGGTGGCAGATACGGTCAAAGTGAAATCATCATTTGAATCATGCGGTGGAGTGATGGTCAGACCGGCAAGCTGGGCCTGTGTCAAAATATAACTGCCATCGCCCTGCAAGGTGCCAGCAGACAAGGTTGCGCCGGCCGGGATATCACTTATGCGGATTGACAGATCTTCTGAACCGTCATTATCGACATTGTCAACATTGATGCTGAGTGCAATTGGCGTATCTTCCAGACCGGCTGCACCAGCAGTGGATGGAGTTACCACTATCTGCGGGGCATCAGCGACAGCACCGATGGTGATATCGAATGTATCTGAGGCTGTTGCAGTTTTCAGGGTTACTTGCGCACCGGTTGCCGCTTCTGTGGCAATTACCTGCAAGGTTCCAGTAAATGTGCCGGAATAATGCAATGGTCCGCGCATTTCAGCCGCATTCAGGCCATTATTCAAGGTGGTCAGGTCAGGGGCGGTAATAATCCAGTCATTGCCTGATTGCACCGCACTGGCTCCTGGAACTCCGACAATCCTCAAATCGGTGCCGACTGGCAGATCGGTCAGAACTGCCGATATGGTTTCTGAACCATCAATATCAGCACTGGCACCAGCGACCAGACCATTCAGGTTGAACCACAAATCTTCTGTGCCTGTTGCATCACCAGCTGATGATGTTGGCATATCAGCAATCGCCCGGACAATTATGGTTGAACTGGCACTGGCCGAATTGGTTGAGCCATCAGCATCAAGAGTTGTTGCCGATACGGTGACAGGAATATCAGCATCTGACTGGGCAGGTGGGGTAATAGTGAAACTATCCAGTGTCGCCTGCATATCTGCCTGAGTACCACCAGAAATGGTATAGACATCTCCAGCCTTGCTTACACTGGCCCCGCCAACAACCGAATAAACGGCAGTAATTCCCGAACCTGTCAGATCAACCGAGATTGAAGTTATTGATTCTGATCCGTCTGTATCATAAAGGCTGGTTGAAACTTGCGAGCCAAAATTGATAGCTGTATCTTCATCGCCTGATGCACTGGCGCTGACAATCGGTGCATCGGCCTGGGCATCAACCTCTACCGAGAATGACAGGGAGTTGGTTGCCTGATCATTGTTTTCACCTTCAGTGGCGATTGAAGTCAGGTTCATATTATAGGTGCCATGCTCATTCAGTGGAGCCTGGAACGAAATACCGGCATCTATCTGGGCTTTGGTAAATTCCCAGACACCACCGCCAATATTGGTGCCGGCAGAGAAAGTAGCTCCGGCTGGAACTGAATCAATCCGGTAGGTAATGGTTTCTGATCCATCAGCATCAACCAGAGCACCACCAATGCCGGTCAGGGCAATCATGGTATCTTCTTCACCTGCAAACGGGCTGGTGCCAACAGTAACTGTAGGCTGGTCGGCAACAGGGACCACATCAATATTTATCGGCGTGGTGCTTGTCGCCGTCAAAGTGGTTACATCACCAGCTTCTGAAGGGTTGACTTCAGTGGTTTGCGCTGTCGCGGTCAGGGTAATATCATCACCCTTGTGCAGACCGGGGTGAATGGTAAGGCTGGCCAGCAAATTCTGGATTTCTGCTTCACTGCCTTCAAACCGGTATGTTCCACCACCAAGATCGGTAACCGTACCGGGCAAGGCACCATTCCAGCCAAGAGTTGCATCTGCTGGAACACCTTTTATATCAACAAAATCAAGCTTTTCAGTGCCATCAGTATCAACCAGGCCAACATTTACCGGAATTGCAATCGTGGTATCTTCATCACCACTGCCACCAGCACTGGAAAGGGTCGGGGCATCGGCAACTGCCTTGACAATTACATCCTGGGTTGAGGTTACCGTAACATTGGCACCATTTGCTTCTTCAGTATAGGCACTGACGCCGACAGAAAAATTACCATCATCATGCTGTGGAGTGGTAACGGTCAGACTGTCCAGCAGGTCCATCGACTGTTGGGCGGTGCCGGTGATAACAACATCACCGGTTACAGCATCAACGCTGACAGTTCCCGGCAATCCATGATTCCAGTTGACCGTATGGGTCAGCGGAATACCGGTCAGGGTAATATCAAGACTTTGGGAACCATCAAGGTCAGCAATGGTCAAATCAATATCCGAACCAAGCGGAATTGTATGGTCTTCATCGACAGTAGTGGAACCATCATTCAGAACCGGTGTATCGAGTACCGGATTGACAGTAATGGCAATTGGTGCGGTTCCAACTGCTGTTTTAACGGCAACCTGCCCACCAACAGCTGCTTCTGTGGCGATGGCTTCAAGCGTCATGTTGAAAGTGCCATGCTCTTGTGGGGGTGGTGTGTAGCTTACACCTGCTGCAATCTGGGCGGCGGTAAACGACCAGACACCGGAACCAAGGAAACTGCCTGTCGAGAAACTGGCATCAGGATCAACACCTGATATCTGGAAACTCAGGGTTTCAGAGCCGTCAGTATCAGTCAACCCGCCAGACAGACCAGAAAGGGTTACAGATGTATCTTCATTGGTCGTGTAATTCTGCCCGGTAGCTGAAGGGGTATCTGCAACAGCCTTGACAAGCACACTGGCAGTAAAGCTGGTCTGGGCCGTCAGGGTTGTCACCTCACCGCCGGTCAGGTTGGATTCAATTGAATGAACGGTAACATCAAGGGCAAAATCTGCATCTGAATCAGCAGGCGGTGTGGCTTTCAAACTCATTAAAGCCAGTTTGATCTGCAAATCTGTTCCATCAAAAGTCCATGTCTGGCCAGACTGGGTAACAGTGGCGCCAGAAGCGGCATAGCCTGACAGGGTTACTCCGGCAGGAGCTGTCACCTCAACATAGTCAAGGGTTTCAGAACCATCAGTATCAGCAAGATCAACAGTAATCGGCACGTCAATGGCAGTGTCTTCATTACCATTTCCAGAACCCGAACCGGTTGAAGCATCGGCAACTGCGGACACTATGATATTATGGGTGCCGCTGCCAGTGGCAGTTGAACCATCTGTGTCAGTAGTAGTGACTTCAACAAGTAACGGGATTTCTGCATCGGAATTAGCCGGTGGGGTTATTTTGAAAGAGGCCAGAGTAGCGCGTATATCAGCTTCTGTACCGGTGATGGTAAAGCCGCCTGCTCCGTCATTAACCACAGTTGCCGGTCCACCCCAGTCCATGACAGCTCCAGATGGAACCGCGCTTATTTTAACCTGGGAAATATATTCAGAACCATCATTGTCAACAAAGTCAAAGCTGATATCACCGCCAAAGACAATCGGATTGTCTTCATCGACTGTTGATGAAGTATTATCAACTGTCGGGGCATCGGCTTCAGCTTCAATAACAATATGATGAGTTGCCATGGTTGCTGCAGATGAGCCATCATTATCTTCGGTAACAACAGTTACAGACAGATCGAAATCAACATCTGAATTCTGCTCGGGGTTGACAGTAAAGCTGTCAAGAGTTGCCCTGATTGCAGCCTCGGTGCCGGTTATTTTGAGAGTTGTCGGATCAATGGCATTGACAGAAGCTCCAGCCGCTACCGTGTATGTTATGGAAGTTCCCACTGGTATATTGCCGATTTCCACTTCAGTAATGGCTTCAGAACCATCTGTATCAACCAGCGAATAGGTTATGTCGGTGCCAAATACTACCGGGGTATCTTCATCAATATTGGTGGTTGCCCAACTGACATTTGGTGCATCAGCTATGGCTGTTACATTGATAGTATGGGTGCCGGTACCGGTGGCGGTTGAGCCATCAGTGTCTGTGGTTGTAACCTCAACAGTCAGAGGGATTTCCTCATCGGAATTATCCGGTGGGGTGATCTTGAATCCTGCCAGCGTGGTGCGAATATCAGCTTCAGAACCGGTTATGGTAAACCCGCCTGCTCCGTCATCAACTACTGTTGCCGGGCCGCCCCAGTTTATATCTGCTCCAACAGGAACATCACTGATTCTTACCTGGGAGATATATTCAGAACCATCTGCGTCAACAAAATCAAAACTGAGATCAGAGCCAAAAATTACCGAATTGTCTTCAGTCGTACTGGATGAAGTATCATCAACTGTCGGGGCATCGGCTTCAGCTTCAATATTGATGGTATGAGTGCTATTGGCAGTTGCCGTTGAGCCATCATGATCAGTTGTGGTAACGCTTATGGCAAGGTCAAAATTGACATCTGAATGTTCTGCCGGTGTCACTTCAAAACTGTCAAGCGTGGAACGTATGGCAGCTGGTGTTCCGGTGATGCTATAGCCGGTTGCATCATCGCCTGTGATTGAAGCCCCGGCGGCCAGAGTATAGCTCAAGGCAGTGCCGGCTGGAATATTGCCAATGGTGACTTCGGTAATGGTTTCAGATCCATCTGTGTCAACCAGACCATAGCTTATGTCGGTGCCGAATGTGGTTTTTACATCCTCATCAATGTTGGTGCTGGCTGCACTGATGGTCGGGGTATCGGCAATGGCTGTTACTTCAATAGTATGATTGCCGATAGTGGATGCGGTATCACCATTTGCGCTTTCAGTTGTAGTTACTGCGATGCTTAAATCAAAGTCTGCATCTGAATCATGCGGTGCGGTTACAGCAAAAGTATCAAGGGTGGCCCTGATACCGGCTGGTGTACCAGAGATGAAATAGCCAAGTGAATCATTGCCAAATACTGTGCCGCCGCCGGTTTCTGTATAGGTTAAGTGGGCACCAGATGGAATATTTCCGATCGCTACCTGAGTCACAGTTTCAGATGTGTCAGTATCAACAAGACCATAAGTTATGGCATTGCCAAACAGGGTTGTTTCATCTTCATTGACCGCAGTGGTGCCGGTCGCAAGAGTTGGGGCATCGGCAACAGCATTCACGCTCACGGGAACCATAAAGCTGGTAGTGTTGGAAAGGGTTGTTACCTGACCACCTGACAGATTTGATTCATTGGCTTCAATGGTCACGCCAAGATTGAAATTGGCATCAGAATGCAATGGCGGGGTCGCAGTCATATTGAGCAATGCCGTTCTGATCTCAAAATCTGTTCCAGTGATTGTCCATGTCTGACCGGACTGGCTGACAGTTGCGCCTGAACCGGCAAAACCACCAAGCACAACACCGGCTGGTGCTTCCACCTTGACATAGCCAATGGTTTCAGAACCATCAGTATCAGCAATATTTACATTAACCGGCACAGCGATGGCTGTGTCTTCATCACCGGTTCCAGAACCTGATCCGGTCGGGGCATCGGCAACCGCAAATACATTGAGAGTGTGGGTGCCGGTGGATGTAGCGTGTGAACCGTCAGCATCTTCAGTTGTTACCTCAACTGTCAGTACAATATCAGCATCTGAATTGGCCGGAGGCATCAAGGCAAAGCTGTCAAGAGTAGCATTGATTTCAGCTTCAGTACCATTGATTGTATAACCACCAGAACCATCAGGGGTGACAGTTGCAGCACCTGAAAGCGTCCAGGTTGGAGTAACGCCTGCCGGAACACCGCTGACCTTGATGGATGAGATGAATTCAGAACCATCAGTATCAACCAGGGCATAGCTTATGTCAGCACCGAAAGTTACTGCTGTGTCTTCATCCACATTTGAGGAAGTATTGCCAACAGTTGGAGCATCAGCTTCAGCAAAAAGGTCAATATGATGAGTATCCCGGGTGATGGCGCTGGAGCCATCATGATCAGTGGTTTCAACCTTTATGGTCAGGTCAAAATCAGTATCAGAATGCTGTTTTGGGTCAACAGCAAAACTGTCAAGCGTAGCCCGGATTGCTGCCTCGGTGCCGGTTATGGTGTAACCGGTTGCGTCATTGCCGGCTATTGATGCGCCCGGTGCCAGTGTATAGTTGAGCGATGTACCAGCAGGAATATCCTCGATTGATACTGAGGAAATGACTTCTGAACCATCTGCATCAACCAGAGCATAGCTTATGTCGGTGCCAAATATTGTTTCAGTATCTTCATCAACATTGGTGGTGCCGGTAGTCAATGCCGGGGCATCGGCAACAGCTGTAACCTCGACATGATGCAAGGCTGTTGTTGTTGCAACATCATTGTTTGATGCTTCGATGGTTGAAACCTGAATTTTGATATCAAAATCATCATCTGAATTAACCGCGGCCTTGACGGCAAAAGTATCAAGGGTTGCCCTGATTGCTGCTGCAGTACCGGTAATGGAATAGCTGACAATACCAGCCCCACCCATACCGTTTGCCATCACAGTTGCGCCCGGCACTGCGGTAAAGTCAAATTGTGTACCGACCGGAAAATCGCTGATCGATACCTGGCTGATGGTTTCTGATCCATCAGCATCAACCAGCGCTGTGCCTATGGCATTGCCGAACAGGGTATATGTATCTTCCAGCGCAGTAGTAGTGCCGGTGGTGACTGTTGGTGCATCGGCAACTGCATTTACAGTTACCGGAACAGCAAAGCTGGTGCTGGCAGTGGCGGTAGTCACCTGACCGCCCGCCGGATTGGATTCAACAGACTGCACGGTTACATCAAGATCAAAATCAGCATCTGAATGCAGTGGCGGGGTTGCTGTCAGGGCTGCAAGAGCGGCGCCAATCTGGGCATCAGTGCCGGTAAAGGTCCATGTCTGGCCTGCCTGAACCACGGTTGCACCAGAACCTGTAAACCCGCCAAGCACTACACCGGCAGGGGCGGTAACTGTAACAAAGTCAATGGTTTCAGAACCATCAGCATCTGCAACGCCAACATTGACCGGCACGCCGATAGCTGTATCTTCACCTCCGGTTCCAGAACCTGATCCGGTCGGGGCATCGGCAACAGCAGACACATTAAGAGTGTGGGTGCCCGATGCTGTGGCATGGTTGCCGCCTGCATCTTCAGTGGTTACATCAACTGTCAGTACAATTTCAGCATCCGAATTGGCTGGAGGCGTCAAGGCAAAGCTGTCAAGAGTAGCATTGATTTCAGCTTCAGTACCATTGATTGTATAGCCGCCAGAACCATCAGGGGTAACAGTTGCTGCACCTGAGAGTGTCCAGGTTGGAGTAACACCTGCTGGAACACCGCTGATCTTGATGGATGAGATGAATTCAGAACCGTCAGTATCAATCAGGGCATAATTTATGTCTGAGCCGAAAGTGACTTCAGTATCTTCATCTACCGCAGATGAAGTATCATCAACCGTTGGGCCGTCAACCACTGCAGTCAGATCAATATGGTGAACGTCATTGCTGGTGGCGGTTGAGCC
>JALXCV010000122.1 GCA_026990765.1 Hyphomicrobiales bacterium | reverse complement strand
CCTCATCCATCGTGCCGAACGGTGGCAGACCGGAAATTACCGGTGCATCATTCACCGGATTGACCGTCACTGCAACTGTGGCAGAATCGGTGCCGGAGTTTCCGTCAGTAATATTATAGCTGATAGTATCTGTGCCATTATAATCAGCATCAGGAGTATAATCGAGACCACCGGCCCCGTTCACAACAACTGTACCATGCAATGCCGAAGGGGCACCGGTTACACTAACAGTATCACCATCAACCGGATCACTGTCATTGGCCAGAACATCGATTGATACCGTGGTATCTTCAGCAGTTGTGGCAACATCACTAACCGCAACCGGGTCATCATTCACAGCATTGACCGTGACCGAGACCGTGGCTGTATCGGTTCCACCATCATCATCACTGATCGTGTAGGTAATTGTATCAGTACCATTGAAATTGGCATCAGGCGTATAATCGAGACCACCGGCTCCATTTACAGCAACCGTACCATGCACAGCCGAAGGTGTGCCGGTTACACTAACCTCACTACCTTCAACCGGATCACTGTCATTGGCCAGAACATCGATTGAGACCGTGGTATCTTCATTCGTTGTGGCAATATCATTTACCGCAACCGGGTCATCATTCACCGCATCAACAGTGATCGTTACCGTATCAGTATCAATTCCACCTTGCCCGTCATCAGTAGCTATGGTCAATATATCAGAACCGTTGAAATCAAGATTACCGGTATAATTCATATTGCCAAGGGCGGTATTTACCTGAGCCAGGGTGCCCTGAATGGTTACAGTCGCGGAGCTGTTGGCACCGGCTGTGATAGAGGCACCACCAAGATTGGTAATATTAATCACACCATCTGTAACCGACAAGGTGACGGTTTGCATATCACCGGAACTTACTCCTGTATCATCATCGCCAATCGATACGCCGACAATGCTCAAGGTTGCATCTTCATCAACGCTCTGGGCGGGTTGGGAGGACGTTACTACCGGTGCATCATTGGTGCCGGTTATGGTGACTGTCACCATCTGTTCAACTATATTGCCACCAAATGGTGCATCGGAAATTCCGATCGTATAGGACTGGACAATGGTTTCACCGGCTTTGAGATAATTGATCGCATTGTCAGAAATACTAAAATTCCATGTCACCACACCTGTGGCCGACCCGGTTGCAGGGGAGGTCGGGGAGACTGAAAATGTGCCAATATACCCGGATGAATTATTAGCCCAGGTCAGAAAATGGGAGTTGGTATCACTGTCAGTATATTGCACAGTACCGGTTGCCCTTGCATAGAAAGCATTACCATCACTGGCATCATCTTCTGTAGGTGCACCGGCAAATGTTCCACCGGTAACTGCCGGTGCATTCATATCGACCTGGGTACCGCTGGACTGGTTGGCAAGCGGTGCCATCAAGTTAGAGTCTGTATCGCGGGCTCCGGAAATATCAAACAGAATATCGGCAATATCGCCATCATTGTCAGATATTGCATAGGTCACCGTATAGGTTGAAACCGAACCGTCATTGGTCCATATGCCTGCCGGAGTGTCTAATACCCCCGCCGCATTATGGGTAATGGTCGGATTAGTGGTCTCATCCATCAGACTGTCAAACACCAGTGTCAGCGTAACCGTACCGCTAACATCTGCTTCATTCAAAAAGCTGTCATTAAGGGTCATGCTTGTGATTGTCGGTGCCATTGTGTTTACTCCAAATACATTTGAATTTGTGATTGAGATGAAAGAGCTTCCGGTATCAGTTCCTGAACTGGAAACTTCGAGTTCCTGTCGCCAGTTTCATGATCGTCACTGGCGGCTGCACATGTTGATGCACAGCAATTGATGCAGTTCCTGATGGAGTCTGAAAATGCTTGCAGATCTGATGTGGAGGTTTTGTCCTCACCAGCTGTCAAAAAGAAAGTTGTTGGAATTGCGTCAGTAAAAATGCGGTTGATGCCCTTATCGCCCAACCATTCAGGTATCAGCCAACTGTCACAGTTTCTGACACCAGTCGTTATAGCTGAAACCAGCCAATAATTATCACTCATTTATCAACTCCCCCCCAGGAGTGCTGCTGCCCGTAATTGCCTGTTCAAAGGCAAAGAAATAGCCAAATTTTGATTTAGTTAATGAAACATTAGTAGATCATCGGCACCCCTTCTAAGTGTGAAATAAATGTGAAGTGTTCTGCCAGTGCAGACAGTTCACCATGCCAGATGGATGGCTTGAAACAAAAACAGGCACCCTGTTAGCATGGGCGCCTGTAGTTTTTTCCATATGGGCAATATATTGTACGCTGGCATATTTACCGGGCACGCAAAACATCGCTGCCTTACCCTGAATACTGCCAAATACAACAAACATACAAATCACCCAACCCGAAAATTCGGGCTTACAAAACTTAACTAACCATTAACAAACCTTGATCTATTTAACATAATTTTAATCATGTGTAAATTTATTTAACATTAAAAATAGTAGTATAGTTATCAGCAAAAATCAGGTTATTGGATTTTTTGCCATACCAATAAAAGTTATCTACAGGATAAAAATTTTCTGAACCAGAGTTTATTGTGTCTTTTCAGCCGTTTAAGAGGAGAAATATATCTAAATTCTCAGCTGTTTTTTGATAGGTACTATCCGTATACTCACTATTATTTACAAGCTTAAGTAAAGTTAACACCAAGAAAATTGATAAGAAACCTGATCAAGGCTTACTGCAAATTTGATGTTTTCCTTGTTAAAGCGAGATGTGATCATGTTAAATCATTTGACGGGAGCAGTTCAATTTAACCCTGCAAAACCTGGCTCCCTGCCTGATCTGGCTGATCGCGCAAGTACCCGAATATGACAAACAGAATGATCCGACATACATGCAGTGCCGGTTTTTACACTATTTGAATTGCGTTGGATTTCGCCTGAGAGCAACCAGACTCAACAAATCCTGGGCAGTTGCTCACCTGCCATCCAGTCAATCATCCGCACCCCTCCAAATGTGGTTCTCATGCGAACGAAATGTCTGTCATCTTTTACTATCTGGCCAATAATGGCTGCATTGCGCCCCTTTGGGTGCGCCTGCATGGTTTTCAGCAGCTTTTCAGCATGTTCAGGCGGGCAGATGGCTATCAGCTTGCCTTCATTGGCAACAAACAGCGGATCAAGCCCCAAAAGCTCGCAAGCACCCTTAACCTCACTGCGCACCGGGATCTGGCTTTCATCAAGTTCAATACCGACACCGGACTGATCAGCAATCTCGTTTAATGTGGCCGCCAGCCCGCCGCGTGTCGGATCGCGCAACACCCGCAATTGCGGCACATCTTGCAACATTGCCTCAACCAGATCATTCAGCGGCTGACTGTCTGAAACTATTTCAGTTGCAAATGACAGATTCTCCCGGCTGCTCATTATCGCAACCCCGTGATCACCCAGCGTCCCCGAGATCAAAACCGCATCACCAGGGCACGCCCGGTCACCGCATATCTCGATCCCTTCTGGAACCACGCCCACCCCGGCAGTATTGATAAAAATGCCATCACCATGGCCTTTTTCAACCACCTTGGTATCACCGGTGACAATAACAACTCCAGCATCTTTTGCAGCCTTTGCCATACTGGCAACAATTGCCTTTAGATCAGACAGGGCAAAGCCTTCTTCCAGTATGAAACCGGCGGTCAGATATTTCGGAATCCCGCCTCCCATCGCCAGATCATTGACCGTTCCATGCACAGCCATCGAGCCAATATCACCACCGGGAAAAAACAATGGCGAGACGACAAAACTGTCGGTACTCATCACCACATTGCCCTTGCCAAGTGAAAACATCGCCGCATCATGTTCACGACTGAGCAGTTCATTGTCAAAAGCATCGATGAACAAATCCCCGATAAGTTGCGCCATCGCCCTGCCGCCTGCCCCATGGCTCATGTCAACCCGGCCATTTTTGATATCAAGCGGGCGCATTGAACGCTTTTTTTTAATCTTGCTCATTTTCTGCTTCCCTTTTCATTGTCCCGGCCCGGAACCGTCTATATGTCCATGCAGCCGCACAGGCCCCCTCACTGGATACCATACAGGCACCCATAGGATTATCTGGTGTGCAGGACCTGCCATACAGCCTGCATTCATTTGGCAGTTTTTCACCCCGCAACACCGCCCCGCATTCACATGATTTGTGTTCTTTGGGAGTCGGCAGATCAACAGAAAATCTGAGTTCAGCATCAAACTTTATAAATTGCTGTCTGATCTTGAGCGCGCTACGCCGAACCTCTCCCAGCCCGCGCCATTCAAAGCTGCGGCGCAGCTCAAACACCTCATTCATTAATTGCTGCGCCCTGACATTGCCCGCCGCCGTCACTGCCCTTGAATATTCATTTTCAACCTCGGCCCGGCCCTGATTGGTCTGTCTCAGCAATTGCAGGATTGACTGCATGACATCAAGCGGCTCAAAGCCTGCAATCACCACCGGCTTTTTATAATCACGGGTAAATTCCTCATACGGCCTTGTACCGATGATGGCGCTGACATGTGACGGCCCGACAAATCCGTCCAGAATCACATTTTCTGCCCCCTCACCACAATAATTGCCCAATATGGCGCGCATCGCTGCCGGGGTCAGAACATGGTTGCAACAAACGCTGAAATTGGCCAGCCCCCTTCTTTGCGCCAGCTTGATGGCAACTGCTGTCGGCGGGGTGGTGGTTTCAAACCCGATAGCAAAGAACACCACCTGCCGCGACGGATCAGCCTGTGCAATTTTCAGGGCATCATCTACCGAATAAACCATCCTGATATCTGCCCCGCGACTGCGCGCCCTGATCAGACTGTCATAATCTGTTCCCGGCACCCGCATCAGATCGGCATATGTACACAATGAAAGTTCATGCTGTGTTGCCAGCGCAATAGCTGCATCAACCCTGCCAACCGGCAGCACACAGACCGGACAGCCTGGACCATGAATCATCTGCACATTATCAGGCAACAGATCCTCTATGCCATAACGGGCAATTGCATGTGTATGCCCACCACAAAATTCCATGAAACGGTAATGGCGCTTGTGATCAGCCTGTTTCGCAATAGCCCCTGCCAGCCCTTTGGCCAGTTCAGCATTACGAAATTCCTCAATATATCTCATTCACCCGACCCCATCTGCGCAAACAGTTTGAGGGTGCGTTCAGCTTCGTCTGTATCCAGCCGTGACAGGGCATAACCGACATGTACAATCACATAATCACCGATTGCCACATCATCGACCAGCGCCAGCGAAATATCCTTTTTCACCCCGCCAAGCTCAACCCTGGCAGTGTCATCATCCAGAAATTCGATAATCCTTGCAGGAATAGCCAGACACATTTGTCAATTCTCCCTGTTTGTGGCTGCAAGACCTGCTGCCCATGCCTGACCAAAGCTTAATCCGGCATCACCGGGTGACAGTTTTTCAGGAAACAGAACCCTTATGCCGCTATCTTCAAGCTTTTCCCTGACCAGCCCGGTCATTACCTTGTTGAGGAAACAGCCGCCTCCAAAGGCAATGCTGGTGATCCCGGTCCTGACCGAAGCCAAACGCACCCAGTCAGCCAGTGCTGCTGATAATGTACCATGAAACATATTGGCCCCGTCTCTGGCGTTCATTCCGGCAAGCACGTCCAGTAATCCAGACAGATCAAGTGTTCCATCATTCCTGATTTTCCAGCCGCCATCCAAAGTCTCAGGGGCGGTTACCATGGCTTCCAGCTGCATTGGTGCTTCACCTTCAAATTCTGCCATCGGACAAACATTCAGCAAACCACAGGCCGCATCAAACAATCGGCCACAGCTTGAAGTCTTCGGGCAGTTAATATTCTTGTCCAGAATTGTTGCCAGCATCTGGCTGTTTGCCTGTTCGGCAAAGCGTTTGCCAATCTCATCACCCCGCCCCAGAGCATAAAGCGCTGCTGCCCCCATCCGCCATGGCTGGCGCGCAGCAATATCACCGCCCGGCTGCGCCAGAAGTGCCAGATGGGCAAGCCTTAACAGTTCGCCCCCCCAGCTTTGATTGTCCAGCCCCAGCCCAAACCCGTCAAGCACCAGACCAAGCACCGGGCCGACATGATGATGCTCCATTGCACTTGCCAGCACATGGGCATGGTGATGCTGAACCGGCAGTTTCAGACAGGCCAGCATATTGGCCTGCCTGCTGGAATAAAAATCAGGATGCCAGTCATGCCCGGCAGCCCTGATTTTGTCAGCCCCGCCAGCCTTGTCAATCATCGCATCCAGCATCCAGCGATAATGCTCAACCGCATCCAGCATTTCCATATCCCCGGCGGTCTGGCTGACAAATGCCTTGTTGCCCATGATCAGACACAGGCTGGCTTTTTGATGCGCGCCCATACCCAAAACTGTGGGCAAAGGCTCAGGCAGCTCGATAGTGGCGGCAACCAGTTCTGCATCAGCTTTCATCATCCATCCCTTTGCAGCATTTCTGATTGAGCAGCAATCCACTCATACCATTCGCCCAACCCGTCACCATTAAGGGCGCTTACCTGTAAAACCTCGATCTGCGGATTGATCCGGCGGGCATATTCCACACATTTTTCAACATCAAACGGCACATAGGCCAAAAGATCACATTTGTTAATGATCATCAGTTTTGCTGACAGGAACATGTCAGGATATTTTAACGGCTTGTCTTCACCTTCCGTCACCGACAGGATAACAACTCTTGCCGCCTCACCCAGATCAAACGCTGCCGGACAAACCAGATTGCCAACATTTTCAATGAACAGCACCCCGGATTTTTCCAGTTGCATATTCTGGATGGCCCGGGAGATCATATCAGCATCAAGATGGCAACCCTTGCCGGTATTGACCTGGACAGCAGCAACCCCGGTTTGCCGGATGCGTTCAGCATCAAGGCTGGTTTGCTGATCACCTTCAATTACATGGATCGGCATCTTGTCAGCAAGTTCACTGGCAGTCCTGACCAGCAGGCTGGTCTTGCCAGAGCCGGGCGATGATACAAGATTGAGCGCCAGCACCCCAAATCTGGCAAAGTCCTGCCTGTTGTGCATGGCCATATGATCATTGGCAGATAAAATATCCTGTTCAATCTCGACAATTCGTGACCCGCCCGCTCCGTGATCATGGTCATGATTGTGATTGTGATTGTGATTGTGATTGTGATTGTGAGTATGAGCATGTCCATGCGGCACCTCACCATTTATGGTCACATCACCCTGCCCGCACCCGCATGTCGTACACATCACACTACCTCCAATTTGCAAATACGCATTTCCTGACCATCTTTTATCTGCAACTCAAACCCGCCACATATCGGGCAACTGTCTCCCAGCTTTGACAATTCGACAATCCGGTCACATTGCTCACACCATGCCTTGCCGGGAACATGAGCAATTTCCAGCTTTGCTCCTTCAGCAATCGAACCCTTTATCACCGCCCTGAAACAAAAGCTGATCGCTTCCCGGTTCAAATGCGACAATTCCCCGATTTCCAGCCATACAGTTTTCACCTTGCTGAAATTTTGCTGTCTGGCCTGATCCTCCATGATCCGCAAGATACCTTCTGTGATTGCCAGTTCATGCATGTTGTGCTTCATCACTTATATGAGTGATCACTTGCGCAACTCCTCCAGCAACTTCAGGTGACAATTCACTGCCATGGGCAAATTGTTTGCCCTCAATTGCATATATAACCAGCTTTTCAGGCAATGTGCCAAGATTGCGCGAAGTCTCAACCGCCTCGGCCAGCCCGAAAGCATGGGTTGAATAGCTGAAAAACCCGCGGGGCAAAGCCTCATCAGTCGCATCAAGACGGAAAACCGATCCGGCATCTGCCCCCGAGCGGGCCGCATCAATGACAAACACCTCACCGCAACCTTGCCAGGCATCCATCAGCTCGCTCCCCTCCCCCGGCAGTTCCATCAACTGCACATCATCAAGCCTCAATGAGCGAACCACATGCAATCCGGCAGCATCATCACCGCGCATTTCATTGCCAACGCCAATGATCACGGTTTTAGCTGTAGTTTTTTCAGTCACGATCAACAGTCAGTTTCAAAAAATGGGTTGCACAGGAAATACACGGATCATAATTGCGTATCGCCTGTTCGCAGCGCCATTTTAGATCATCATCAGACAAATCCATATAACGCTCCACAACTCCCCACAAATCACGCTCTATCTGTTTCTGGTTCTGCGATGTGGGCGGCATGATTTTGGCAAAGGTAATCCGGCCCTGATCATCAAGCTTGTAATGGTGATAACAGATACCGCGCGGGGCTTCAGTACAACCAAAACCTTCCCCGGCTCGCGGTGTTATTTCCACACAGGCTGCATCAGGTTCTTCATAATTTTCAACCAGCCGCAATGCTTCCTGACAAGTATAAAGCACTTCCACCATCCGCACCGCTATGCTCATAAACGGATTATCGATCATTCTTGGCAGCCCGCAATCTTTGGCGGTTGCCTGTGCAAGAGGTGACAATTGCTCAAAATTGAGATTATAGCGGGCAATCGGGCCAACCAGATATGGCTTGCCGGTATCAGCCACCCCATGCAGCGCATTTGAATGCGACACATGTTCTTCTGAGAAATGCTCTTCAAAACTGGCAATATCAATATCCAGCCCCTTGCTTGAAACCAGACGGCCTTCACAGATTGCATATTCATCGCTGTGCCGCATGGCCACGCAATTATAATCATAGGAATAATCAGGAAAATCAAAAGCCGATACTGCCTTCACCAGTCCTTCACTGGTTTCAATCGCCCATTTCAGTTCTTCTGCCAGCGATTGAACCTCAGCCTTTGATGGTATCTTGTGAACCCCGCCAACTTTCAGATTAACCGGATGAATGGCCCGCCCGCCAATCACTTCCAGTATCCTGTTGCCCAGTTTCTTCAACCGAAGCGCCGTTGCCACCAGTTCAGGGTGGTCTTTGGAGATCAAGATTGCATCCTGATAGCCCAAAAAGTCAGGAGCATGCAGCAAGAACACGTGCAATACATGACTTTCAATCCATTCAGCGCAGTAAACCAGCCGTCGCAAATCCCGCAACGGACCGGTGACCCGCACTCCAAGCGCATCTTCCATGGCCTGGCTGGAACCCATAATATAGGCAACCGGACAAATGCCACAGATACGTGATGTTATATCTGGAGCATCTGCATATATCCGCCCGCGAAGCAGGGCTTCAAAAAACCGCGGAGGTTCATGGATACGAAATTGCAGATCCTTGATCTCTCCCTGGCTGATCCGAAGCTTCAGGGCACCTTCACCCTCAACCC
This sequence comes from Hyphomicrobiales bacterium, assembly GCA_026990765.1. Classification (GTDB taxonomy): domain Bacteria; phylum Pseudomonadota; class Alphaproteobacteria; order Rhizobiales; family Aestuariivirgaceae; genus JALWJW01. The sequence goes on along the minus strand of JALXCV010000122.1, from coordinate 2,868 downwards.
GGGCCAGTTCGTCAACCTTGATTATGCGTGAGGTTGTTTTAGCCATTTAACTCCTCCAGACGGGCACTTTCATCCCTGAATGCGTCTGCATTGGCATTGAAACTGCGATAGAAGTGGCTTGCCTGTTCAAGGCTCATTCCAGCTTCCAGCAGATGATGGCTCAAAGCTGCCGGATTGGCAGCTTCTGCCGGTCCAAAACATCCATAGCAACCACGATTGCATGATGGGCAGATATTGCCGCAACCAGCCTGCGTTACCGGCCCAAGGCATGGTATCTGCTTTGATACCATAACACATACAGTGCCACTCAACTTGCATTCAATACACTGGCTGTGGGTTGGAATATTCGGCTTGCGGCCATTAAGGGCTGCATTGAGCACTTCCAGCAGCTGATATTTGTCAACCGGGCAACCGCGCAGCTCAAAATCAACTTTCACATGTTCACAAATCGGCGTCGATGTCTCAAGAGTGCTGATATATTCAGGATGCGCATACACACATTTGATAAAATCATCAGTATCATTAATGTTGCGCAATGCCTGAATGCCGCCAGATGTGGCACAGGCCCCGATTGTGATCAGAACTTTTGATTGCCGGCGCACTTTTTGAATACGCTTTATATCATGCGGAGTTGAAACCGATCCTTCAACCAGCGAGATATCATAAGGCCCCTTTACCTCAGCCCTGGTTGCTTCCAGAAAAAATCCGATCTCCACGGCATCTGCAACTGTCAGCAACTCATCTTCAAGGTCCAACAATGACAGCTGACAACCATCACAGGATGAAAACTTCCACACTGCCAGTCTTGGTTTTTTAGCTGTGGCCATGATCATACCTCGCGCACTGAAAAGATTTTACTGATCCGGTCAAACCGGAAAACCGGGCCATCCTTGCAGACAAAATTATGCCCATATTGGCAATGACCACAAAACCCGACCGCACATTTCATATTGCGTTCCATCGACACATATATCTGGTCATTTGCCACATCAGCGCTGTTAAGAGCCTTGATCGCATAATGCATCATGATTTCAGGACCGCACACCATGGCGCTCGTATGCAACGGATCAAACCGTGCACGCGATACCAGATTGGGCACCACCCCGACATTACCCGACCATTCACGACCGGCATTGTCCACTGTCACCTCGACACACATGTCAAACCGGCCACGCCATTTCTCCAGCTCCTTGCGGTACAAAATATCACCGGGCGTGCGTGCACCATATAACAATACCACCTTGCCATATTTCTTCCGGTTGGCCAGAATGTGATAGATTGCAGGCCGCAAGGGTGCCAGACCAATACCGCCAGTAATAATGACAATATCCTGACCTTCCATATCCTCAACCGGCCATGGTTTGCCATACGGGCCTCGCAGACCAATCACATCACCTTTTGCAAGCTTTGCCATGGCACTGGTAACACTGCCGACATCACGGATAGTATGGATCAGCCTGTCACTTCTTGCCGGATCACCGGATATGGAAATCGGCACTTCACCAACTCCGAACTGATACAGCATGTTAAACTGGCCAGGCTGGAACTGAAAATCCGTCTTGCCATCCTGGGCTGCAAGGGTAAGTGTGAATGTATCCGACAATTCTCGCCTTATATGCTCAATCTGAAACAGATCAGGCAGCATCGGATCTGTATTTATGGCTTGTATCGACATCACGATCAGCTTTTCTGTTTGGGTGAACCAAAAACATCCAGTATCTGTAATCTGGAAGCACTAAGGCGATGCGCCATCACCGGTATGAACCGCTTGAGCAGCTCATAACCCAGCTCATGGTTCTTTTTCATTTTCTTGCGCAGGCATTTGGCATCAAGTGAAACCAGTCTGGTCAGCTTAACCGCCCGCGCATCATATGTATTGCGATAAGGCGGTATGATCCATGACCAGCCAAACACTTCACCTTCATGAACGCTGTCCATTACCACCGGTTCATGGCCGGGAACATGCAGCTCTATTGAAACAACCCCGCCGCGAACCAGATAAAACCGGTCTGCCTTGTCTCCCTCATGGTGGATGATCGCATCCGCCTCATAGCGTTCATTACGGGCGCATCCGGCAATGATTTTCTGTATTTCCGCATCCATATCTTCAAAAAACGGATGCTCGCTCAAGCTCTTGTCCAGATTACTGATCTTGACCATAATCATTCTCCCTTGCCGGCTTTGCCTGCTATTGCGCGGGCTTCTTCGGTTATATCGATTTTTGCCGGGCACCAGGTTATGCAGCGACCACAGCCGGTGCAGCCAGATACCCCGAACTGTTCATGCCAGTAGGATAATTTATGAGTAATCCACTGACGGTAGCGCGAACCGGTCTTGCGACGGATTGTTCCCCCGTGAATATAGCTGAAATCCATGGTAAAACATGAATCCCAAATCCGCTGGCGCTCGGCGGTTTGCCCATCAAGGCCAGTCAAGTCCCTGGTAGTTGAACAGAAACATGTCGGACAGACCATGGTGCAGTTGCCACAGCTCAGACAGCGCGATGCCACATAATCCCAGCGTGGATGATCTAGATTCTTGCGCAAGGCCTTTCTGGCCTTTTTCGTCATCTTGCGGCCCATATTGTTTTTGACCTGATCAATAGCCCGGCCCGCAGCCTCAATATCAGTTTCATCAGCTGGCCTTGTATTCATCTCAGTCATAATGGTTGCACCACGATCAGAGCCAGCTTCAACCAGAAAACGATGCTCGCCATTTTCACCAAGTTCAGTCAGGGCCAGGTCATAACCACCTGTTGCCGCCGGACCGGTGCCCATGGACACGCAAAAACAATTGCCGCTGGCCCTTGTACAATTGACCACAATGATCAGTGCATTTTTGCGCCTGGCCAGATAAGCAGCATCAGCA
>JALXCV010000121.1 GCA_026990765.1 Hyphomicrobiales bacterium | reverse complement strand
GAGCAGAACCAAATCCGATTGCTGTGATAATTGTCTTGAGTGATGTCTTCATTGTGATATTTCCTCCCATTGATTGTATACAATTCAGTGTAGCTGACCTTATTCTGGTTATGCAACTGATTTGTGGATTTTCTGAATAAATTATTACAAATAGCATCTAAATCGTTGCTTGAATTACTAATTTTGAATGTGAAAGGCGCAAATATGGCTATTCTTTTTCATGCTGAAGGCTGGGGTGACAGATCATGGGTTGATCAGGTGCGTGCAGCTCTGCCAGGCCGAAAAATCCTTACACTTCCTGAACTTGCTGATCCTGCTGAAATTGAATATGCACTATTGTGGAAATCACCGGCTGATTTGTTTGAAGGCATGACCGGCCTTAAGGTTATTTTTTCCCTTGGTGCCGGTGTTGATCATCTGGTCGGTATTCCGCAATTGCCAAAACATGTTCCACTGGTGCGGGTGGTTGATCCTGACCTGACTGACCGCATGTCGGAATATATTGTCATGCACTGCCTGATCTATCAGCGCCGCCTGCGCCTGTTTGACCTGCAACAAAAGCAGCATTTATGGCGCGCCGATCATCAATGCGCTGCCAAAGAGGTCAGGATTGGCATTCTGGGGCTGGGTGAACTGGGTCTTGATGCTGCACGCAAGCTGAAAACCATCGGCTTTCAGGTAAATGGCTGGAGCCGCAGTCAAAAACATGTAACAGGCATCAATTCTTATAATGGCAGCACCGGGCTGGATGAATTTCTGGGCAATAGTGACATACTGGTTTCACTTTTGCCGCTGACTGATGCCACCAGGGGAATTATCAACCGGCAAATGCTGGAAAAACTGGCAAGGGACGGGGTTCTGGGTGGCCCGTTTCTCATCAATGCCGGGCGCGGCGGTTTGCAGGTTGAGGCAGATATCATGTCCTGCCTTGATGATGGCACTTTGCAGGCTGCAACGCTTGATGTGTTCGAAACCGAACCCCTTTCCGCATCAAGCCCCTTGTGGGATCATCCGAAACTGACCATAAGCCCTCACAATGCCGCTGAAAGCGATGCCAGATCCATCTGCTCCTACATTGCCGCTCAGATTGAAGCATTTGAAGCTGGCAGAGAATTGAAAAATCTGGTGCAACTGGACAAGGGATACTGATTTAGGATCAAGCGTAAAGGTTGCAGGCAAATCCGGGATTTAACCTGATCTGCCTGCAAGTTACACAAATGCTGCCCGGTGCTGATTATTGCGCTTTCACATCAACATTCAAAATGTCAATCAATGCCCCAGGTGACCCCTGACTGGCAGCCACCAGGCCCATGATTGATATTGGCTGGTCGGGGTTGACGCTGGCAGTTATTGAGCCGCGATTGGCCAGCAAGGTAGTTATGGCAACCGTAACTGCATTGGTGAATTTGGCATTATTCAACTCGGCCAGCATCATTGGAACCATGCCCACAACCTGCTGACGCATCACTTCCGGGTCAATTTTCTGTATTCTGGCGGCAAGCTTTATACCGCGATCAACAATCGAGCGGTCATCAAATGTTACACTGCCGGATTTAAGAGTTACCAGCGGAGCAATGGACTGGGCAGTTAACGGGTTTTCAAAAACCTGCCGCGGAATGCCTCCCAGATCAACCCTGGCATCCACTTGCCCGCCATCCTTCAGATATATGCCTGTGGCAAGTGACAGCATATTGGCAGCCTCTTTCCAGCCGGCCTTCAGATTGTAGGAAACATCAACCATATCATAGCCCATTGCCTCAAGACCCTGCCGGGCTTCACCCTCAAGCATTGAAACCGGGAATACCAGATTGGTTATCTTGACCACCAGACTTGTCGGAATTGGGCCGATATAATTGCCGGTGTTTATAGTATTTTCCGCAATCGAGAAATTGCCCATACCGGGAATGCGCAAGTCCAGATCTTTCACACTGGTACTGGTGATAATCGGTATTGCCTGCATGATCGAGGCAATGTCGCCGCGTCTTTGTGCTGCTTCCAGTCCGATCAGGGCTTTTAGTGAAGGAAAACGAATATCCCTGATTTCATAAGAGCCAAGCCTGCCATAGCCATCATTTTTGGCATTAACCTCGATACCCCTTATCTGGAACAATCCCATGCCATCTGCGGAAATCGGTCCAAAATTAAAACTGTCCAGATGTCCGTTTGCCTGACCTGGAAAATCAAAGCTGACACCAGATACTTCAAACTTGCCCATCCGCATGGCGCCATAGGAACTGGAAACCAGATCAGCGATCAATTTAGGGTCTGGTTCTTTAACACCGGATGTGGCCATGCTGATAAATCTGTCAAGCGTTACCAATAAGGAGACTTCGGTCGGGCGCACGCCCATATCTTCCATAGCCACCTTTTTGATATTGACCTGTCCGCCACCAGCCTTGATGGTGATGTCATTATAGGCAGCAGAATTGACAATCCTTGTATATTTGCCTGAACCATCAGGTCTGGCATCAAGGGCGAAATTCTTTACCAGCAATCCCATATTATACTGGTCCATGGTCACCGGACCGCCGGTAACGTTAAATTCCGACCCATTCTCGATTTTACTGGAAATCGAGAATCCGTCTGCCACAACATCGGCAATATTGCCATTTACCGCATTATTCATGGTGATGGCGCCATAATTGATTATGGTTTCCATAGCCGGTTGCTGGCTTGTCTGTTTCAGCGAAACCGCACCCATCACGAATTTTGTAAAACTGATATCACTCAGCGCTGCCACCAGCGGATACCATGAAGAAGCTGCTCTGGTTTTATCGACAATTATTTCAGGAGGTCTTGCCCATGAAATATTACTGGCTGAAAACCCGTCATAACTGCCTGAACTGCTGGTTGACTGGCCTTGCACATCAACGTCAAACGCAACATTGACAATATCAGCCTCAATCATGTCGGCAGAATATCTGGTATCACTGGCTGCAAGATTGGTGAAACGGATGGAAGGGAATTCAAGCTTGTAGGTAACAGGATTACCGGTCTGGCTGGAACTGCCATTATTGTCCATTTTGAAGGATTTGGGCGTAATACTGATTGCCAGTTTCAGATCACTAACCGTCGTCACTCCGGTTGCCGGATCATAATCCACTCCGGCATTTTCCAGCGACACTGCTTCATAAGCACTGGCAGCCCTGATCCAGCCATTGACAATATCAGCACCATTGCCGGCTGCATTTGCCAGTGAAAAATTCAAGATCAACAGGATGAAACCCGCAGTGTAAGTTCCAAGTCTTGAGTGAAATGACATGATTACTTCCCTGATTATTTCTTACCTCGCGATAAGTTTAGTTGTTTTATTGTTGTTGTCAAAGCAATCCAGTGCAGATTTACCCGGATTTCTTCACAAATTCAGTCAATATTACAATCTGCTGACCGCTTACCCGGCCTTCAATCTGTCCGGCATTATCTGCTACCAGAGAGATTCCGCGAACCGCTGTTCCGCGTTTTGCGGTAAATCCGGCTCCCTTGACTTTAAGGTCCTTGATCAAGGTTACTGTATCGCCAGCAGCCAGCACCGCACCATTTGCATCCTTGTGAATGATCGAGCTGTCAGCCTTGCTGCCCGCAGCCCTTGCCCAGATCAGGGCATCATCATCAAGATACATCATGTCTCTTGCATCCTGCGCCCAGCTTTCATCTGCGGCCAGTTTGTCAAGCATCCGCCAAGCAACAATCTGCACCGGCAGATGTTCACTCCACATCGAATCATTCAGGCAGCGCCAGTGATCACTGGCAATCGCTTCACTGCCGTCAATCTGTGATCTGCAGGTCTGGCATGCCAAAACCGCCTTGTTGGCACTGCCATCACTGTCAGGTGGGATTTCATAGGCTGCCAGCCCCTCATTGCTGCCGCAAAGCTCACACACACCGCCAGCACGTGCGGTTAATTCATCCATCAAAGCCACGATTCAAAATCCATTTTTCAATTTGCCTGCTGTCTTGGGTAGTACTGCAGGCTGATCGATGTCAATTGCTTGCTTGCAGCGGGCAGGTTTTTTCACCGTCCAGATAGCCAGATAGCGATGGTGAATAAGGTAAATCTGTCTGCACTGATTATGGCAGTATCAAAATGTCGCAGTTTCTATTGACTTGATCAAAAAGTTTAGTTACCTAAACAATACGGCAAAATTATTTAGTTAACGCGGCCCGATTTTTGCCGACGGCGGTTGTATAAAATAAAGTATGTGCCGTCAAAGGGCAGCTCTTTTTAGGGAGAAAATCACATGCGTAATTGGAAAGCATGGGTAGCTGGCGCTATAATGTCAGTTGGCCTGTCAACCAGTGTACAGGCTGCAGACAAGGAAATTACACTATGCTGGGCTGCCTGGGATCCGGCAAATGCTTTGGCTGAACTTTCAAAAGACTTCACTGCCCAAAGCGGTATAAAGATGAAATTTGAATTTGTTCCATGGACAAATTTTGCTGACCGTTTCTTGAATGAACTAAACTCCAAAGGTAAACTTTGCGATCTGTTGATTGGTGACAGCCAGTGGATTGGCGGCGGGGCTACCTATGGTCACTATGTCAAGCTGAATGACTTCTTTGATAAAGAAGGCATTTCCATGGATGATTTTGCACCAGCAACTGTTAATGCGTATTCAACCTGGCCAAAAGGCACACCTAACTACTACGCACTGCCGGCCATGGGCGATGCGCTGGGCTGGGTATATCGTAAAGACTGGTTCGCCCGCCCTGAAATTCGTGCAGAATTCAAAAAGAAATATGGCCGCGAACTTGGCGCTCCTCAAACCTGGACCGAATTGAAAGAAGTTGCCCAGTTCTTCCAGGGTCGTGAAATCGATGGCAAAAAGGTCTACGGTGCTGCCATCTATACAGAACGTGGTTCTGAAGGCATTACCATGGGTGTTACATCAGCCCTTTATGCCTGGGGTTTCAAATATGAAAACACACCCGGCAAATATGACATGGAAGGTGCTGTGAATTCACCTGAAGCTGTTGAAGCTCTGGAATTCTACAAATCCCTGTATGATTGCTGTACACCTCCAGGTCATTCAGACGCATATATGGTTGCCAATCTTGACGCCTATAAATCAGGTCAGGTTGCCATGCAGATGAACTGGTTCGCCTTCTTCCCCGGCATTGCCAAGGATGAAGCAGTTGGTGGTGACAAATCAGGCTTTTTTGTAAATCCAAAACAAAAAGTTGCAGCCTCCACACTTGGCGGGCAAGGCATCTCTGTTGTGTCTTATTCAGACAAGAAAGATCTGGCTCTGCAATACATCAAATGGTTTGCCAATCCTAAAGTACAGGCAAAATGGTGGTCACTTGGTGGTTACTCATGTCACAATGCTGTGCTTGGTGCCCCTGACTTCCCGAAATCCACTCCGTTTGCGGCTGACTTCCTGAAAGCCATGGCTGGGGTCAAGGATTTCTGGCAAGAACCAATCTATGCTGAACTGCTGCAATCCATGCAGAAACGCATTCACAATTATGTGGTTGCCGGCAAAGGTACTGCCAAGGAAGCCCTGGACAAGATTATCAAGGACTGGACTGAATCATTCCAGGACGATGGTAAGCTGTAATCAGTAGTTTCCCGTTTAGTGAAACCAATACAATAGTCGCCAGCCGGAGATAATTCCGGCTGGTAACAAGACAGCTGCGAGTTGCGAGCCGGATTTATGTCATCTTCAGTATCATCACCAGATAAGCCCCGTACAGTTACAGGCAAGGTCTTTGCCCTGTCAGATCGTGCAATAGCCTGGCTGTTTATTTCGCCAACTATCCTTTTGCTGCTGGCAATCAATATTTTCCCGCTGGTATGGACAATCTATCTGTCATTCACCAATTACCGCGCCAACCAGCCGGGCAGGGCGATAAGATGGGTTGGCACCCGCAATTATGAACGCCTGCTTGGCAATGAGGATATCTGGGGCTATTTGCAGGCAACCGCACATTTTGTGCTGTGGACCATGTTGTTGCAGGTCGTTATCGGATTTGGTCTTGCCCTGCTGATCAACCGTAATTTCAAGGGTGCCAGCTTCTGGACAACTGTAATTCTGATTCCAATGATGCTGTCACCTGCCGTGGTCGGGGTGTTCTGGACATACATCTACCAGCCACAAACCGGTATTTTCAGCTATATCGTAAACTTCTTTGCTGATGTGGGACCGCTGGACATGATCGGCTCGGTTGACCTGGCCCCGTGGTCGATCATCATCGTTGATACCTGGATGTGGACCCCTTACATCATGCTGCTGTGTCTTGCCGGTCTGCGCTCAATTCCTGATTATCTGTATGAAGCTGCCGAGATTGACCGCGCCAATGCCTGGCAGAAATTCTTCTATATAACCTTGCCACGGGTGATGCCATTCCTGATGCTGGCAGTGCTGTTCCGCGGTATTGAAAATTTCAAGATGTTCGATATGGTGGTTGAACTGACTTCAGGCGGACCCGGCTCCACTACCGAAGTGGCATCAATCAATCTTAAACGCGAAGCCTTTGAAAAATGGCGCACCGGCTATTCCTCAGCCTTTGCCATTATCCTGTTTGTAACAGTATTCGGCCTCTCCAATATTTACGTCAAGGCTTTGAACAAGGTAAAACAATGACTGCTGCCCCTGATAAAGCTTTCTCTGTCGGCACCGTAAGTGCGCGCTCAAAACTTATCGCTGCCATACTGGTCACAGCCTATGCGCTGGTGGCTGTAATTCCGCTGGTCTGGATTTTGGCAACCGGTTTCAAATCCCCGCCTGATTCCATATCCTACCCCCCCAAGGTATTGTTCCAGCCAACCCTTGAAGGCTATGTGAATCTGTTCACCTCACGCACCCGCCAGACACCTGAATATATCAAGTCACTGGGGCCACCCAAAACCTGGTATGATGAACTGGCACGCAAGCGCAATATGGTGATTTCCGGGCCGTCACGTTTCAAGGACCGCTATCTGAACTCGGTCATTATCGGCTTTGGCTCAACTTTCCTTGCAGTATTCCTTGGCACTCTTGCCGCCTATGGCTTTTCACGCTTCAAGGTGCCGTTGAAGGATGATCTGTTGTTCTTTATCCTTTCCACCCGGATGATGCCGCCAATTGCGGTGGCCATTCCCATATTTTTGATGTATCGCGAAATCGGTCTGTCAGATACAGCCCTTGGCATGATACTGCTATATACCGCTGTCAATGTTTCCCTGTCAGTATGGCTGTTAAAGGGCTTTGTTGACGAGATACCAAAAGAATATGAAGAAGCAGCTCTGGTCGATGGCTATTCGCGCCTGCAGGCTTTTGTCAAAACTGTACTGCCGCAAATGCGCTCCGGCATTGCCGCTACCTCGATCTTCTGTCTGATTTTTGCATGGAACGAATATGCCTTTGCCCTGCTGTTGACCAGTGGTCAGGCCCAGACAGCTCCACCCTTCATCCCGACTATCATCGGTGAGGGCGGTCTTGACTGGCCAGCAGTTGGTGCCGGTACAACCTTGTTCTTGTTACCCATTGTCATTTTTACCGTGTTGCTGCGTAACCAGCTATTGCGGGGCATAACCTTTGGAGCCGTCAGGAAATGAGTGATTCAGCCAAAAAATCCCGCTCCCTTCTGGCCCGGATATTCAGGCGTGGCCCATGGGAAAATACTGCAACCATCATGATTGCAGCAGGAATATTCATGTTGATGCAACCATTTTCCTTGTGGTTGTTCGGCTGGTCATTTGCGATGATACTGACAGGCACTTTGGGTTTTGTCATTGTCAGCCATTTCCCGGAGTAATGCCAGATGGCTGAGATAAGAGTAGAAAATCTGCAAAAGAATTTCGGTGACTTTGTTGCTGTCAAACAATCTTCATTCACTATAAATGATGGTGAGTTCTTTGTCATGCTTGGGCCATCAGGCTGTGGCAAAACCACAACCTTGCGGATGATTGCCGGGCTGGAAATGCCGACCGAAGGGAAAATCTATCTGGATGACGAGGATGTAACCTTTCTTCCCGGTTCCAGGCGCGACATAGCCTTTGTTTTCCAGCTATTTGCCCTTTATCCGCATATGAATGTCCGCCGGAATATCGATTTTCCCTTGCGCATCCAGAGACTGCCACGCAAGGAGATCAGGCAGCGTACCCAGGAAGTTGCCGAAATGCTGCGAATTGATCATCTGCTCAACCAGCCGGTTGGCGGATTATCAAGTGGTGACCGGCAACGCGTTGCGCTTGGTCGTGCCATTATTCGCAAGGCCAAGGCCTTCCTGCTGGATGAACCGCTGGGCGCGCTTGATGCCGAGTTCCGCGATCTTATGTGCGAAGAACTGCTGCTCTTGCATAAAAGGGTCAGTGCCACATCGGTCTATGTAACCCATGATCAGGTGGAAGCCATGCTGATGGCTGACCGGATTTGTGTCATGAACAATGCCGAAGTTTTACAGATTGATGCACCTTTGGAAATCTATGAGCGCCCGAAAACCAAATTTGTGGCCGGCTTTATCGGCACACCTTCCATGAATTTTCTAAAGGCCAAAGGCTCGCTTGCTCCCGGCCAGTCTGAAATTGAGGTCAATGGTGTAAGCGTTAAAATCCCGAAAACTCATGAAAGCCTTGATAATGCTGAAGCCATTGTCGGGGCACGCCCTGAACATCTGTCGCTAGGCGATGATGGATCGCTGCGCGGTGAGGTTTTTGCCATTGAATATATGGGCGCCCGCCAGATGGTTACAGTTGATACCGAAGCCGGTCGATTAAAGGTCAGGGTGCCAAATACGATCAAGGTCAGATATGGTGAAACTGTCGGCCTGTCATTTGATTCTGAAAAGCTGCTGGTTTTCAATCCTGAAACTGACAAGGCGGTAAATTCAACCCTGTTTGACGGAGCCATATCATGAGTAGGGTTGTCTTGAATAATGTAACCAGGAACTTTGGTGCGATTGAAGCTGTCAAAGACCTGTCAATGACCATAAATGATGGTGAATTTGTCGTTCTGCTTGGCCCGACCGGAGCTGGTAAAACCACCACTTTGCGACTGATTGCCGGTCTGGAAAAACCAGACAGGGGAACAGTTGAAATAGCCGGAACCGATGTGACCGCAATGGCCCCGACAAGACGCGATGTGGCTTTTGTGTTCCAGCAATATTCGCTATATCCGCATTATACCGTATTTGACAATATGGCGTTCCCCTTGCGCGCCCCCGGTCGTAATCTCACCCCTGAACAGATTAAAAAGCGGGTGCATGAAATCGCTGAACTACTGCGCATTGAGTCCAAGCTGGAAAACCGGGCAACGCAATTGTCAGGCGGTGAAATGCAGCGCGTTTCCATTGGCCGGGCGCTGGTGCGCCAGCCCGAAATCTTTTTGATGGATGAACCATTATCATCGCTTGATGCCAAATTGCGCGAGGATTTGCGGGTTGAACTGAAACGCATCCAGCGCGAACTAAACGCCACAATCTTATATGTGACCCATGACCAGCTTGAAGCCATGACCATGGCGGACCGTATCGGGGTTTTGTCATCAGGCAAACTGGTGCAGCTGGATGAGCCGCGCAAGGTCTATGAAACCCCGTCAAACATCTATGCAGCCATGCGTCTTGGCTCCCCGCAGATAAATATCCTTGATGCCAGCTCGCTAAAAGACACCGATCTGCCTGCAAACACTCATTCTGTTGGTGTGCGCCCTGAAGATATTGTACTGGGTTCTGCAAATGGCACTCTTGCAAAAGTGCTGACGGTTGAACATCTGGGGGTTGAGACAGTTATTCTGATGGAAAGTGAAGGCCGGAATATCAGGGCAATGCTTGGCGGTGATGCACCACTGGCAGAAGGTGATGAGACCAGTTTTGCCATACGCGAGGGTTCCGCCATCTGTTTTGACCGGCAAGGTGAGATTATCAGTTGAGGATTCAAGTACTTAAAACACAAGTAGCAAGAGATTATGACACAGGAATTTATTAAAAAAATCATTGAGGCAAGCGCTGCCACGATTGCAGAACACGCCGAAGAATTGACTGATCTTGATCGGGCAATCGGTGATGGCGATCACGGTATTAACATGAAGCGCGGCTTTACTGAAATATTGAATATCAGCGATGACATATCGGCCTTGCCATTCGGCAAGGCACTGGCCAAGGCCGGGATGACGCTGGTGATGAAAATCGGCGGGGCATCAGGCCCGCTTTTCGGCTCTTTCCTGATGGCCGCTGCCAAGGCGGTGGATGATGTGCCATCAAACAGGGATGAGATGCTGAAATTGCTGGATGGCGGTATTGAAGCAGTAAAAATGCGCGGCAAGTCCGATGTTGGTGCCAAAACCATGCTGGATGTACTGGCGCCAGTGAGTGATGCCCTGCGGGCGGCTGATGCTGATTTAATAAATGTTGCCAGAAAAGCAGCCGCTGAAGCCCTTGAAAATACCAGGGACATGCTGGCCACCAAAGGCCGGGCCTCGTTTCTTGGCGAGCGTTCAATCGGGCATATTGATCCCGGCGCCCGCTCGGTAGTTTTGTTGATTAACGCTGTATGTGATGTTCTGGAGACCGCATGACTGATAATGTATCACTGGTTATTGTTTCCCACTCAGGTGATGTTGCCAGGGGCGCTGCCGATATGGTGCGCGAAATGGTGGGTGAGGAAATCAATGTAGCTCACTGTGGTGGCAATGCCGATGGTGGTCTTGGCACCGATGTTGCAGCCATCATGGCCGCCATCAAGAGTGTTTACACGCAAAAAGGTGTAGCCATACTGGTTGATCTTGGCGGGGCTGAAACCAACAGCGAAATGGCAATAGAAATGCTGCCTGACGGCTTTGCCGATCATATAGTCATTTGCAATGCCCCGATTGTTGAAGGCGCAGTCATGGCAGGAACCGAAGCGGCAGGGGGCAGTTCGCTGACCGCAGTACAGGAAACGGCAGAGGAGACTTCACTATGAGTCCTGAAACCAGTGCCAGCAGTTCAGCTGTCATAAATGATCCGATAGGTCTGCATGCAAGACCTGCAGTAAAGCTGACCAAGCTGGCAAAAAGCTTTTCTTCTGATATTGAGATCAGACCGGAAACCGCTGAAAAATGGGCAAATGCCAAATCCCCCAATGCGGTCATGAAACTGCGCGCGGCAAATGGTGAGACTTTGCACATAAGAGCCAATGGCGATGATGCCCAAACCAGTGTCAGGGCGCTGGTGGATTTGATTAACAAGAATTTTGATGGTTGAACCTGCTAAGCAAACAGTTTTCACCGGCACGCCTGCTTCTGGCAGCATAGCCATAGGCACGCTGGCCTTGCTCGATGTGCAGACCCGCAGCCAGCGCCATGCAGGAACTGCAGATGAGGAACAGGCACTGTTAAAACAGGCGCTTGCTGCTTCATCTGCAAGCCTTGGGCAAATTATTGCTGATGAAGGGAACCTTGCCGGTGAAATTCTTGAATTCCAGCTGGCTTTGATCGAAGATGATGATCTGATAGATCCGGTATTTGACCTGATAGCCACTGGCAAACCGGCAGATATTGCCTTCAGTGAAATTCTCAATGCCGAAATTGCCGAATATAAAAGCGCCGATGATGAATATATGGCAGCGCGCGCCGATGATCTGAGCGATTTGTTAAACCGGGTACTGGCCGCCATCCATGGCGATGATGGCTCTGGCGTGGAGCTTCCAGAGGGAAGCATTCTGGTCAGTGATGAGTTGACACCGTCCCAGTTTCTGGCACAGGACTGGTCACGACTTGCCGGAGCTGCCATCACCAGCGGCAGTTCCACCAGCCATGTTGCAATTCTGGCCAGAGCCGGGAATGTCAATCTGATTGTTGGATTGAAAGCTGATTTGAACCAGTTGCAAAACGGCACAAAAGCGGTTCTTGATGCAACTGCTGGAAGTTTGACCATAAATCCGGGAGCTGAATGTATAAGCTGGGCAAGCCAACAGATTGCAATTGCCGAAAAGCAACAGCAACTTGCTGAAAAATATGCAGAAAAGCCGGCAATCATGGCCAGTGGCGAACAGGTTACAGTTTATCTCAATGCCGACAACCCGGACAGCTTGCAGCAATTATCCCCTGAAATCTGCGATGGCATTGGCCTTGTGAGAACAGAATTCCTGTTTGAAAATGGCAATCTGCCAGATGAAGACCAGCAATTTGCCACATACAAGGCGATTGTAGAATGGGCCGCCGGGCGCCCGGTTACCATGCGCACCCTTGATGCTGGTGGTGACAAGCCGATTGCCGGGGTAACTATTGACGGTGAAAGCAATCCTTTCCTTGGAGTGCGCGGGGTTCGCCTGTCCCTGCTGAACAAGGAGCTGTTGAAGGTCCAATTGCGCGCCATGCTTCGCGCATCAAGGCTGGGACCGGTCAAGATCATGGTGCCAATGCTGACCATACCCGCTGAACTGGATGAGGTTCGCTCATTGCTGGAGCAAGTTGCATCTGAATTGAATATGGATGAAATGCCACAACTTGGCATGATGGTAGAAGTTCCAGCCGCTGCCCTGATGGCACAGGATTTCAATGCGGATTTTTATTCAATCGGCTCCAATGACCTGATCCAGTACACAAATGCTGTCGGGCGCGATAATCCGTCCCTGTCATATCTTACAAATCCGCCAGGTGAGGCAGTATTCAAACTGATTGCCATGACTGTGGCCGCCGGCAGAAAAAGAGGCGTTGAGGTCAGCCTTTGCGGCGACATGGCCTCAAGAGCCGAACAGCTTTCCGGTTTGCTTGCCACCGGTTTGCGGGTAATATCATGTGCACCGGCCCAGATCGGGCGGGTAA
>JALXCV010000120.1 GCA_026990765.1 Hyphomicrobiales bacterium | reverse complement strand
TTCATGCGGTTTGACGGATATCATATTCTGGCAGATTTTCTGGGGATACATAATCTGCAACAGCGCGGCTTTGCCATGGGGCGCTGGAAAATGCGCGAGATCCTGTTTGGCTTTGGTGATCATGCGCCAGAACAGTTCTCTGCAAGGCTGCAGACAATTCTTGTTGCCTATGCCTGGGGAACCTGGATTTACCGGTTTTTCCTGTTTTTGGGAATTTCCCTGCTAGTGTATTTTTATTTTTTCAAACTTCTTGGCATTATTGCCATGGCGGTTGAACTCATATTCTTTCTGGGAGCGCCAATCTTGCGTGAAATATCTGTATGGTGGCAGCGACGGGTTGAGATTTTTACAAATCCGCGCGGCTGGCTGAGTATCGGGTCTTTGGGTTTTGTGCTGGCAATGCTGGTTCTGCCGCTTGGTCGCTCGGTTAATCTGCCTGGCATATTAGGGGCGGGTGTTGATTTGCGGGTATATTCGCCAGTAGCTGCACAAGTCACCAAGGTGCTGGTCAAGACTGGCGATGAGATCAAGAATGGACAAATATTAGTGCGGCTGCACTCACCTGTTGTGGAGCAAAAACTCAAGATTGCCGAACGACGGCTGAAGCTTGTTGAATATAGGCTGGCACGGGCAGCAGCAAACCGGGAGGAATTGGCCATGCACCCGGTATTGTTGCGGGAAAGGGAGGTTTTGCGCAACATGATTGAGGGGTTGCAAAAGCAGTTGCAGAATATAGTGCTCAGGGCAAAATCATCAGGGGTGGTAACTTATGTGGCCCGTGGTCTGAAAGCTGGAATGTGGGTCAGTCCGACTGAAATGCTGGTGCATGTGGCCTCTGGTGATAATGGCTCAAGGGTACGCGCCATGGCCGCAGAACCGCAAATCAACCGGTTGCAACAAGGAGCAACAGGGGTATTCATTCCTGAAGATGCAGAACTTGCCAAAATACCAGTCAGGCTTGCGACTATCGGGATAAGTGGCGGGGCCGGGCGTGAAATGGCCTATCTGTCCAGTGTTAATGGCGGCAGCATAGCCATGTCAGCCGGAAAAAGGGGTAAAGAGCGTTCTGTGGTGGCACAATTTCCGGTGGAGTTTGTCAGCACGAGTAAAGTTGAGGCTAACTGGCTGCATGAGATTCGCGGAACCGTGGTTGTTGATGCCAAAAGTCAGTCTGTGGCCGGGCGATTCTTTCGCCATGCCTGGGCGGTAATTTTGAGAGAAAGCGGATTTTAGAGGCCTGAAACGGATAATTTACAACAAAATCAGTGGGTTAAAAAATATGTTGCAATAAGAACAAATATAGTACATAAGTATTTATGTTCTAATTTTGTTCGCGTTATTGCAAAGCGCCGGTCCATGTGAAATAAGGAGTAAACCAAAATGGGTCAAGCCAAACTGAAACTTGTAGAGAATTCATCCATGGATAAGAAAAAGGCACTTGATGCCGCGCTGGGTCAGATCGAACGGGCCTTTGGAAAGGGGTCGGTAATGAAAATGGGGCAAGAACCGGTTGTCGCCATTGAAGCCATACCAACCGGTTCTCTGGGGCTTGATGTAGCGCTGGGTATTGGCGGGTTGCCACGTGGGCGGGTAATTGAGGTCTATGGTCCTGAAAGTTCCGGTAAAACCACCTTGACACTGCATGTAGTGGCTGAAGCGCAAAAAATGGGCGGAGTGGCGGCCTTTATTGATGCTGAACATGCACTTGATCCAGCCTATGCAGGCAAGCTCGGGGTTGATATTGACGAATTGCTGATTTCACAGCCTGATACGGGTGAACAGGCGCTGGAAATTGCTGATACGCTGGTGCGCTCAGGTGCGGTTGACATTCTGGTGGTAGATTCGGTTGCCGCCCTGACACCAAAAGCTGAGCTTGAAGGTGAAATGGGCGACAGTCTGCCAGGTTTGCAGGCCCGGCTGATGAGTCAGGCATTGCGCAAGCTGACAGGTTCAATTTCCAAATCCAACTGCATGGTTATCTTTATCAACCAGATCAGAATGAAGATCGGGGTGATGTTTGGTTCACCTGAAACCACTACCGGTGGCAATGCGCTGAAATTTTATTCATCTGTGCGTCTGGATATTCGCCGGATTGGTGCGCTTAAGGACCGGGATGAGGTTATTGGCAATCATACAAGGGTCAAGGTGGTAAAGAACAAGGTGGCGCCACCTTTCAAGCAGGTTGAATTTGATATTCTTTATGGCGAAGGTATTTCCAAAACCGGTGAAATTCTGGATATGGGGGTTGATGCCGGGATTGTTGAAAAGGCCGGATCATGGTTTTCCTATAATGGTGAGCGCGTAGGTCAGGGCCGGAATAATGCTCGCAATTTCCTGATTGAAAACCCTGATATATGCAATGAAATTGAAATGAAGATCAGGGCGCATGCCGGGCTGGTTGTTCCAGATGATGCCAATAAAGATCTAATTGACAAACAGGCGGGATAATCCGTACATCTAATGAGAATTAAAGGGTGTCATGCGAAAATCATGCACCCTTTTTTTATAAGTAATCGGGTTTTCAATTGTATCTTTTGTTGTAAGCGGTTAGATCACATTGCCCGCAATTGTTTTCGGGTATGTAGATAAGACAAATAACAGGTTAGCAATATGTCCGGTGTCAATGAAATCCGTTCCAGTTTTCTCAACTACTTTGCCGATCAGGGCCATGAAAAAGTAGCCTCCAGTCCGCTGGTGCCGAATAATGATCCAACCTTGATGTTTGTAAATGCCGGCATGGTGCAGTTCAAGGATGTTTTTACCGGTCTGGAAAAACGCCCCTATTCAACTGCTGTTACCTCGCAGAAATGTGTCAGGGCAGGCGGCAAGCATAATGATCTGGATAATGTTGGTTATACGGCTCGTCACCACACTTTTTTTGAAATGCTGGGCAACTTTTCCTTTGGTGATTATTTCAAGGAACGGGCAATTGAGCTGGCATGGAACCTGATCACCAAAGAGTTTGGTCTGCCGGTGAAGAAATTGCTGGTGACAGTTTATTCTGAAGATGACCAGGCATATGATTTGTGGAAGAAGATTGCCGGGCTGCCGGATTCAAAAATTATCCGGATTCCAACGTCTGACAATTTCTGGGCCATGGGCGATACCGGACCATGTGGTCCATGTTCTGAAATATTTTATGATCATGGTGACCATATTCCGGGGGGACCTCCTGGATCACCGGATGAAGATGGGGACCGGTTTATTGAAATCTGGAATCTGGTTTTCATGCAATATGAGCAGGAAACCAAAGATCGCCGGGTTGATCTGCCACGCCCGTCCATTGATACAGGCATGGGGCTGGAGCGAATGGCTGCACTCATGCAGGGCACTCATGACAATTATGAAACAGACATGTTCCGGGCGCTGATTGCAGCAATTGAAGAAGAAACCAATGTTGAAGCCACAGGTGAGCACAAGGCATCCAACAGGGTAATTGCTGATCATTTGCGCGCTTCCAGTTTTCTTATAGCTGACGGGGTGTTGCCATCCAATGAAGGCCGCGGTTATGTTTTGCGCCGGATCATGCGCCGGGCGATGCGCCATGCTGAATTGCTGGGAGTAAAAGAGCCATTAATGTGGAAACTTTTCCCGGCACTTGAACGTGAGATGGGCCATGCCTATCCACAGCTTGGTCAGGCTTCAGCCCTGATTACCGAAACTTTAAGAGGTGAAGAGCAGCGTTTCCGCAAAACTCTGGAACGCGGTCTTAAAATGCTGGCAGAAGAATCGCGTGATCTGAATGCTGGTGACAGTTTTTCAGGTGATGCAGCTTTCAAACTTTATGACACATATGGCTTCCCGCTTGATCTGACCCAGGATGCCTTGCGATTGCGGGATATTGAAGTGGATGTAAAGCGCTTCAATGCTGCTATGGAAAAAATGAAACAGGATG
>JALXCV010000119.1 GCA_026990765.1 Hyphomicrobiales bacterium | reverse complement strand
TTCATGACCAAACATAACAGCGCCAAGCATGACCTCTTCTGACAATTCTTCAGCTTCTGATTCAACCATGAGAACGGCATCTTTGGTGCCGGCAACAACCAGGTCAAGAACTGATTCATCGCGGCGGTGTATCGGGGTATTGAGGACATATTCGCCATCAATATAGCCAACCCGTGCGCCACCAATCGGTCCCATGAATGGAACGCCTGACAGGGTAAGGGCTGCTGATGCACCAATCATGGCCACGATATCTGGATCATTTTCCATGTCATGTGAAACCACTGTGGTAATGATCTGGGTTTCGTTCTTATAGCCGGAAGCGAAAAGCGGACGGATCGGGCGATCAATCAACCGGCAAACCAGAGTTTCATGGTCAGACGGGCGGGCTTCACGTTTCAGGAAACCACCGGGGATTTTACCGGCTGCATAGGTTTTTTCCTGATAGTTTACGGTCATCGGGAAAAAGTCGATGCCAGGCCGCGGGGTTTTATCTGAAACCACTGTGGCCAGAACCGATGTCTCGCCAAGGGTGACCAGCACGGCGCCGTCTGCCTGGCGCGCAACGCGTCCGGTCTCGAAACGAAGCGGCTGTCCGCCCCATTCCAGTTCTTCTACTTGTATATCAAACATATTTAATTCCTTGTCTCGGCGCTATGCCTTATTGCTGTGCGCCGATGTGTTTTAGCGACGTATTCCGAGCCGCTTGATCAGGTCGAGATAGCGCTCTTCATCGCAGGACCTGGTATAGTCGAGCAATTTGCGGCGCAGAGCGACCAGCTTCAAAAGACCACGGCGTGAGTGATTGTCCTTCTTGTGGGTTTTGAAGTGTTCTGTGAGGTTGCGAATACGCTCGGTCAAAACTGCGACCTGTACTTCGGGTGAACCGGTATCGCCTTCAGCGATGGCATATTCTTTAATCAGCGCAGCTTTGCGCTCTGGGGTAATCGACATCGGGTACTCCTTTATGGTTTATAGGCGGGCAAATCTATTTGCCCAGATTGAAAACTCGCTTCGGTTTCAGCATACCGCATTCGATACTGGCCAGCGCCACCGGAGTTTTCCGGTTTTTGACGAGAACCAGTTCTTGATGAACAGGTGCATCTCTTCCACGTAAAATAACCGCCTGGCCTTGCCTTAAACGGTTTGCTTCTGCCAGATCAACCGCACATGCCGGGATGTCGTCCAGCACGGTTTCGATTGGCAAAAGGCATTCCATGAGCCCAGAGCGATCGTCGCCCTTATGCCCTAATTCTTCCAACATTTCCAGCTTAATCATGTCATCGGCACAAAAAGTCCCGACAGAAAGTCGCCGAAGGTTAATAATATGGGCAAAAGTGCCCAATTGACGAGCAATATCGCGGGCCAGTGAACGAATATAGGTGCCCTTGCCGCACCGGGTGCGAAAACTGGCTTCGATTTCACTGGTTTTCAGCAGTTCAAGTTCAAAAATCTCAACCTGCCTTGAGGGTATTTCAAACTCCTCACCATGCCTTGCCAGATCATAGGCACGTTCACCATCAATCAAGATGGCTGAATATCGCGGCGGGGTTTGGGTGATCTCACCTCTGAACTGTTCCAGCACATCCCTGACCGCCGTCTCATCAGGGCGTTTATCTGATGTTTCGGTAATTGTGCCTTCTGTGTCACCAGTATCGGTTTCCTCTCCCCATTTGAGGGTAAACTCATAAATCTTTTGGGCATCAACCATATGGGCCACGGTCTTGGTGGCTTCACCCAGAGCAATTGGCAACATGCCGGTTGCCAGCGGATCAAGGGTTCCGGCATGGCCGGCCTTTTGGGCATTGAACAGGCGGCGGATGATGGATACAGCCCGGGTTGAGGTCAGACCAGCTGGTTTGTCAAGCGCAATCCAGCCGTTAATACGGTCACCTTTTTTAACTCTGGCCATCAGCTATTTCCAAACATGAATGAGTGATCAATCATTCATCATCATGGTGTAAATCCCTTGCCACTTTGGGATCGTGCAACAGCTGGTTAATCCTTGCAGCATGATCACTGGCAGCATCCAGTTCAAAGCGCATATTGGGCAGATATTTCAAGTCCAGTTTTGCGGCCATCAACTTGCGGATATATTTGCGGTTGGTCTTGAGCGCGGCCATCATTGATCTGGCCTTGTCCTGAATTAACGGTCGGACATAGACCCTGGCCTGTTTGAGGTCTGGCGACATCGAGACTTCCTGCACGGTGACGCCGGCCTTTTCCAGATCAGGATCGCCGGTCTCACCGGTTATGAAAACCTCTGACAAACCATGACGCATCAATTCGCCAACCCGCAGCTGGCGCTGGCTTGGTTCGGAACGTTTACTCATTTAATCTGGCCTTATTTGTCTTTCTTTTCCTTGTCGGCAGCATCTTCAAGTGAACGGGCAATTTTCTCAACCGAGAAGCACTCGATCACATCGCCTTTACGCATATCCTGATAGTTTTCAAATGCCATGCCGCATTCCTGACCGCCAACAACTTCCTTCACTTCATCCTTGAAGCGTTTGAGCGTTGACAGTTTGCCTTCATGCACCACCACATTATCGCGGATCAGGCGCACTTCAGCACCGCGCTGAACCTTGCCATCAGTAACCACACAACCGGCAACCTTGCCGACCTTGGAAACATTGAACACTTCCAGAATTTCGGCATTGCCAAGGAAGTTTTCACGCAATGTCGGATCAAGCAGCCCGGTCATGGTTCCCTTGATATCATCAACCAGATCATAGATGATCGAGTAATAGCGAATTTCGATACCGGCCTTTTGGGCTGCTTCCATTGCCTGTTTGTTGGCGCGAACATTAAAGCCAAAGATAACCGCATTGGAAGCCTTGGCCAGTTCAACATCTGATTCAGATATACCGCCAACCGCGTGATGAATAACCCTGGCTACAACTTCATCATTCGACATTTTATCCAGTGCCTGAACAATGGCTTCAGCCGAGCCTTTAACATCAGCTTTCAGCAGGATTGGGACTTCCTTGCGGTTCGATTCTTTCAGCTGTGACATCATCTGTTCAAGTGACGAGGCCGATGTATTGGCCCCGCGTGCTTCGCGGCGTTTGCGGGCACGATATTCGGTGATCTCGCGGGCGCGGGCTTCATTTTCCACAACCACCAGCATATCACCGGCATCTGGTGCCGTATTCAGCCCCAAAACCTCTACCGGCATTGCCGGGCCAGCTTCTGCAACATGATTGCCATGATCATCAATCAGGGCACGAACCTTGCCCCATGCGGGACCGGCAACAATGATATTGCCGATCTTCAAAGTACCGCGCTTGACCAGCACTGTAGCCACGGCACCGCGTCCGCGATCAAGCTGGGCTTCAACCACCATGCCTTCAGCCGGTCGGTTGGGATTGGCTTTCAGCTCAAGCACTTCAGCCTGCAACAGGATCAACTCGATCAGCTTGTCAAGATTGGTGCCTTCGGTGGCTGATACTTCAATTTCCAGCGTATCACCGCCCATGCTTTCAACCACGATTTCATGATTCAACAAACCGGTGCGAACCCGGTTGGGATCAGCTTCAGGCAGATCAATCTTGTTTATGGCAACAATAATCGGCACATCAGCAGCGCGGGCATGATTGATGGCTTCAACCGTTTGCGGCATCACGCCATCATTGGCGGCTACAACCAGCACCACAATATCAGTTGCCTGGGCACCACGCGCGCGCATCGAGGTAAAGGCCGCATGGCCGGGAGTATCAATGAAGGATACTACACCATTTTCATGTTTCACCTGATAGGCACCAATATGCTGGGTAATCCCGCCAGCTTCGCCCGAGACCACATTGGCATTTCGCATGGCATCAAGGATCGAGGTTTTGCCGTGATCAACATGGCCCATAACTGTAACTACAGGAGCGCGAGGCAGCAGATCGGATTCATCATCATCATCCCCGATCATGCCTTCTTCAACATCTGCTTCAGATACACGCTTGACAGTGTGACCCATTTCTTCGGCAATCAGCTGGGCGGTATCCGTGTCAATTATATCATTGATCTGGTGCATGGCACCCTGCTTCATCAAAAGCTTGATAACATCAACGGCACGTTCTGCCATGCGGTTTGCCAGTTCCTGAATGGTGATGACATCAGGAATCACTACTTCGCGTGAACGCTTTTCACGTGGCTGCTGGATACCAAGAGCCTGCTTTTTCTGCCGCTCCATCCGGCGCTTGAGAGCCGCCATTGAACGACCGCGTTCGCGATCCGAATTAAGGGCATTGGTGATCGTCAGCTTGCCGCGACGTCTCTGGCCATCCTTGCGCGACCTTGGAGGGGCAGGCTTGTTGTCACGTCTGGGCTTTTTATCCTTGGCATCTTGTGTTGCCGGGCGCTGGGCGCGGGCAGCATCAGGTTTTTCCGATGGTGGCTGGGGAGGTGCTACCGGTTCTGCAGGTTTAACCTTTTCCTGCTTGAGGCTTTTTTCCTCTTCAGCCTTTTTGCGTTCTTCCTCGGCCTTGATTCTTGCTTCTTCAGCTTCACGTTCAGCCTTTTCACGCGCCTTTATTTCTGCCTGACGCTGTTCTTCCTGTTCACGAAGAAGACGTTCTTCAGCTTCCTGCTTTTCACGCAGAAGCGCCTGTGCAAGAGCGCGTTCACGGGCGCTTTGCTCTGAACTGGTAAGCCTGCCCTTGGGCTTGTCAACCGGTCTGCCAGCCGGTTTTGCCGGGGCTTTTGGTTTGGGTTTGGCAGCAGCAGGAGCCTTGGTTACCGGCTGGACAATTGCCGGTTTGGCACCCGGGGCCGTGATTATGCGTTTGCGCTTGGTTTCCACGACAACTGTTTTTGAGCGGCCATGCGAAATATTCTGGCGCACCCGACCTGTATCGACAGATTTTCGCCCAAGCGAGAGTGTATGCCCATGACCTGGCTTGTTGCCATCATTTGTATTTTTTGTGTCGCTCATAGTATCCTAGCGTCTAACCTGTTGTTTCACCGCGATATTTCAGCAGCTTTTCAGCCGCCATATCAAATTTTTCGGCCAATGTTCCATGTGTTATAGCAGCATGTATCACATTTGCACTACCCAATGCCAAACTCAATTGACTGCAATCGAAAAGATTAATGATTTTTCCGTCTTCAAAATGGCGTAAAAACAGATTTTGCAGCTTGCGTTTTCCATCTTCTGCACCATCAAGAGCCGCAATCAGAACAGCAACCTTGCCCTTTTTAACCAGATTTACCACCTTGTCATGTCCTGTGACCAGCTCTCCGGCCTTTTTGGCAAATGACAGGTAGTTCATACAGGAACTTGCCAGCATGTTGTCAACCATTTCGGCAAGGTTGTCAGGGGCTGAACAACTGGATTTCACCCCCCTGGCAAACAGATTTTTCTCAACAGCTGTCTGGACCAGTTCACGATCAAGTCCGACCCAGACACCTCGCCCTGGAAGTCTGCAGCGAAGGTCTGGCACAATGACACCATCGGGTCCCTTGACAAAACGCAACAGATTTTGCGTTTCATCAACTTTCCGGGTAACGATGCACATGCGCTCAGGCATTGCTGCTGATTTCAGGGCTGGCTGGTTCAATCCTGGCTTTCTCCGCTTTCAGTATCTTCAGCTTCGGTTTCTTCAACTTCCGGTTCAGCTTCGATCCATCCTGCCTTGATACGGGCAGCCATGATCAGTGCTTCAGCATCAGCTGATGAGGTTTTAAGATCGCTAAGGGCACCGGGGAAATGCTTGACTTCACCATCTTTGCGCTCGCTCCAGCCGGTAAGATCATCCGTGGCACAACCGGCAAGGTCTTCAATGGTCTTGATACCGTCCTTACCGAAAGCCACTAGCATCGGCATGGTAATACCTTCGATCTCCAGCAATTCATCCTTGACCCCGAGTTTTTTGCGTTCTGCATCCAACTCGGCAACTTCCCGTTCAAGGAACTCACGGGCACGAGCCTGAATCTCGTCTGCCGTTTCAGCATCAAGACCTTCAATGGAGGCAATTTCTGCAGGATCGACATAAGCCACTTCTTCTACCAGCTCAAAGCCTTCTGAGGCCAGCAACTGGGCCAGCATCTCATCAACATCAAGCGCCTTCATGAAGTTTTCGGTGCGTTCGTTGAATTCCTGCTGGCGGCGTTCTGATTCATCGGTTTCAGTGGTAATGTCAATGTCCCAGCCGGTCAGTTGCGAGGCAAGGCGAACATTCTGTCCGCGTCTGCCGATTGCCAGTGACAATTGATCATCAGGCACCACAACTTCAATGCGCTGGGTATCTTCATCAAGCACCACCTTGGAGACTTCTGCCGGGGCAAGTGCGTTAACGATGAAACTGGCTGCATCTTCAGTCCACGGGATGATATCAATCTTTTCACCCTGCAATTCATTGACCACTGCCTGAACCCGGCTGCCGCGCATGCCAACACAGGCACCGACCGGATCAATTGACGAATCCTTGGAGATAACCGAAATCTTGGCCCGGCTGCCCGGATCGCGGGCAACTGAAATAACCTCGACAATA
Organism: Hyphomicrobiales bacterium; assembly: GCA_026990765.1. Classification (GTDB taxonomy): domain Bacteria; phylum Pseudomonadota; class Alphaproteobacteria; order Rhizobiales; family Aestuariivirgaceae; genus JALWJW01. The sequence continues at coordinate 6,296 of JALXCV010000119.1, read as the reverse complement.
CCGTCATAGATTTCCGGTACTTCCTGACCAAACAGCTTGGACATGAATTCAGGACGTGAGCGGGACATGAAAATTTGCGGGCCACGCTGTTCGCGCCGAACATCATAAATATAGGCGCGTATGCGATCTCCAGTGCGGAAATTTTCGCGCGGCAGGCCTTCATCGCGCCTGACAATACCTTCACCGCGACCAAGATCGACAATAACATTGCCATATTCAACCCGCTTGACCACACCGTTGATGACTTCACCGACCCGGTCCTTGAATTCTTCATACATGCGCTCGCGTTCAGCATCGCGAACCTTCTGCACGATTACCTGCTTGGCATTCTGGGCGGCAATACGGCCAAATTCAACCGGTGGCAGGGGTTCGGAAATGAAATCGCCCAATTGAGCATTTTCATTGATATGTTTGGCGTCTGCCAGCAAAATCTGGGTTGAATCATTATCAACTTCTTCAACAATTTCCAGCACCCGGCGCAGGGATATTTCGCCGGTCTTGCTGTCAATATCGGCACGAATATCATTTTCAGCGCCATAGCGAGAACGAGCCGCGCGCTGAATGGCATCAGCCATGGCTTCAAGTACCAGTTCCTTGTTGATGGATTTTTCACGCGCTACCGCATCTGCGATCTGCAACAGTTCCAGACGGTTTGCACTTACAGCTGTTTCAGCCATTTTCAGTCTCCATGAGATTTTTCCCTTTTGTCATCAGTTTGCATTTCAAAGCCATCACCGGGTGTATTGGCCTTGTTGGCCGTGCGTGAGGCATTAAACAGTTCATCGGTCATAACCAGCTTGGCACTTGCCAGCATGTCAAATTGCAGGCCAACCAGAATATCGTCGCCTGCCCCGTCAGCCGGTTTGATGAAGATTCGCACTTCACCATCACTGAAACCTTCAAGCTTTCCCCTGAAACGGCGGCGGCCATCAATGGGCTGGTTCAGTTCAATCTTGGCAACATGTCCGGCCCAGTTGTCAAAGTCGGACGGGCGCACCAGTGGGCGGTCAATTCCCGGAGAAGATATTTCCAGCCGGTATTTGCCGGGAACCGGGTCTTCAACATCAAGTACAGGCGACAAGCCCCGGCTGATTGCCTCACAACCTTCAATAGTCATGCTGCCATCGGGCTTTTCAGCCATTATCTGGACTTCTTCATTGCCTTTGCCGGACACCCTGACCCGTACCAGCCGGTATCCCAGATCCTCAATTACAGGTTCTGCGATTTTGGCAATATGGGCGGCAATGCCGGTTTCCCTGGCCAGTCTTTTATCAGGCGCAATATCGTTCACGCAATATTTCTCCACCAACAGGCAATAAAAAAAGCGGGTCCGGCGAGGGACCCACTCTCAAAAACTACCGATATGATCTTCATACCGGTTATGTGAGAATGAAATTCAACTGCCAGTTATATAGATGATTTTCCCTTTGCTTGCAAGCACAGTTTTCTGCGCATGCGGCAGTGTTACCCGGCAAGGTTTTGATCTTGCGCATATCATTGTTCTGATATTCCAGATAGAATCACTCCTAGTGGAAAAGATTGTTATCAAGCGATTCGAGGGGAGCAGAAAATGCAAGGCAAACCAGCAAGATTCGTCAGCCGTCTCACCAGCAACACACTGGCCATTATACTGGCAGGTGGCCGCGGAAGCCGTCTTGGATTGCTTACAGACTGGCGCACCAAGCCAGCTGTACCTTTTGGCGGCAAATTCAGGATAATCGATTTCACCCTGTCCAATTGCGTCAACTCCGATATTCGCCGGATTTGTGTCCTGACCCAGTACAAATCACATTCGCTCATCCAGCACTTGTCGCAGGGCTGGAACCATTTCAATGCCGAGCATGGCGAGTTTGTTGATATTGTCCCGGCCCAGCAATGGATGGATGATGACAGCTGGTATCAGGGAACAGCTGATGCGGTCCACCAGACGCTGGATATTGTTGAGAGCTACGCCCCCAAATTCGTGCTGATACTGGCTGGTGATCATGTTTACAACATGGATTATGGCGAGATGCTGGCTGAACATGTGGAAAGTGGCGCTGATTTCACCATAGCTTGCAATATGGTTGATCTTGAAGCAGCCAAGGGTTTCGGAGTGATGCAGGTTGATGATAATGGGGACATCATTGACTTTGAAGAAAAACCTGAAAACCCAAAACCGGTCCCCGGCAAACCGGATCAGGCTCTGGCCAGTATGGGGATTTATGTTTTCTCCATGGATTATCTGCACGAACAATTGCTGCGAGATGCTGGCGATGAAAATTCATCACATGATTTTGGCAAGGACATAATTCCCTATGCACTGTCGAGAAAACACCAGATTCACGCCCACCGCTTTTCCAACCCGACAGGGGGACAGGCAAATTACTGGCGTGATGTTGGAACCATAGATGCCTATTATGATGCCAATATGGAGCTGATAACCGCCAAGGCGCCGATTGATATCTATGATACTTCATGGCCGATAATGACCTATCAGCCACAATTGCCACCGGCTGAATTTGTCGGTTGCGGACATCGCTGTCATGTTGAAAATACCATGGTTTCTGGTGGCTGTGTTATCCGCCGGTCCAATCTGGCCGAATCGATTTTATATTCCAATGTCAAGGTGCATGAAGATTGCGACCTTGAAGGTGTGCTGGCACTTCCCGGTTGCGAGATTGGAGCAGGATCAAAGCTGAAAAATGTAATTCTTGATAATCAGTGCCAGGTTCCACCGGGCAGTATCATTGGCCTGAACATGGAAGCTGACAGGGAAAAATATCATATTTCAGAGGGCGGCGTGGTGGTTCTGAACCGCAAGTCGCTTGGTCAGAATGCCGGATATCAGCCAGGCGTTGCCGGGTCATAAGGCATAGATAACAAAATCAGTCACTGGCCATCATGTTTCTGGAGCGGCTGATCATGGCATTTTGAAAGCTTGTTTCAAGCTTGTGGCGGATATAGCTGAACAGGTCGCGGATGGACAATATTCCAGCCACACGATTGTCTTGCATGATCGGCAAATGCCGGAAATTGCCTTTTTGCATCTTTTCCACCACACTTTGACAAGACTCTCCAGCGCTGATTGTTACCAGATCAGCACTCATCACCTCATCAAGGGTAATGGCATCAGGGTCCAGCCCCTCGGCAACCACCCGGAAAGAAACATCCCTTTCAGTGAAAATTCCGGCTAGCCTGTTATCGCGCAAGATCACAACCGCGCCAATATCATAGCTCTTCATCAGTTCTGAGGCCTGACTGACCGAAGCATCCCCTTCAAGGGTAACAAGGATATTATTGCTCATAATATCAGAAACAATGCGGCAGTCATCTGGCAGATCAACTGACATGTGCTGCAATTCTCTGGCTATCTGCTTATTAGTGCCATAAAGCACATCGCGCATGGCAACTACCCCAACCATCTCACCATTATCTGCTACCGGCAGATGGCGGAAATGCCCTGCTTCCATGATCTCAAGCGCTGATAATACAGTATCGCCAGCTTTGATAGTTCGAGGATCAGGTGTCATCACCTTGTCAAGAGTGACCTGTTGTGGATTGTAACCGGCAGCAATAACCCTGAATGATACATCACGCTCAGTAAAGATACCTAGCAGATCATCATCATCAACCACCAGCACTGCCCCGGCATCATGCTGGCGCATCAGGCGGGCGGCATCACTTGCCAGGGAAGAACCACTCAATATAAGCGGCCTGGTTCTTGGAACCACATCAGGAACAATCTTTAGAATCATCTCATATCCAGACAAAAAGGGGCGTTTGGCGCTACAGGCAATCGACCTGTTACCATTTGGTATAGGGATGGGCTATCAGGTTTGAATTGTAATAGCGAGGATCATTGTCAATCTCATCACCGATCCATTGCGGCTTGTCAAAGCTTTGGGCTTCGCTTTCCAGTTCCACTTCGGCCACGATAAGCCCCTGATTAACCCCGCCAAACTCGTCAATCTCCCAGACCAGCCCGCCATGATCAATCTTGTAGCGGTGTTTTTCGATTATCGGCTGTTCGCAAAGATCATCTAACATTGCATTGGCATCAGCGGCTGGAATTTCATATTCATATTCCACTCTGGTTGCACCAATGGTTATACCCTTGACGGTCAAAAACCCCTTATCATCAATAGTGCGAACCCGAACGGTTCTTTCCTTCACCGTTGACAGATAGCCCTGGCGATATGCAGTGCCTGTGGCGAGTTCGCGCCAGGCATCACCCTTTACCAGAAATTTTCGTTCTATTTCCTTGGCCATTTCAAATACCTTTCATCTACTGCCGGGCTATTGTCGATACCGGTTTTCGTCGGAGTTTAATCAGGAAGCCTTTCCATGCCAATCACCCGCTTGATAGCTCGCAGATAATTGACATTTTCATATTCATCCAGCCCCAGCATGTTTTTGGCTTCAAGAATGGCTGGAACATCCACAGATTCAACCGATACGGTTTGCAGACCGGCACCATTGATCTCAATCTCGGCATGCTCGGCAATACATTCATTGATGGTAAAGGCAAAGCGGCGCTTGAATACGCTGACTGCAGATAATTGCGGATGCGGCAGGATAACTTCATCAAGATATTGATCAAGCGTATATTCATCACGTTCAAGTTCTGGCATTTCCACCCCGAAAGCCGGGAAAACATCGCTGGTGAGCATGGCTGACTGCATCGGGAATTCACCCTTCATGCGAGGGTTCCATTGTTCAAGACCTTCGCGGCTGGTAATGAACACCTTGATATCCATCAGCTTGTCGCGAATTTTGGTGTTATTCTCATTATTACCGGCAGAAACTATATAGACTTCACTGCTTTCGCGTATGCCGCCACAGGGTGATAGTTTGCGCATTTTCTCTTCGACCTTGCCGAAATTCCTTGCCCATGTCCTGAATTCAAAACGTGGTTTTATCTCGTTCATGGCTTTCACTCCTGATATTGGCTTTGCACAAGCAATAACCGGTCTTTTTCAAACCGGCTGCTACCATGATCAAGCTTGCGATTGAACCGGGGCAAAATCAAATTAGAAGATGCAATATTATGGATAAGAGATGCTTATATCAAAGCCAAACCGGAAAATTTGGGCTGGCCGGGTAAATTTATCATCACTGTCAAATAGTACTGGCATCAGACCTGTAGCTGAATGTACAATAAGCTTAAAGAATTTATTACAGCAAAACAGCGTCAGGTGACTTCGATCAGCATCTTTGAAAACTGCAGGTACAAATTTCAGGGTAATATGGCCAAATGAATATTGACCAGCTACAAACCTTTCAGGCAGTTGCCACAACTGGCAGTTTTACCAAGGCCAGCCGCAAGGTTTTTCTGTCCCAGTCAGCCGTCAGCCAGCAGATTCAGGCACTGGAAGCTTTTCTCGGAGTGAAGCTGTTTGACCGGATGGGCAAGAAGATCAACCTGACCAGAGAAGGCGACATGCTGCTGGCCCGAACCAGCAAGATTGCTTCTGAGCTAAGGGACATCAAAACCCTGTTTGAAGATTTGTCCAATCTTAACAGCGGCAGGCTGGATATTGGTTCCAGTGCAATTTTCGGCACCTATTTTCTGCCCAACCTTATCAGCAAATTCAGTTCTGAACATCCCGGTATCGGCATCAATCTGCATGCCGGTAATTCCCACCGGATCTTGTCGATGTTGCTGGATGATAAAATAGAGTTTGGTTTTGGCAGCCTGTTTGAAGATGAAGCCAGAATCAATTTCACCATTATTCATTCAGAACCGTTTGTGGCAGTTGTGGGAAGTCAGCACACGCTGGCTGACATTGACAATGTTACCCTTAACGAGCTTAAAACCATTCCTTTCATTCTGCGCGAAGAAGGCACCAGAATTCGTCGTGATGTGGATGCCTGGCTGGGCAGTCTGAGCCAAAACTTCAGGCCTGAACAGATTATTGAAGTGGGAAATGTTGAAACCGCCAAGCGGCTGATTGAGGAAGGTTGCGGCATTACCATCGTGCCACGCGCAGCTGTGCAAAGAGAATTAAGGACCGGGCATTTGAAAAACATACAACTGCCGAAGTTTGATCTGACAGCACATTATTATCTGTATTACCCAAAGCACAAGAGCCTTTCGCGGGCCGCCAATGCCTTTGTCAGCCTGCTGGCCAAGGCCAGTTCCCTGTCACATGGTGACAATCTTGATCTGGAAGCTCTCTAAGAGCGAGCCTTGTAGCTTTTATATATTGGCCACACGAATAACAGGGCGGCAATGGTGAGCATTACTGCGGCAAGTGGCTGGGTGAAGAACACCATCGGTCCATCCATCATGACTGCGCGACGGAAATTTTCCT
>JALXCV010000118.1 GCA_026990765.1 Hyphomicrobiales bacterium | reverse complement strand
CCGGATTGGTATTCCAAAAGGTGCCCGCAAACCCGGCAAGGCAGACAAAAAATCAGCCCAACCAGCGGAGTAAGCCATGCGCAAGCTGTTCACAATTTTAATGTTAGTGCTGACAATCACTTCACCAGTACTGGCGGTTGAACCAGATGAAATGCTGAAAGATCCGGCACTGGAGGCAAGGGCGCGTAATCTGTCAGAAAATCTTCGTTGCCTGGTGTGTCAGAACCAGTCAATCGATGATTCCAATGCACCGCTGGCCAAGGATCTGAGAATCTTGTTGCGTGAAAGACTGGTTGCCGGAGACACAGACGAAGAGGTCGTGAATTATCTGGTCGGACGGTTTGGCGAGTTCGTATTGTTGAAACCGCTATTTACCGGACATACATTGATATTATGGCTTGGCCCGTTTGCGGTTTTGCTGCTGGGGATCTTTGCCTTGTTCAGGTTTCGCAAAAAATCCACGCACAAGGCGGCCACGGAAGATGAGTTGAGTGATGATGAAAAACAAAAGCTGGCACAGCTTCTGGACGGGAAGTGACAGCATGAACTGACAAGAGACAAAATGGACAAACCATTAAAGGTGGAATTTCCCGGATCACAAGGACACATGCTGGCCGCCCGGCTGGACTTGCCTAAAGCTTCTCCCAAAGCCTTTGCCCTGTTTGCCCATTGCTTTACCTGTTCAAAGGATATTTTTGCCGCAACACGCATTGCCCGCGCCCTGACCTTGCAGGGTATTGCTGTATTGCGGTTTGATTTTACCGGGCTTGGAGCCAGTGAAGGCGAATTTGCCAACACCAATTTTTCCTCAAATATTGAAGATCTGGTTCATGCCGCTGATTTCCTCAAAGATAATTATCAGGCACCGCAATTGCTGATCGGCCACTCACTTGGAGGGGCCGCAGTGCTGGCAGCGGCTGACAGGATACCGGGGGCACGGGCGGTTTCAACCATTGGAGCACCAGCTGACCCGGAACATGTGCTGGCCAATTTCTGCAGCCATATTGACAATATCAAAGCCAGAGGTGAGGCCGAGGTGCAACTGGCCGGGCGCAGTTTCAGGATCAAATCGCATTTCCTTGAGGACATAAGCACTCATAATCTTGATGAAAAGATTTCCGGGCTGAAAAAGGCATTGCTGATTTTCCATTCTCCAGTTGATCAAATTGTGGGGATTGATAATGCTACCAAAATCTTTGTGGCGGCCAAACATCCCAAAAGCTTTGTATCGCTGGACAAGGCTGATCACCTGTTATCATCGCGCAAGGATGCAGTTTATGTGGCTGATGTGCTGGCTGCATGGGCCAGTCGCTATCTGGAATTTCAAACCGAAGAACAGACGGGTCTGGAAACCGTTCAGGCTCCGGTAAGGGTTGAGGAAACCGGCAAATCCAAGTTCCAGCAAAAAGTCATTGCCGGCAAGCATTTGTTGCTGGCCGATGAGCCGGTCAAGGTTGGCGGTACTGACAGTGGCCCCTCACCATATGATTATCTGTCAATCGCGCTTGGCGCCTGCACTACCATGACTTTGCGAATGTATGCGGCGCATAAGGGCTATGATATTGGCAAGATAAGCTGTGATGTCTATCATGACAAAGTGCATGGTGAGGATTGCGCTGATTGCGGCGAAGGAAAATCAGGACGCATTGACCGGTTTGAAAGAGTAATATCGGTTGCAGGTGAAGTACCAGAAGATATACGTAAATCACTGGTGCGGATTGCCGGGCGATGTCCGGTGCATAAAACGCTTGAGCAATCATCTGCAGTTGTGACAAGGATGGCTGATCAGGAATAGTTGATTAGTCCCCGGCATGCCTGATGGCAGCCTCGACCAGACAATCGACTGCATCAACCATTTTAATATTCTCTAGCCGGGGAAGCCCGAGCACGGACAATTCGGTGCAGGCGATGATCAGCCCGTCAGACTTACCTGCCAGATGGGTTGCAACTTCATTATATGATGCGTGTTGCTGCGGGCCTGCCCTGCCTGCCTTGACATCACGAATTACTGTCAGCAACCGGTTCTCCATTGCAGTTTCAGGATAGACTACCTGTTTGATGATATTTTCATAAATACCGGTCAGGCGGATTGCCGGGGAAGCAAGCAGGCCAATGGGAGACAAACCAGACAGCCGGTCGCTTGCCAGTTCTATCATGTCCAGTACAGGAATATTGACCGCAGAGCGAATACCATCCAGATAATGATGAGCGGTATTACAAGGTATTATCAGAAAATCCGCCCCGGATGCCTGCAGCCCTTGTGCCATCTGTTGCAGCACCGGCAAGGGGTCTTCACCGGTTCCATCTATCAGATGGGCAATGCGTGAAGGAATTTTCGGGTTATTGTCGATTATGGTGTGGATATGATCACTATCATCACGGGCCGGGGTGGCCTTGAGGATACGCATTGCCACTTCCAGAGCAGCTTCTGGTCCCATACCACCGATAATGCCAATGGTTTTGCTCATTACATATCAACATAACCGGGCAGGTTGAACGCATCCACATAGGCTGACAGGGCGGCAGCACCGCCAGTGTGTATGAATACAATATTGCTGTCGGCATCAAATGCGCCCTTGCGCACCTGATCAATCATGCCGGCCATGCCTTTTCCCGAATAGACCGGGTCAAGCAATATGCCTTCCAGCCGGGCCAGCATGGTGACAGCTTCAACCATGGAATCGGTCGGCACACCATAGCCGCCGCCAACATAGTCTGAATTGACGACAACATCCTCGCGTTCAACAATATCGCCAATACCCATATAATCGCAGGTCCGGCGGGCCATATCAAATACGTTTTCTTCCTGAACCTGTTTGGGTGCCTTTACCGAAATGCCGAGCACTTCAATATCGCTATTGATCATGGAAAGACCGGCCAGCAGGCCACCCTGGGTTCCGGTTGATCCGGTGGCATGGACAATATTGGCGATATCGAGATTCATGCAATTGGCCTGATAGGCCAGCTCCATGGCAGCATTGACATAACCAAGGGCGCCAACCGGATTGGAGCCACCACCTGGAATAATATAGGGGCGCTTGCCATCAGCTTTCAGCCTGTCGGCAAGTTCCTCCATTTCCTTTTGCATGTCAGAACCGCCGGGGCGGGTGGAAATACTTGCACCGACCAACTGGTCAAGCAGTACATTGCCGTTAAAATTGTAATCCGCATTATCTGAACCGGTACGATCTTCCAGCAACAGGTGGCAGGTCAATCCAAGCCTTGCCGCTGCCGCTGCAGTCTGTCTGGCATGGTTTGACTGGGTGGCACCCTGGGTCAGTATGGTATCGGCTCCAAGCTCTAACGCCTCCCCCATTAAAAACTCCAGCTTGCGGGTCTTGTTGCCCCCGGTTGCCAGCCCGGTGCAATCATCACGCTTGATCCATATGCGTGGACCGCCAAGTTCTTCGCTAAGGCGATGCAGCGGCTCCAGCGGAGTTGGCAGATGACCAAGGGTGACACGGGGATATTTGGCGAGATTCATGTAACGTCTCCTGAAGCAGCAGCGCGCAGCCTGCCGGTTTTGGTTGCATTGATCTTATATGGATTTGCATCCAGCTCAACCCCAAAAAGCTGCCTGGCCTGTTCTGGTGTATAGCGCCCCATTTCCACATCATACAAAACCGCCTCAACATCCCGTTCAAACGGATTACCATAACCGCCACCACCTGGAGTTTTGACATTAACCCGGTCACCGGCTTTTAGCGGTACATTTTGTTCCTTGGAGAGATGTTCTGGCGTGTAGGGTTTGCCGGATTGCCAGACGGTTACTTCATTTACTGCCCCGGCAGCACCGCCAAGCGCACCTTGCGGTCCAAAGCGGCCATGGTCCATGACAAAACTGGCTCTGGCATTACCGCGGCGCAGTTCGATTTCATATTCAAGCCCCAATCCGCCGCGATGTTTACCGGCCCCGCCGGAGCCTTCGCGCAGTGCATAGCGATGATAGAGAACCGGGTAAGTCTGTTCCATGATTTCAACCGGTGGTGCCTTGGATATGCCTATGGTCGAGCAGCCATTTGACAGGCCGTCATGATCTGCATTGCCGCCATAGCCGCCGCCCGACAACTGGTACATGACAAAATCCCTCGACCTTAGCGGATCGTGCCCGCCAAGGCCAAAATTGCCACTGGTGCCGGCTGGTGCTGCGGTGACCCGATCCGGCAGGGCTTCAATGAGGGCTGCAAATACCGCTTCGGCGATACGCTGGGAGACTTCTGCTGCACAACCTGATACCGGCCTTGGATATTGTGCATCAAGGAATGTACCTTCAGGCCGCAATACTTTCAGCGGTTCAAATGCCCCGGCACTGATCGGCACTTCAGGGAAGATATGACGGATTGCCAGATAGACTGAACTGACTGTCGTCGCCAGCACCGAATTCATCGGCCCGATGCAGGGCGGGCTGGATTTGCTGAAATCAAACGTTAGCTGGTCATCTGACTTGATAATGCTCAAATTTATTTCCAGTGGTTCATTCACCACCCCGTCACTATCCACAAAGGCCGTTGAGCTATAGGTTCCATCGGCAATTTCATTTATGCAGGAGCGCATTTGCACCGCAGCGCGCTGGCGCAACTGGCCGATGGCTTCGCGAACAGTTTCGTCTCCGTAACGGTCCAGCAATTCATTCAACCGCTCCTCACCCACCAGCAGGGCGGCAGCCTGTGCCTTGACATCACCGATACGCTGATCAGCCACGCGAATATTGGAGCAGATTATCGAATAGATTTCCTGATCAAGCACTCCCTGTTTGAACAGGCGCACCGGCGGCAGGCGCAATCCTTCCTGTTCAACGGCCGTGGCCGAGGCTGAAAACCCGCCGGGAACCGAGCCGCCAGTATCTGGCCAGTGGCCGGTATTGGACAGCCAGCAGAAAATCTCACCACCCCGGTAAAACGGTTTGGCAAAGCGCACATCCATCAAATGAGTGCCGCCAAGATACGGGTCATTGACAATATAAATATCTTCAGGCCTGGGGCTGGCCACCTTGCCCGATGCTATCATTTCGATCAGAATACGAGTGGAAAACTGCATGGTGCCGACAAATACCGGCAGACCACCTATACCTTGCGCAATCAGCGAACCATCATCGGCGGCATAGATGCCATCAGATCGGTCATTGGCCTCGGCAATGATGGGTGAAAAGGCAGCACGCGAAAAGCTTAAATCCATCTCATCGCAAATCTGTTGCAGACCGGCCTGAATTACTGACAGGGTGATAGGGTCGATAATCATGACAGGCCCCCCACGGTAATTATTATATTGCCATTACCATCTGCGACAGCTTCATCACCCGGTTCAATCAGTATAGTTGTATCCATCTGTTCGATTATAGCCGGGCCATTCAAGGAAAACTCAACCGGTAAATGATCGCGCCAATATATCGGGGTATCGTGCCATCCATCATCGAAATATACCTGGCGGCGTTCAGCTTCGGCAAGGCTGGACTTGCGGTCAGCCGGATCCATCAGGGTTGAAAGATCAAGTTCCGGGCGCTCTCCGATAACAGATGTGTTTATATTTACCAGATTGGCACGCACTTCACCCAGATCAACCTTGAAGCGCTGGAAGTAGGCTTTTTCAAATTGCTGGCGCAGGGTGTCGCGTGTCGGAACAGCTGTATCAAGCGGCACCCGCAGCAGATGGGTCTGGCCGACAAACTGCATATCAGCACTGAATGATTTTCGAATGTTGCTGACCTCGATATTTTCCTTGCCAATGAGTTTTTCACCTTCAGAGATCTGGGCCGCAAACACTGCATGAACCGCCTTGATGTCCACTTCATCAAGCGGGCGGTTGATGGTATTGACAAAATCATGGCGCAAATCGGCAACCACGCAGCCAAGGGCATTGGTGATGCCGGGGCGGGCCGGCACCAGAACGGTTGGCACACCCAGTTCCCGCGCCAGCGCTGTTGCATGCAACGGTCCGGCACCACCAAAGGCGAACAGGGCAAAATCTCGTGGATCAGCCCCCAGAGATACCGAGACCATGCGGATGGCCCCGGCCATTTTCATATTGGCAAATTTGATTACCGCATTGGCCGATTCAGTTACGGTCACCCCAAGGCGATTGGCCAGCCTGTTATCAAATATGGCTCCCATTTCCCGCAAAGATACCCCGCCTGCAACTGATTTCAGCTTGTCGGGATTGAGACGGCCCAGCAGCATATTGGCATCAGATATGGTCGGGTCCTGACCACCCCTGCCATAGCAGATCGGACCGGGATCAGCCCCGGCACTTTGCGGGCCTACTTCCAGCAGACCGGCAGCATTGACCCTGGCAATCGAGCCGCCCCCTGCCCCGACTGTGCGCACATCGACCATCGGCACGTGTATAGGCATGGCATATTCAACTTCGATTTCGTTGGACACAGATGGTTCAGCCCCACGGATCAGCGCCACATCAGTCGAGGTGCCGCCCATATCATAGGTGATCAAATTCTCCATACCCGCCTTGCGGCCAGTAAAGGCTGCTGCCATGACACCTGATGCAGGACCGGACATTACCGTCTTTGCCGCCTCATGCGCCACCAGTGATGATGATACCATGCCGCCATTACCGTTCATCACCAGCACTTCACCGCCATAGCCGCGATCCGACAATTCCCTGACCAGCCGGGTTATATATCGCTCCAGCAATGGTTGTACCGAGGCATTGACAGCTGCGGTTACACCGCGTTCAAATTCGCGCGCTTCAGATAATAATTCATGGCCAAGGGTGATGTAGTCATTCGGCCAGATTTCAGCAATAATCTCACGGGCGCGCAATTCATGGGCCGGATTGGCATAGGCATGCAGGAAGTGAATGACCACGGATTCGCAGCCCAGGTCAAGCAGCTTGCGGGCAGCAGATTTTACCTCATCCTCATCAAGTTCGGTTATTACCTTTCCGGCTGCATCCATGCGCTGTGATACTTCCAGACGCAGATTGCGTGCAATGACAGGAGTGAATTTGCCAACCATGCCATATGCCTGCGGGCGGGTGCGGCGGCCAAGTTCGAGAATATCGCGAAAACCTTTGGTGGTGATCAGCCCGGTTGGCGACAATTTACGCTCCAGCACCGCATTGGTGGTGGTGGTGGTGCCATGCACGATAAGGTCAATAGCTTGAAGTTCAGCCTTTACCTCATCCAGCGCCGCCAGCACCCCATAGGCCTGATTATCCATGGTTGAGGGTACTTTGGCCAGACGCACCTTGCCGCTTGTCTGGTCGAGCATGATCAGATCGGTAAAAGTTCCACCAACATCAACCCCGATAATCTGGCCGGTTGATTTCTGCCCCATTTATATTGTTCCCTCAAATATCCTGATTTGTTTGTGTACAAATGAACAGCTTTTGCGCTTTGCTGTCAATGGAGTGTTATTGACAAATCTGTCAGCCAGCCGCATTCAAAACACTGATATGACATATCGCAGCAAAAAAATACTTACCGGTCTTTGCCTTGTTATGGCATTCACCGGCCAGGCACTGGCCCATGTTTCAGAAGGCGGGCTGGTATTGTTGCTGCCAACAGATATTTACATCACCTCAGGAGTGGCAATCATTATTCTGACCGTGCTGGGCGTGGGGCTGATGCCTGACAGCTGGACACTCAAACTGTTCACTGACCGCAAGTTCTGGCAGATGCCGGATAATGGACTGGCGCATATTACCAGCCTTTTGTCATTTGCCATGCTGTCAGTACTGATATGGTTCGGCTTTTACGGCCCGCTTGATCCGCTTGCCAATCTGCTTTCATTGATGATCTGGACAGTTTTCTGGATTGGATTTGTCATTGCCAATGCGGTTTTTGGCAATTTGTGGCACTGGCTCAATCCGTGGACCGGTCTATATTATCTTGTGGCTGGAAAGCCGCTATTAAAACTGCCGCAAGCCATCAGATCAATTCCCGGCATAATCGCATATATTGCTTTTGCCTGTTTTTACCTATCTGACATTGCGCCTGACAACCCGCAGCGTCTGGCGATGTTTGTCGGTGGTTACTGGCTGTATATATTTATCGGCATGATGCTGTTTGGTGACAGGCAATGGCTGCAACAGGCTGAATGTTTCACCATATTGCTCAAATATTATGCTTGCCTGAGCATATGGGCGCGCGGGCGCATCGGCATGGCCGGATGGCAAATTGTCAAAAACAGGACTTTGAGCCTGTCAGGGGCGTTGTTCATAATCGTGGTTCTGGCAACCGGCACCTTTGATGGCATAAATGAAACCTTTGTCTGGCTGGCCGCCATCGGCATCAATCCACTGGCATTTCCGGGACGCTCGGCTGTGGTGTTTGAAAACATCACCGGATTGCTGGCAACCATAATCATTCTGACAACAGTTTTCACCCTGATGATCAAAGCCGGATTATGGCTTGTCGGTGAAAACAATCATTTCAGGCAAAGCTTTGCCCGTCAGGCGCGCGCATTGCTACCGATTGCCGTTGCCTATCACTTTGCCCATTATCTGACCAGCTTCATGGTCAATGTGCAATATGTGCTGAAAGTCCTTAGTGATCCATTGCATGATGGCAGCGACTATCTGGGGCTTGGCAGTTTTTATGTGACTTCCGGCTTCCTCAATCATCACGATACGGTGCATTTTATCTGGATATCACAGGCCCTGGCAATCGTGACCGGCCATGTAATTGCCATCCTTGCCTCACATGCTATTGCAGTTGACATGTTTGGCAGGACAAGGAAGGCTTTTATCAGTCAGATTCCACTTGCCAGCCTGATGGTTTTATATACATTTATCGGCTTGTGGCTGCTGGCTTGTCCACGAGGAGCATAAAAAATACTGGACAAATCGTTAGTGTACATACAATCTTGCAGGCAATAAACGGGCATTTAGAGCAAAAAACAGCCAAAACAGGGAGGAAACAACATGACTGACAACAAACAGAAAACCAATTTGACAACCAGGCGCGGAGCACTGAAAAAAATTGCTGCCGGGACCGGGGCCATTATCGGGGCAACCAGCATGCCACTGCTTGGTCGCTATTCGCAGGCCCACAGTTCTGAGCCGATACGCATTGGTTTTCAGGTACACAGAACCGGCATTGGCGCTGCCTATGGCCGCTGGTATGACCGCACTACCATGGCGGTTGCCAAAGTGATCAATGATGCTGGCGGCATTAACGGGCGGCCAGTTGAAATCATAACTGAAGATGATGGCACTGACCCGAAACGCGGAGCCGAGATTGTTGAGAAATTTGCCACCAAGCATAAATGCGATGTGGCCTATGGTACCCTGTTTTCACATGTGGTTATCGGTTCGGCACCCCGGGCCGGTGAACTGAAAATTCCTTATTTCGTGGTATCTGAAGGCCACCATGTGGCATCAGGAATGCTAAATCGCTACACATTGCAGCCCGGCATTACTGATGTAAAAAGCCAGGTGCAGGCAATGGCACCCTTTGTTTCGGCAAATCTGGGCAAGAAAGTTGCGATGATTTTCCCTGATTTCGCTTTTGGCCATAATCACCGCGACTATTTCTCTGAGGCAATCGAGAAACAGGGCGGCAAGGTGGTGGCAAAAATAGCCATTCCACCAACCGAGACATCATTCACCAAATATTTCCCGAAAATCCCGCGTGATACGGATGTGATCTATCATGTGATGGTTGGACCGGCTGTGCTGACTTTTGTCAAGGAAATGGGCGAGTTTTACGGCCCCAATGCACCGCAGATATTCGGGTTTATTGATTCACTTGAAGCAGTAGATCTGGCAAGTCCGGGCCTTGAATTTCTTGAAGGTACATATTTCTGGGAAGGCAATCCGCGCTATGCCCAGAAAGACCAGAGCGAATATGACAAGTTCTATCGCAAAGCCATCGGCATTGATGCCAACGGAGCTTCCATATCTGACTCAAAAGATGTTTCCACCTATGCGCATATGTTTGGCTGCTGGGAAACCATGTTCACCATAAAGGATGCAATGGAAGCATCAGGCTATCAGAGCCCCAAAGACCGGGCAAAGATGATCGAGGCGGCAGAAGCCATAACTACCATGGCCGCATCCAATGAGCACCCGCAGGGCGACAAGCTGTTTAACGGCAAAACCCATCAGGTGTTCGGCAAACAATATATATCGAAGGTCAATGGTCAAAAACTTGAAGTGGTACATACAACATCAATTGAGGATGGTTTTTATCCTGACGAGACCGATTATACCAAAAAACCGTTCTAGCAGCTTTGCCCTTGCAGGGCCAAAGGCGGGGCGGGGGTTAGACCCCGCCTGGTCCTTGAGCTTCAACTGTTAATCCTTCAACCATTAGCGTCAAACAATTACCCAATATCAGGAACCTTCCCCCCCATGGATCTTGGCCCATATCTGCTTCTTGCCTCGATGGAGGGCGCAGTACAAGCTGCGGTGCTGGCACTGACTGCGGTTGGCCTGTCGCTGGTATTTGGAGTGATGCGGGTTGTAAATGTGGCACATGGCGAATTCTTCATGCTGGGGGCGGTGCTGGCATGGTGGATTGCACATATGGTTGGCGGTCATCCATCCATCGGCTTTATGGTAGCGCTGATAATTGCTCCGGTACTGACCGGGCTTGTTGCCAGCGTCATTGACCTGACCATTCTCAAACGGCTCAATTATGATCCTGAAAGCACCATAGTTGCCACTATCGGTATTTTGTATATTTTGCAGCAACTGGTGCTGATGACCTATGGAGCAGATGCCCGCCCGGTTGAAGCTCCGTTCAACCTGCGGTTCTACACACCATGGTTTGGTTATTCATATTACAAGCTGGCAGTGATCGCAGCGGCAATTGCAGTGTTGCTTGGCGTGTGGCTGGTGATGAGCAAAACCCGGATCGGTCTGATATTGCGGGCCACCCAGCTTGATTCAGAAATCGCCCAGGCGTTCGGTATTGCCGTGAACAAGGTATATGCGATCGTGTTTGGTGCAGGAGCTGCACTTGCAGCCCTTGCTGCAGTACTGATCGTGCCGATACAGCAGGCACATTATCTTATGGGCGCTGACCCGTTATTGCTTTCATTTATCGTGGTTATCATCGGCGGGCTTGGTTCCTTGCGCGGCACGGTGGTTGCCGCGGTGCTGATCGGCATGAGTGACGGTATTATTTCGGTATTCTTTACCCCCACCCTTGCCAAAATCCTGGCAACCCTGCTGGTGGCACTGGTGCTGGTATTCCGGCCTAATGGTTTATTTGGAGCAAGGGCTGCATGAGCAAGGGGGCTAAACAATGGGGGCTGCATCTGGGCATTATTGCGCTGTTATTTGTGCTGCAATTTATCCTGCCGGCCTATCATCATGGCAATCTGGCCCGGATAATGGTGCTGGCGACATTTGCCATCGGCTATAATATCGCCTTTGGCTATACCGGGCTTTTAAGCCTTGGCCATGCGATGTTTTTTGCTGCCGGCATGTACGGGCTGGCTTTGACAATGAAGTTCTTGGGGTTTTCTGCCGCTACCGGCCTGCTGGCTGGCATAGTGAGCGCCTTTGTGCTTTCATTAGCGGTTGGATTGCTGGCGCTGCGCACAATCGGGGTGGCCTTCATGATCGTTACCTTGATGTTTGCCCAGAGCGTTTATCTCAGTATCCTGTATTTTGGCAAATATACCAGGGGTGATGAAGGCTTTGTCATTCAACAGGCAGACCGGGTGATTGCCGGTATTGACTTGTCCAATCCGGTAAACCGGTATTTTGCAGCGCTTGTTCTGCTATCATTTTGTCTGCTAGTCAGTCTTAAACTGATACAGGCACCATTTGGCCGGGTGCTGATTGCGATACGCGAAAATGAAGAACGCACCAAGATGCTGGGCTATGATGTGTTCAGGCACAAGCTGGCTTCGCTGATGATTTCCGGCACCATATCAGGGGCTGCCGGGGCTGCATACGGGTTGCTGTTTGGCTATGCCGGGGCCAGTTTTGCCACTGTGCAATATTCCATATTTCCGCTGTTATGGGTGTTGCTGGGCGGGGCTGGAACCATTATCGGGCCGCTGGCTGGAACCTTGTTCATGTTCTACCTGATCGATTTGTTGAGCGAAATAACCAGCGCCTATATGCTGATTGCCGGGGTGGTGCTGGTATTGCTGACCCTGTTTGCACGGCAAGGGATCATGGGGGAAGTTCGCAAAAGGGTGATCAGATGGCTACCGTGAAGCTTTTGCAGACCATACAGCTAAGCCGCCACTTCGGGGGATTGCGGGCTTTGAACAATGTTGATTTCACTTTGCCCAAGGGACAGATAAGGGCGCTGATCGGGCCTAACGGGGCTGGCAAGTCAACCTTTGTCAGTGTGGTTTGTGGCCGTATTGCAGCTTCATCCGGAAGCGTGATTTTTGATGGCATGGATGTTACCAATATGCCGGTGCACAAACGCATTTCGGCTGGCATGGCCTATACATTCCAGATCACCTCGATCTTTCCTGGCCTGACAGCGCATGAAAATGTGGCACTGGCAGTAAGGCGCCATCATGGCGGGGAAGCTGAAACCATGGCAGCACTTCAAGGCGTTGGCCTGGCAGAGCGGGCCGGACAGATTGCCGGTGATCTCAGCTATGGCCATCAGCGATTGCTGGAAATTGCCATGGGGCTGGGGCAAAACCCGAAATTGCTGATCCTTGATGAGCCAACCCAGGGGCTGGCTGACAGCGAGATCGAACAATTCAACTCGACCATCAGAACCATTGCCGGTGATACCACGATCTTGCTGATCGAACATAATATGGATGTGGTGATGGAGATTGCCGAATATATTACCGTGCTCAATTTTGGCGATGTGCTGGCACAGGGTACTCCTGATGAGATACGCGCCAGCAAGGCGGTGCAGGAAGCCTATCTG
>JALXCV010000117.1 GCA_026990765.1 Hyphomicrobiales bacterium | reverse complement strand
ATGTTGCTCGGCTGACAACATGATGATTGAACCATCCGGGTCATTTTTGGCAATGGTCTGAACCGCTGATACCGCCGCTGGCCCGGCTCCTGCAATTACATAATCTGCCTGCACTGAACTGATCCTCTAAATAATCGAACCATCGTCACTTCCGCAAAAGCTGCAAATCCTGCCGACTGGCTCACAAGCCTTTATGGCTGCAAATTCCAGCCTTTGCCGGTATGACGAGGAAAGTTAATGGTAACAGGGTAGAAAAAGTGTTTCTACCCTGCATATTTTCATTAAAGTCCGAACCGCTCAAGGGTTTCAGATGTTGGAACACCATCAGCATCCCAGCCGCGCAGCTGGTAATATTCCGGCAGCATTTCATCAAGCCCTGAAACCTTGCCCTTGGCCGGGCCGGTTTTGGCAGCGTCCTTCAACAGGCGTTGCGGCAGATTATCATCCTTTCCGGTAAAGCCTGCGGCCAGGTTGAACTGGCGTTCCATATTCCAGATGCGCTCACCAACTTCCAGAAGTCTTTCGGCAGTCCAGCCACCGCCACAACCGGCATCAATCTGCGGTGCCACATCTTCCAGAGTCCATGCAAAGGATGAGAAAATGCAGATACCGGCAGAGTCAAATGCCGCTGTTGCATCCTGAAAAGCCTTGACCAGACCGGCCTTGCCTTCAGTTGCCAGCGGGTCGGTTTTTTCAGGAATGCCAAGCACTTCAGAAGCAATCGTATAGCCGCGCAAATGACAGGCGCCACGATTGGAGGTTGCATATGCAAGGCCGATACCCTGAATGCCGCGACCATCATAGGCCGGGAATTCCTGGCTCTTGACACCCATGGACAGTTCAGGCCGCCCGTATTTTTCACATAAGCGTCTGGAACCAAGCCCCAGTTCAACCCCGAAACCTTCACCCTTGCAGGTCTTTTCAACCATGGTGGTCAAAGCTTCTGCACTGCCAAACTTCAAGGGCATGCCGGTGGTTGCTTCATCAAGTACGCCATCTTCATACATTTCCATGGCAGCAGCCAGCGTTGCCCCGAAAGTGATCGGATCAATGCCATGCTCATTGCACAGGAAATTGGCAAAGGTAAGCGCATCAAGATCATTTACCCCGGTAGCGGCTCCAAGCGACCAGGCAGCTTCATATTCAAGTCCGCCTGAGGCCTTGTGATATTCAGGCCGTTCCTTGACTGTATAGTGAGTGCGGTCAATGGTGGAAACACGCTGGCAGGCAATGGTGCAGGCAAAACAGGCAGCATTGGAAACCAGATTTGGCTTGCCGTCAGATTTGCGCGGCTCGTGCATGGCTTCACCGGAAATATCGGCGGCGCCTTCAAACTGCACTTCCTTGTGATTGCGGGTCGGCAGAGCGCCAACTTCGTTGATCACATTCAACAGAACCTGGGTGCCATAGGTTGGCAGACCGGCATTGGTAACCGGGTTTCCGGCCAGAACTTCCTTGCCGGCAGCAACTGCTTTGGCAAAGGCTTCAGGGTCATTGACCCGAACCCCGCAAGTGCCGCGAATAGCCACAGCTTTCAGGTTTTTGGAACCCATAACCGTACCCACGCCAGAGCGACCGGCAGCCCGGTCCATATCATTGACGATACAGGCATATTTAACCCCGATTTCACCAGCTTCCCCGATAGAAGCCACGCGAATGAACTTGTCACCATGTTTGGCCTTTATGCCTTCTTCTGTATCCCAGCATGATTTGCCCCAGAAATCACTGGCATCAACCAGTTCGGCCTCATCATCCAGCAGCAGCAAATATACCGGCTTTGGTGACTTGCCTTCAAAGATGATCATGTCCCAGCCGGCATTTTTCATTTCATTTCCGAAAAATCCGCCGGAATTGGAACAGGCAATCGCCCCGGTAAGCTCACCCTTGGTGATAACCGAATAGCGCCCTGCGGTTGAGGCATTGGTTCCGGTAAGCGGACCGGTTGCCATAATCATTTTGTTTTCCGGTGCAAGCGGGTCGACCTTAGGATCGATTTCTTCCATCAGATATTTGGTTGCCAGACCGCGCTGACCGAGATATTCGCCCGCCCAGTCCATGTTAATAGGTTCGGCTTTGCATGTGCCGTCTGTCAAATTGACTCTCAAGAGCTTTCCTGCCCAGGCCATCGTAAATACTCCTTGAAACTGTTAAGCTGATTTTTGTGAACCGGCGTCGGTTTTCGCCGCCCATTCCCGCATTTTGTCAAAGCCGGTTGTATTGGCATTAACAAATGTGATCGCCTTGGTCGGGCAGGCTTTTACACAAGCCGGATCGCCGCCGCACAGATCGCATTTGATAACCTTGCCGGTATCAGCATTGTAATTGATGGTCCCGAAGGGACAGGCAATTGTACACACCTTGCAACCAACGCAAAGCGCATCTGCCACCACTTTTGCACCATTGGCATCCAGTGAAATGGCATTGGTCGGGCATGATTTCTGGCACCATGCCTCATCGCACTGGGTGCAAGTATAAGGAACATAACGGCCTTCATCTTCAAACCGGAAAACCTGAATTCGTGATTTCATCGGGTTGAACGCTTCGCCATGCTCATTTGAACAGGCAAGAACGCACTGGTAACACCCGGTGCAGTCATCCGGGTTAATCTGCAATATTTGTTGCAATTGTCTTCCTCCAGGAACTTGATGTCTCTTTTTAATGTCCGCTTATACACGGCTCTGGGTAATAACTATTACTGATCAGGGATAAAATGCAATAGGCAGATGCTGATTATAATCCAATCACAGACAAATGATCGCTCATATCTTCTGCCTGCGTTGACAGTTTTGGAAACTGGTTCTAGGTTTTGCCAGATACACAGTCAGACATAACGGGATTGCCGCGTGCCACAAATAAACCTCAAGCTTTTCGCCAATTTAAGCCATTTCATGCCCGGTGATGCGGTGCGTAATGAAGTGGTTTATGAGTGTGATAATGACAATTCCATCAACTCCATATTGCAGGGATTGAACGTTCCTCTGGAAAACTGCCATCTTGTCATAGTCAATGGTGTTTTTATCCCGGCTGAACAGCGCGATTCCCATATTCTGGCCGATGGTGACACGCTTGCAGTGTGGCCCCCGGTGGCTGGTGGCTGAATGCCGATATGATAATTGAAAAGGATATGTCCACCACCAGGCCTGAATTCTTCCGCAGCCTTGCCATAGCTCTTGCCGATCATCCCCATAAAATTAACGGCAACCACATAATCATCACCGGCGATAACCGCCAGATAAACCTTGACCTTAGCCCGCTGCCAGCAAGGGTCCTCAGTGTTTCATGGCACATGGAACACTGGCTGCTGAAAATGCAATTCACCGGCTACACCAGCACTGAGCGCGATGAATTCCTTAAAACCTTCAACCGGGTTTTTCAACGCGGGGGAGGTTGATTTAGCTGCGCAGCCTTTCATTGGCCGGATCATATGGTGATTCTTCAATTACGGTGGCCTTGTAGAGGTCTCCAAGGATGCGGATTTCCAGTTCGCTGCCTGTATCGCCATATTCCGGCTTGACCATGGCCAGCGCCAGTGATTTGCCAACCCGCCAGCCAAACCCGCCCGATGTGGCGCGCCCGACCAGTTTGCCGTCCTTGACGATTGCTTCTGAGCCTCTGGCATCAACATCTTTTATGCCATGCACTTCCATGGTGACATATTTCCACTGATCACCGGCAGCATGGCGTTTGACCAGCTCATCACGGCCAAGGAACTGCCCCTTGTTTGGATGCACGAACCGGTCAAGCCCGGATTCATAGGCACTATATTCGATTGACATTTCACGACCGATCAGACGGTAGGATTTTTCAATCGCCATTGAGGTCATGGCCCTGATGCCAAACGGCTTGATGCCAAATTCGCTACCAGCATCCATCACCAGATCAAAAATGGTATTTTGCATTTCAATCGGGTGGTGCAGTTCAAACCCTAATTCGCCGACAAAATTCACCCTTAAAGCATGAGCCTGGGCAATGCCGACATTGATAAATTTGCCGGTCAGCCATTTGAAATTGTCGTTGGACAGATCAGTATCGGTAAGCTTTTGCAGGATTTGACGCGAAGCCGGTCCTGCCAGCACCAATACGCCATATTGCGATGTCACCAGATCAAGCTTCACATCTGCACCTTTTGGCAAAAGCTTGTTCAGAACATCCCAGTCATGGCGCTCAAAGGCACCTGGCCCAACCAGATAATAATCACCTTCGGCAATCTTGTAGACGGTAAATTCAGAGCGAACCCCGCCCTGACTGGTCAGAATATGGCACAGACCAACCCGGCCAATTGCCTTTGGAATCCGGTTGGCCAGAATTGAATCCAGCCACTCAGCAGCCCCGGCCCCTGTTACCTTGTATTTGGCAAAGGCGGTCATATCCAGAAGACCGGCATTTTCAGTTACGTTTTTGATTTCATTGCCGACATGTTCAAAATAGTTTGAACGCCGGAACGACCACAGCTCCTTGACCTTGCCGTCACTGTCTACAGGAGCGTGATTATTATTGGTAAGCACATCCGGTTTTTCTATTTCTTCTGGTGCAAAGCCATAGCCTTCAGGCGCAAACCAGTTAGGCCGCTCCCATCCATATACACAACCAAATACCGCACCCAGCGCCTTCATCCGGTCATAGCATGGTGACTGCTTTAACGGGCGCGCTTCAGCGCGTTCTTCATCCGGGTAATGCGGGGTAAACACATTGCGATAGGCTTCTTCATTCTTGGCTTTCAGATAGCCGCGCGAGGCATATGGGCCAAATCGGCGCGGGTCGACCCCGATCATGTCAATGGAAGGCTCGCCCTCGATAATCCATTCCGCCAGTTGCCAGCCAGCACCGCCAGCAGCGGTAATGCCAAATGAATGGCCTTCATTCAGCCACAGATTTTTCTTACCCCATGCCGGACCGATAATAGGTGAGCCGTCAGGAGTATAGCAGATGGCACCATTATAGACTTTCTTGATACCGGCATTGCCAAACACCGGCACCCGTTCCAGACAGGCTTCAATATATGGCTCCAGCCGTTCCAGATCTTCCTGGAACAACTCATATTCTGCATCCTCAGCCGGGCCGTCAATATAACAGCATGGCGCGCCGTTTTCATATGGTCCAAGGATCAGCCCACCTGCTTCCTCGCGCATATACCACGATGAATCAGCATCGCGCAAAACCCCCATTTCCGGCAGTCCCTTTTCTTGCCGCTCGACAATTTCCGGGATTGGTTCGGTGACGATATATTGATGTTCAACCGGAATTACCGGAATA
Organism: Hyphomicrobiales bacterium; assembly: GCA_026990765.1. GTDB lineage: Bacteria > Pseudomonadota > Alphaproteobacteria > Rhizobiales > Aestuariivirgaceae > JALWJW01. Next base: position 7,714 of record JALXCV010000117.1, on the reverse strand, counting down.
TCAAGCCCCAGCATCTCACCAGTCTGGCGCACAAAATTGCCGGTGGCGGTTACCAGATGTTCGCAAGTAATATCGCCCTTGTCGGTCTTTATAAGCCATTCATCATTGGGCTTTTGCTCAATGGCGATAACCCGGGTATTGCGGTTGATCTCAACCCCACCGGACCGCGCGCCCTTTGCCATTGCCTGGGTCACATCGGCAGACTGGATATAGCCATCGCGCGGATGCTGGATAGCGCCCAGAATGCCGTCAGTCTCACATAAGGGCCAGATTTCCTTTATCTGTTCAGGTGTCAAAATGTTGACTTCAACCCCGATGGTTTCAGCCACACCGGCATAATACATAAACTCGTCCCAGCGATCCCTTGTCTGTGCCATCCTGATATTGGATACAACTCGCAAACCCACATGCTGGCCGGTTTCCTCTTCAAGATTTTCATATAATTCCACCGAGTACTGATGCACCTTGCCGACCGAATATGACATGTTGAACAGGGGCAGCAGACCGGCTGCATGCCAGGTCGAACCGGAGGTCAGCTCATTGCGCTCAATCAGAACCACATCGCTCCAGCCCTTTTTAGCCAGCGCATAGGCCGTCCCGACCCCGACAACACCACCACCAATGATGACAACACGAGCATGAGTTTTCATTTCCTGACCTCTTTTTATCGGATAATTACACATGATTTTGTTCACAATACCCGCCCGGAATCAAGTCGAAAGGAAGTGAGGCGACAAGTTTGGGTAAAAACCGGCAATTAGCTAGGGCGAACCGGTTAGAGGTGTTATAAAAACGCCACGCGACAGGTTCGGACACCAAAAACCCGAATAACAAACCCCGCTACTGAATATCAAACCGTCATTACCTGCCTTCACAGGAATGAATATTGCGGGACGGGGTTTTTAACCCCGTCCCTAACATTACCGCCACCATCAAGGAATTATAAAGTTTCTGAAGGGGTTAAAAACTTCTTTTCGGCAAAAGTTAGTTGATATTTACTCAAGAATTAGCAAATAATTACTCAAAAAACCCTCAAATAATTCTTCAATTTGTGGATGCTGCAACATGTCTGAGCTGTTAGTTTTTAATTCATAACAGGAGGATAGCACGATGAATCAGAGCTTTTATTTCTCGAAACACGCAATTGTTCGCACCCAACAACGTGGGATCAAAAAAATGTATGTAGATTTACTATTGGAGATTGCAGATTGTTGGGACTATGCAAAGGGCGGGGCCGAGCACGTCTACCTTTCAAAAAATGAATTCAGACGACTGAAAGAATTAAAGTTGATTTCTACAAAACACCTCACAAAAGTTCAACGACTATGTTTGGTCATTATTGATGGCACAGTGATAACAATAATGCATCAAACAGCCAAATTTCGACGTTATAATAGGGTATAGATATGGAAAACCAATCACTTGAAGGTCGTGAGGCTGACATTTGGAATCCAGTTGAAGAAAAACTGCGTCAAAAGCTATCAAAAGAAGATACCTTTCAAATGGCCCAAAACCTAGGTTCGTTCATTATAGAGAATTGTGGTGCTTTATCGCCTCAAAAAAAAATTCGACAAACTTTTGCCAAAGCATTTGATGGTGAAGTTGTAGAATCAAAAATAAAGAACAGGAAACGTCTGATATTACTGCCGGATGAAGTTAAAAATCGCTCAATGTTGGATTTTCATCTTGAATGTATAGGTGAGAATTTTAAACAACTTGCCAAAGCTTTGGGCTCCACGAGAATCGAGTCGTTGGAGTTATTAACAAAAAACACAAGTCTGCAGCCACCATCATTAAAACGACATCAAACAGACAATTTTGAAGCAATTGACTTAATCAATGACCTTTGCAGGGTAATAGACGAAAAATATGCTCTTGTTGATTACTTCAAAGTCCTGACCGAAAGAAATATATCCATATCGAGAGTTGAGCAAAAAAACACTGACGCCAGCATAATTATAGAACGGCCGAACTTTAGTGTTGTAATTGACGAACCGCAAGATAAAGACGGCAGGCTTCCAAAAGTTAGTAATAAGAACCAAGCTTACAGTTATTATTTCAAAGGAGACAAGGTTTTTGACGATATCATTTCAATGAAATCAAAAGGAGAAGATATTTGTTACTATAGAATTCATGACTATCTTACACCTTTGGTGACTGCTTTAGCCCCTACCATCTACTTAGGCGAGTTACATTTACCAAAACCAATTTTGAAAGTTACTCTTCCAGAAAATGCAGCATCAAAGAACAATCTATTGAGCAAAGACTGTGACGTTCCCGAATTTTTCCGAAAAAACATTAAGAACCTTCCTTTTATAAATTCTTGGTATGGTGAGTTTTCCGAGGATAACAGAGAAGAGTACGCTTATTGGAGCGAGCTAATTTTGAATCAAGATGGCGAGTATATAGCTGAATTTGCTTTAAACTACTCTGCACATTATTTATTCTTGATGCTTTTGCCTAATAATGACTTTACAGAAATATCGCCACATTTTTTGATGACTGGTGATCACTGCGATAATCCACAGCAAACCAACTTCTTATCTGACAATTTTACAGGTGAATTCGGCGAGCCTCCATGTGGTTTTTTTGACGATGGAACGGTGTGTTTTTATTATCCTGACGAAGTTCCATTATGCGTTAATTCATTTTCTCTATTTTCTCCATTAGCTAGCTCAGTCTTTGACCTAAATAGCTGGTGGGGTAAACATCTCATAACGCAAATATGTGATGATAGTGATGAACAGGCTTGGGGGAAAGTAGTCGATTATGATGAAATATACGATGACTATAACCCGGTATTCTTTCCAGATTTTGATGAAACATTAGAACAAAACCCGAAGTGTAATACAAATACAATTCTTGGAAAGCTACAAAACCATTTGTTGTCATTAGCTCCACAAGACAACATATTCAATCTACTGGATAAAGATGCAAAAACTCTTCAAGGTGGGCTTGTGCAATTCTTAGCTACTAATAATCGTGAAATCGTTCAAAAAAAAGCTAAAATAATAAACCATCTTAAAAATAGTACTTAAGGATGGGTAATCCTCCTTGTTTTAACTGTGTTCACCCATAACCCAAGACCCCAACCACCACCCAACCCCGACCACCAAATCAGATTTCTAATGTCGTTTTTGAAACAGACATCCAATCACAATTCGTGACTTTTTAATTCATTGAATAATTAAGGAAACGACATTGGAAGCATCGCAAAATCCATCGGCGCGCAAAAAGCGTACCCGGCGCCGGGCAGGGCGGGTTCGCAAAGCTGTTGCAGCGCCTGCCTATATTACCCGCAAAATACCGGTGCATGATCTTTTGGCACCAGAAAGCCTTGAGCAGATAGAGCAGGCAGCGGATGATATTTTGGAAAAAATCGGTATTGATTTTCGCGGTGGTGATACTGATCTGATTGAAATGTGGCGCCGGGCCGGGGCTGAAATTGCTGGCGAAAGGGTGCGGTTTCCAAAAGGGTTGGTGCGAGAAGTGCTCAAGACCGCGCCAAGACAATTTACCCAGCATGCTCGCAACCGGGCCAAATCAGTCGAGATTGGTGGCGATAATGTGGTGTTTGCGCCGGCCTATGGCTCACCCTTTGTTATGGATCTGGACAAGGGGAGGCGCTATGGAACCATTGAGGATTTTGAAAATTTCGTCAAGCTGGCCTATGCCTCACCATGGATACATCATTCAGGCGGCACAGTGTGCGAACCAACCGATCTGCCGGTCAACAAGCGCCACCTTGATATGGTCTATGCCCATCTGAAATATTCCGACATGGCATTTTTAGGCTCTATCACCGAGGAAAGCCGGGCAGAAGATTCCATAAGTATGGCGCGCATCGTGTTTGGTGAGGAATTTACCGACAATAATTGCGTTATCATGGGCAATGTGAATGTCAATTCCCCGTTGGTGTGGGATGCAAGCGCCACAAAACCAATCAGGGCCTATGCACGGGCCAATCAGGGAACAGTGATCGTACCGTTTATTCTGGGCGGGGCCATGGCTCCGATCACCACCGCCGGTGCCATTGCCCAGTCCCATGCCGAAACCATGGTCGGCTGTGCCATCTCCCAGCTTGAGCGCCCCGGCGCCCCGGTTGTCTATGGCAATTTCATGTCGTCAATGTCGCTGAAAACCGGCTCGCCCACCTTTGGCACTCCCGAACCGGCGCTTGGCTCGCTGGTAATTGGCCAACTGGCGCGCCGTCTTGGCCTGCCGCTTCGCTGTTCAGGCGCCTTTACCACTTCCAAACTGCCCGATGCCCAGTCAATGATGGAAAGTGTCACCTCGATGCAGGCCAGCATAAATTGCGGCGCCAATTTTGTTCTGCATGCTGCCGGGTTCCTTGATGGCCTGTTGTCAATGTCATACGAAAAATTCGTTATGGATGCAGATTATTGCGGCAGCCTGCACACTTATCTGGCCGGAATTGAGGTGAATGAAAACACCCTTGCCGCCAGCGCGTTTGATGAGGTGGGACCGGGCGAACATTTCCTTGGCTGCGCCCACACCCTTGCCAATTATGAAACCGCCTATTGGGAATCATCGATAAGCGATATTAACAATTGGGAGCAATGGTCTGACAATGGCAGTATTGACACTGCCAGCCGGGCAAATGCACACTGGAAACAAACCCTGCGGGAATATACGGCCCCTGATCTGGATGAAGCGATCGATGAGGAGTTGCAGGAGTTTGTCAGCAAAACCAAAGCATCAATGAAAGATGCCTGGCATTAAATTGCCATCAGGGAGAAACACATGAAGAATGATCCACTGCTGCAACCTTTTCAGCTGAAACACCTGACCCTGAAAAACCGGATCATGATATCCTCGCATGAACCGGCATACCCGGAAGACGGCATGCCCAAACAGCGCTATCGCGCCTATCATGAAGAACGGGCCAAAGCCGGTATCGCCCTTTCCATGACCGCCGGTTCTGCCACCGTATCGCGCGATTCAGCCCCGGTGTTCAATAATATCCTGGCCTATAAGGATGAGGTGGTGCCATGGCTGCGTGAACTGACAGATGCGGTTCATGCCCATGATTGCGCGGTGATGATCCAGCTTACTCACCTTGGAAGGCGAACCGGCTGGTCAAAAGGTGACTGGCTGCCGGTTGTCAGCCCTTCGCATAATCGTGAAGCCTCGCACCGCGCTTTTCCCAAGAAAATGGAAGACTGGGATATAGCCCGTATCATTGCTGATTATGCCGATGCCGCCGAGCGTATGCAGGCTGGTGGCATGGATGGCATAGAGCTTGAGGCATTTGGCCATCTGATGGACCAGTTCTGGTCACCGCTTACCAATGAACTTGACCCGCCCTATGGCGGCAGTCTGCAAAACCGGCTGCAATTTGCCCGTGATGTTTTATCAGCAATCCGCAAGCGCGTGGGTGATGAATTCATCATCGGGGTGCGCATGGTTGCCGATGAAGCAGAAGAGGGCGGTCTGACCAAAGCCGATGGTATTGAAATTGCCAATACCTTGCGCGATACCGGCATGGTTGACTTTTTGAATATAATCCGTGGACGCATTGATACCGATCCGGCCCTGACAGATGTTATTCCGGTGCAGGGCATGGCCAGCGCCCCGCATCTTGATTTTGCCGGTGAAATGCGCGCTGCCACCTCAATTCCGGTATTCCATGCGGCTAAAATTGCCGATGTGGCAACCGCCCGCCATGCCATTGCCGAGGGCAAGCTGGACATGGTCGGCATGACCCGCGCCCATATTGCCGATCCGCATATAGTCAAAAAGATCATCGAAGGCAGGGAAGCTGATATTCGCCCCTGTGTTGGTGCCAATTACTGCCTTGACCGCATCTATCAGGGGGCCGAAGCCCATTGCTTGCACAATGCGGCAACCGGACGTGAACTGACCATGCCGCATGAGGTTGAACCTGCCGCCACCCGCAAAAAGATTGTTATTGTCGGTGCCGGTCCCGGCGGGCTTGAAGCTGCAAGAATTGCCGGTGAACGCGGCCATGATGTTGTGGTTTTTGAAGCAGCCAGCCAGGCAGGTGGCCAGGTTGCCCTGACCGCACGCTCCCCGCGCCGCCGCGAAATGATGTCAATCATCGACTGGCGACTTGATCAATGCGCCAAATATGGAGTGAAGATACGTTATAATCTGTTTGCTGAAGCCGGCGACGTCATGGCTGAAAATCCTGATGTGGCAGTCATAGCCACCGGCGGCATCCCCCATACTGAAATCCTCAAAACCGGCAATGATCTGGTGGTATCGGCCTGGGATATAATTTCAGGAGATGTCAAGCCGGGTGAAAACGTATTGCTGTTTGATGATGCAGGCGACCACTCGGCCCTGCAGGCGGCTGAAATTATTTGCGACAGCGGCGCAAAGCTTGAAATCATGACCCCCGACCGGTCATTCTCACCGGAAATAATGGCGATGAATCTTGTCCCCTATATGCGCTCATTGCAGGACCGGGATGTAACCTTTACCGTCACCTATCGCTTGCAGGATGTGGTGCGTAAAGGCAATGAACTAAAGGCAATTATCGCCAGCGACTATGGCCCGGTAAACAAGCCGCGCATGGTTGACCAGGTAGTAGTCAACCACGGAACCCTGCCGCTTGATGATCTGTATTTTGACCTCAAACCTGGATCGTCAAATCTGGGTGAAGTCGACTATAAAGCGCTGCTTGCCGGTGAAATCCAGAGTCTTGAGAAAAACCCCGAAGGAACCTATCAGCTATTCCGCATCGGCGATGCCATATCCTCCCGCAATACTCACGCAGCCATCTATGATGCGCTAAGACTGATGAAGGATATCTGAAAATCCTCAGGTGTGCTTGTTTTATGCTATAGTGGTTGCAACCAACCCTATAGGAGCGTGCCATGTTCAGCCATAACAGACTGTTACACTCAACCTGCGGCCTGATGTTTTTGGCATTGATAGTTGCTGCTGCTCTGCCTTCATCGGCGATTGCTGGAGCAGGCAAGGGGTCAGGTTCTGTGACAGCCAGCACAGATGCTCCAGACCTTGATAATATATCTGATGCAAGTCAGGTGGAATCTATTCTGGCCGGTTTTGCCGAACAGGACCGGCTTGAAATTGCGGCAATCAAATCCCGTTTGGCATCCGGTCAGCTTGAGGAGCCGAAATTGCGGCAAATGACGGGCAAGATCGAAACCCGCATTTCTGAACTGGAGGCCCGAATAAAATCCAGTGAGGACAGCATCTTCGCAGTGGAAAAGCAGATTGAAGAAGGCATGGTATCAACCACAGCCATAGAATCCGGCATTGAGGCCGATGAAGCCAGAATTAAAGCCAGCGAAGCCCGCATTGCCCAGTTGCAGGCCAAGATTGCTGTTTACATGAAACTGCTGGAAAAGTTTAAGTGACTTTCCAGTTTTCCCAACGCAAACAGAAACCAAAACAGTCACGCAGAACAGACTTGATTAATGAGTCCTGACCCTAAGCCTTGAGCAGGAATGTCACCTTGCACAATACCCGCCAGCTGACGATCTTGCCTTTCTTGACATCGGCCTTGATATCCTTGACCCAGACGCCCTGAACATTTTTCAAGGTCTTGTTGGCGCGCTTGACGACCTTGGCAACGGCAGCTTCAACGCCCTTTTTGGAACTGCCTGACAGTTCAATGGTTTTTGCTACAGACATGGGTTTCTCCCTGTTATGTTAGTCAGGTCTTTATTCTACAGTCCAATTGTGACGAGGTACAGGCAGG